>JBEPVO010000001.1:0-79229 GCA_041690975.1 Alphaproteobacteria bacterium
TTCTGGCCTGTACCTCGGCGCGCATGGACCGGCAGACCTGGGACACGCGCATCGCCACGGTTCGCAGTCAAGGCATGGCGGCGATCGTCGATGCCGTGATGATGCGCTTCTTTTCCGAAGAATTTCGCCGCGATCATGCGGGAGAGGTGGACGCGATCCGCGCCCGCTTCCTGGCGCTGGACGCGAACGGATATGCCGGTTGCTGCGCCGCCATTCGCGACATGGATTTGCTGGATCGGATTGCGCATATCACAGCGCCGACCCTCATCATCGCGGGCAGCAAGGATGCCGCGACGCCGTTCGAAGGCCATGGCAGCGAGATCCGCAAACACATCGCGCAGGCTGCAGTCACCATGATGCCCGTGGGGCATATCGCCCCCGTCGAAAGACCGGATGTTTTTGCCGCTCTTGTGGCCGATTTTCTGTCCTGAATTCCCCTCGCCGGTGACTTGTGGTCCGAGGCGGTGGCTCCGATTTCCGAATATAGCCGTGCGATTCCAGAAATTTCCTATCATTTCGGGCATTTAGGCCCGATTTTGTCCTGGGCGCCGCGTGCTTTTTACGCGGAATTTACCCCGCCATCCCAATCTCCAACCAATTGCCGCGATGCGACGAAGCGTTTCTGACCGGCGCGGGCCAATTTGATGTTTGAGACCGAATCCAATGACTCCGGCATGGGCCTTATTTCTGATCGATCTGCTGTCGGTGTCGATCGGCTGGCCTTCGGCGCTTTGGATTGCCGGGGCCGACTGGCAGCAGAACTGGTTTCAGCTTCTCGTCTTCCCGCTGATCAATCTTCTGTGTTTCTACGCGCTGGGGCTTTATCGCCGTGACGGCATCGCGGACACGTCCAAGGCACTGGAACGGGTTCCGGTCATTGTGGTGATCGCGGTCGCCGGCTCCAGCCTGGTCACGGTCATTCTGGGATGGACCTTCTCGCTGTCGCTCTGCATTGCGGGCGTGATCTGCTTTACCGCCTGTGCCACGCTGGCGCGTCTCGCATTCGTTTCGCTCCGGCGCCATTCGATATTCCGCACCCGCTTGCTCATCATCGGTGCGGGAAAGCGCGCCTGGGATCTGGTCTGGATTCTACGTACCCAGGGCCGCTACTGGCAATATGATCTCACCTTCGTGCATGAAGACGGCTTTGGCGAAATCGATCCGCGCTTGGCGGAAGACACCGCCAACCGCATCATCGTCGCGTCCAGCAATCTTATGAAAGTCGCCAGCCGGGCGCGCGCCGACGAGATCGTGGTCGCGCCGGACGAGCGGCGCGGCATGGCGTTGAAGTCGCTCATCACCTGCAGGGCCGCTGGCTATCCGGTCTCCGAATATTCCAGCTTCCTGGAGAAAGAAGTCTGCCGCATCGATATCAAGCGGCTGGACCTGGCATGGATGCTGTATTCCGAAGGCTTCCGCACCGGCAGGTTGACCGCGGCTTTCAAGCGCGGCTTCGACATCCTCGGGAGTCTGGCGATCCTCATTCCCGTATCACCATTTCTGTTGCTGGCGATGGCAGCGGTGTGGCTGGGCGATCGTGGCCCCATCTTTTACCGGCAGGAACGCGTAACCCGGCGCGGCCGCAATTTTCGTATTCTGAAACTGCGTACCATGCGGGTGAATGCGGAATCTGGCGGTGCGGTCTGGGCGGCCGCCAAGGACAGCCGGATCACGCCGGTGGGCGAGTTCCTGCGCCGCAGCCGGCTGGATGAAGTCCCTCAGCTTCTCAACGTTTTGTGGGGAGACATGTCGCTGGTTGGTCCCCGGCCCGAGCGGCCGGAATTCATCGAGGATCTGGCCAAGATGCTGCCGCTGTATCACGAGCGCCATGCCGTGAAGGCCGGCCTCACTGGCTGGGCCCAGGTCAATTATCCCTATGGCGCCTCGCTGGACGATGCCCGCTCGAAGCTCAGCTACGACCTCTATTACGTAAAGAATTACAGCCTGTTCTTCGATCTGCGGATCGTCATGCAGACCTTGCGCGTCGTGCTCTGGCCCGGTTCGGGCGTGCGTTGATCGGCGCCGTTGGGGCGAGCCGTTTCAGACTCGCCCGCTACGATTTTCAAATGGTTCAGTTCTTCGGCGTCACACCGGCATTTCCCGGGCCGCCGACTGCTTGCAGTTTCGGCAACCTGTCCTCGACCGCCGGCAGGGCCGGATAAGGCGCGTGCGGTTCGGCCTGATACCAATAGGCGACCGAGTAGTAATTGTCCGACCGGTAGTTGGCATGACCATGCTCGATGGTGGCCTTGAACGATTTGCTGAAGGGGATCGGCGAGTCGAGATGGAAGCGGTAGACGCTTGACCGGCTTCCCGCCAGTTCGTCACCCACGATCGGCGCGCCATACAGCGGATAGGAAAAAGGATGTCCGCCGAAGTCCCAGGCGCCCAGGAAATAGTCTTCCGCACCCGTGCCCGCGATGGAAGGCGACTTCTCGCCATCGACGAAGAACATGTCGTCGCCTTCGCCCCACCATAGATCCTGGTTCTGCAAGACGGACATGGTCACGCCGACAAACTGGCCATGCCCCTGGGCCTCCATCCAGACATAATTATTCTCGCCGGTGAGGTTGGGATTTTTGCTGGTATCCTGGTTCCGCAGCCAATCGTTGCTGACTCCATGATTCGGCTGCGCCTGGCGATACTGTGCGTGGAAATAGAGCGTGCCGGCGGCCAGCGGGCGCGCATAGGTCCGGTAGTCGATGTTGTAATAGAAATCGCCGACCGGCTGTTTGCCTTCATTGGTGATGGTGATGCGGGCATGACGCCCGAACGGCATGGGGAAATAACTGTTCATCGCCTTGTCATTGCCCACGGACAGCATTTGGGATTGCCAGGTGTTATAGACGCCAAGGCCAAGCCCGAAGAAATCACCGACCGGCGTTTCGACGCTGGGCGTTGTCTCGCCGTCCCAATAAATGCGCAGGACGATGCGTTTGAGATGGTAGTTTTCATTGGTCGCGATGGTGAACCAGATATGCGAGACGGTGCCGGGACCGTCCGCATCCAGCACCGTCAAAGTTGCGCCCGGTTCGATCCGCCGGGAATCGTCATTGCGGCCAGTGGGATCCGAACTCGAGGCGCGATGCGGCGTGTAGGTCTGTTGATGCGTAAGATCCGGCTGCCAGTTTAATTCCTGTGCCGAGACGCTAGCCGCCAGCGAAAGGCCGGCAATCAGAACAAGCGAAGACGCAAGACGCACCATGTCGAATTCCTCCCCGGAAAATTCAAATACGAATAGCCACTATTGCGGCCACTATATCGCTATACTAGCGTCTATGCATGGCGTCTCTTCTTTTGGCCCAAGGTATCAAAAAGCGTTTTGGCGGCGCGGCCGCGCTTACCGATGCCCGGTTTGAGCTCGATCGGGGCGAAGTGCATGCCCTGATGGGCGAAAACGGGGCAGGCAAGAGTACTCTGGCGCGCATTCTTGCGGGTTCGGTCCGGGCCGATAGCGGGCAAATCACCCTGGACGGCCAGGACATATCGCCTGCCGATCCGCTCGATGCCCAACGGCTGGGGATCGGCATCATCCATCAGGAGCTGGATCTTTTTCCGCATCTGACCGTGGGCGAAAATCTGGTGATCGCCAATCTGCGCTTTGCGGAAGGCAAGCTGGTCGATGGCGGGGTGATCGAAAGTTTTTGCCGACCGTTCCTGCAGCAAGTCGGGTTGGACGTCGATACCAGGGTCTGGGCTGGCTCACTGTCTATTGCACAGCAACAATTGCTGATGATCGCACGGGCTTTGAGCATGAATTGCCGGTTGCTGCTGATGGACGAACCCACCAGCGCCCTGTCCGAGGATGCGGCGGAACGCTTGTTTGCCTTGATCGCCACACTGAAATCGCAGGGCGTGGCGATTGTCTATGTGTCGCACAAGATGGATGAGATTTTCCGGCTGTGCGACCGGGTCACGGTGTTGCGCGATGGCGAAACCATCGGAACGCGGATGGTGGCATCCACCGATCCGGCGGAATTGATCCGCATGATGGTGGGTCGCACGATAGAAGCTGGCCCTCCGCGCTGGGCCCGGTCCACGTCCGGGCTTGTCGCGCTGTCGGTTGCCCATCTCACCACCAGCAAGCTGCGCGATGTGTCGTTCGATCTGTATCGCGGCGAAGTTCTGGGTGTGGCGGGCCTAGTGGGTGCGGGCCGCAGCGAATTGGGCGCGGCTCTTTTCGGTTTGGACCGGATCCGGCAAGGGGAATTGAAATTGAAGGGCGAACCCTTTCGTCCTCGCGGGCCTGCCCAAGCCCAAGCGGCCGGAATGGGATTGGTGCCGGAGGACCGCAAACTTCAGGGCCTGATGCCGCAGATGAGTGTGCGGGAAAACAGCACGCTCTCGGTGCTGTCCCGTCTCAGTCGCTGGGGCTTGGTCGGCTCCACCCGGGAGAAGAATCTGTTCAATCCCATCGCCAGCCGCTTGCGCCTCAAATGCGCGTCGCCCGATGCCGCCATCAGCAGCTTGAGCGGTGGCAATCAGCAAAAAGCGTTGCTGGCCCGTTGGATTTTCGCTGATCCCGATGTGCTGTTCTTGGATGATCCGGCGCGCGGCATCGATGTGGCGGCCAAGGAAGATATTTATCGGCTGATCCAGGAACTGTCCGCCAGCGGCAAAAGCATATTATTGGCCAGTTCTGAATTGCCGGAGCTGATGCGCTGCTGTCATCGCATCATGGTGCTGAAGGATGGTCGCGTCTCCGGCATGTTCCCGGCCCATTCTGCCACCCAAGAAGAAATCATGGCGGCTGCGGCTCATGCGCCGCTGGCGCAAACCGGCTGACACATGCCCGTCCGGATGAAGGATATCGCGCGTGACCTGGGCATATCGCCGATGGCGGTATCCAAGGCGCTGCGCAACCACAAGGACATAAGCCAGGAGACCAAGGAGCGCGTCCGCAAGCGAGCGGCGGAGCTGAATTACCGCATGGATTGGGTGGCCCGCAGCATGGTCACCGGCCGGACCTATCTGGTGGGACTGGTAGTGCCGGACTTGATGCAGTCCTTCTTTGCGGAAATCGCCGTGGCCCTGACCGCAGCGCTTTCACCGGCAGGCTATCATCTGCTGATTTCGCACAGCAGTGAGAATGCCGCCGACGAGGTCGCCAATATCGACTTGCTGGTGTCCCGCAAAGTCGACGGGCTGATAATTGCTTCGGCGCAGCGCACGGCTACTGCGCTCAAATCCCTCAAGACGCCGTATGTGCTGATCGACCGCCGCGTGCCTGGCCTCAAAGCCAATTATATCGGCACGGAAAATGAAGATATCGGGTTCTTGGCCACCCGGCATCTTATCGAGCAGGGCTGTCGCCGCATCGCGCACCTCAAGGGGCCGTCGCTATCCACAGCCCAGGGCCGCATGCGCGGCTATCGCCGTGCGCTGGAACGCCATGGCCTTACGGCGCGGGACGATCTTGTTCTGGACGCCGGGCACGACGATGCCAGCGGCTATCAGGCGATGCAGCGGCTTTTGTCGCGCAAGCAGCGGCCCGATGGCGTCTTTTGTTTCAACGATCCGGTGGCGGTGGGGGCGATGCGCGCCATCCTGGAAGCGGGGCTTTCCATTCCCAAGGATATCGCGCTGATCGGGGTGGCCAACATGCATTCTTCCGACATGTTCCGGGTGCCACTGTCGACCGTCGATCAGGGCACGTCCGCGATGGGCGAGCAGGCCGCCAATCTGTTGCTTGCCAGCATGGCGGCCGGAAAATCGTTGCCGCCGCGGCAAGTGATCTTGCCGCCCCGGCTGATCGTGCGATCCTCGACCCGGCGGCTTGCGCCCGAACGCTGAGGCCGCGCGACGATTGACAAGTCCGGTGGAGCGGGCAAATGCTATATCGATAAAGTACGGATGGGCAAACTGGACCTACCGGCAAAAAAAACGAGATGGATGCTGGAAATGGGGCGCGTGCTGCGTACGCCCAGCCTGGCCGCATTGCTGGTTCTGGTGATCCTGGCCGTGATCGTCAGTCCTATTGCCCAGGACGGCTCACGCATCTTTTTTCAGCTGGGCAACCTCACTGACATCCTGCGCCAGGTTTCGCTGATCGGCATCATTGCGCTGGGCATGACCTTCGCGATCCTGACAGGTGGGATCGATCTCAGCGTCGGCAGCGTATTGGCGCTTTCCACTGCGCTGGTCGCCGCATCGCTCTCGCATGGCTGGGTGCGGGGCGCCCCCACGGTCCAGATCGCTGCGGCCATCGCAATCGCCGTCATAGCGTGCGGTTTGGTCGGCGCTCTCAACGGTATCGTCATCGCGCGGCTGAAGGTACAGCCCTTCATCGCCACCCTGGCGGCGATGATCGGCATCCGTGGTTTCGCCAAATGGTTCACGGGTAATGAGAATATCGACATCGGTTTCGGCCGCGACGTCGCCGCGCAATTCGCCGCTATTTTCCGCGAGAAATCCGTCGTCATCGGCAGCTATGCGGTGTTGGCGGCCCTGTTCTGGCTGCTGCTGTCGAAGACCGTGTTCGGGCGGCATGTCCGCGCTGTCGGTGACAATCCGACGGCGGCTCTGTATGCCGGGCTGCCGATCCTGCGGACGCAATTGTGGGTCTATACCTTGGCAGGATTGCTCGCCGGAATCGCGGGCGTGCTTTATGCCGCTGAGAACAACCAGGGTAATCCCAATGCGGGCGTGGCCTATGAGCTGGACGCCATCGCCGCCGTGGTGATCGGCGGCACGCGCCTTTCCGGCGGCCAGGGCACGATCGCCGGCACCATCATCGGAACCTTGATCATGGGCGTGCTGACCAACATGCTGCGCCTCAACAATATCGACAGCAATGTGGAAATGATGATCAAGGCGGTCATCATCGTTTTGGCCGTGGCCGTGCAGCGGAGTCGAAAGTCATGAAGGCGATCAAGATACTCTGTGTCGGAATGACCCTCCTGCTGGCGGGCTGCGGCGACCAGAAGCCGCAACAGAAGATGGTGGCCTTCTCCCAGGCGAATAATGCCGAGCCTTATCGGGCGACGCAAAAAGCGCTGATGGAAAAACTCTTTGTGGCGACGCCGAACGTCAAGCTGGTGGTCTCGGATGCCCAACAGGACAACAGCAAGCAGATCGCCCAGATCGAAACCTTCATCCGGCAGAAGCCATCGGTTTTGATCGTGGCGCCGAACGAACGCGCCGCGCTGACGGCGGTGATGGGCAAGGCGATGGAAGCGGGTATTCCTGTGATTTGCCTGGAACGCGATATTCTGGAGCCCAACTACACCACCTATATCCGAATGGATAACAAGGCGATCGGGCGGCTGGCCGGACAATTCATCGTCGATCAGCTGACCAAGAAATATGGAACGCCCAAGGGCAATGTGGTGATGCTGCGCGGCTTGTTGGGCGTGGAAGCAGAGATCAATCGCGACGGCGGTGCGCGGGAGATCCTCAATCGCTATCCGCAAATCCATATCGTGGCTGATCCGGTGGCGGACTGGATTCAGGCCCAGGCCAAGGATCGCATGACCGAAGTGTTGCGGGTCCAGCCGCAAATCGATGTCGTGTATGGGCACAATGATCCGATGGCGATCGGCGGTTATCTTGCGGCCAAAGAACTCAACCGCGACAAGGAGATGATCTTTATCGGCGTCGATGGCTTGGGCGGACCGTCGGGCGGGATCAAGAAGGTGGTCGATGGCGTGCTGGCCGCCACCTTTGTCTACCCGCTGGGTGTGCGCGAGGCGGTTGATATCGCGCAGAAGATCGTGAAGGACCCGGCGTTCAAGCCGGAAAAGGAAATCACCTTGAACTCCACCATGGTTACGCCGGAAAACGCGACCGACCTTTACCAGAAACTGACCGTCGCAACCGACTGAACCGGCAATCGGCCGCAAGGCCGGAAAGACACTCCCGGGAGGCAATGATGACCCAACCTATTTTTCTTGTCGCCAACGGCGATCTAAGACTTTCCGCCAATCAGAAGTGCTGGCCGGTCCAGGCGGATGTCGAGGCGGCGATCGTTGCCGGCGTGCGGGCCAGGGGGCACGAAGTGCGCCGGGCGCATGATTATGATCCCATCAAGCAGCATGGCTTCATCG
Organism: Alphaproteobacteria bacterium; assembly: GCA_041690975.1. GTDB lineage: Bacteria > Pseudomonadota > Alphaproteobacteria > Micropepsales > Micropepsaceae > Rhizomicrobium. Next base: position 8,046 of record JBEPVO010000001.1, read on the forward strand.
ACAGCCAGAAGCGCGGCATCGAAGTCTTCCGCACCATTCCGGAAGACGCGCCGTTGCTGGTGGTCGAAGCGGTCTGGCAATACAGCCAGCATCTGATGGCCGGCCTGCTGCATCACAAAGGGCCGATCCTCACGATTGCGAACTGGAGCGGGCAATGGCCGGGCCTGGTGGGCCTGCTCAATCTCAATGCTTCATTGCGCAAAGCGGGCAAGGATTTCGACACGCTGTGGAGTGTTGATTTCACGGACCGCTTCTTTCTGGATGGCCTGGAGACGTGGCTGAAGGGTGGCCGGATCCGGCATGACCGTTCGCATGTGCGGCCCATGGCCAAGGCGTCTCTACCTGTGGAAGCGCGCGCATTGGGCAAGACGCTTGCCGACAAGCTGCGGCGCGACAAGGCGATCCTGGGTGTGTTCGATGAAGGTTGCATGGGCATGTACAACGCCATCATTCCCGACGAATTGCTGGCACCGATGGGCGTTTTCAAGGAACGCCTCAGCCAGTCCGCGCTATATGCCGAGATGTTGAACACGCCGGAAGCCGAGGCCCGCGCTGTTTATGACTGGCTGGTCAAGAAAGGCATGCGCTTCAAATTCGGCCCTGTGCCCGAAACCGACCTGACCGAAGCGCAGGTTCTCGAGCAGTGCAAGATGTACATCGCCACCTTGCGGATCTCGGACGCGTTCGGATGCGATGTGGTGGGCATTCAGTATCAGCAGGGCCTGAAAGATCTCACGGCAGCGTCGGATCTGGCGGAAGGCATCCTGAACAATGTGGACCGCCCGCCGGTCAAGGATCGGGAAGGCAAGCTTCTTTATCCCAACGCGCCGCTGCCGCATTTCAACGAAGTCGATGAAGGTGTGGCACTGGATGCACTGGTCACCAACCGGGTGTGGAACGCCTTGGGCCTGCCGCCGGAAACCACCTTGCACGATGTCCGCTATGGCGAGGAGTATGACGGCCAATTCATCTGGACCTTGGAGATTTCTGGGTCCGTGCCGCCGGCGCATTTCGCGGGCGGCTATGCCGAAGCTGTGAGCGAGCGTCAGCCGCCGATGTATTTCCGGCTGGGCGGCGGCACCATCAAGGGCATCAGCAAGCCCGGATCAGTGGTCTGGAGCCGTATTTATGTTGAGGCTGGTGTTCTGAAGGCGGATATGGGGTTGGCCCAATCCGTGGCGTTGCCGCAAGAAGAGACCGAGCGGCGCTGGCAGATCACCACGCCGCAATGGCCGATGATGCACACGGTATTGCCCGGCATCAGCCGCGACCAGTTCATGGCGCAACATTGCTCCAACCATATCCAGGTGGCGTATGCGCCCGATCCGGCCAGCGCGTTCAAGGCGCTGTCGGTCAAGGCGGCGATGTTCAGTGAGATGGGAATTGCGATCAATTTTTGCGGCGATGTGACGGCATAGCTGCCGATTGGGAGGGGTCATGAACGGATCGATCTGGAATCGCAGAAACATTATCAGCGGCGCGGCGAAGCTTGTCGGCGCGCTGGGCACGATGGCCGCGGCGGGCCCGGCACAGGCCCAGGCCAACAAAGGTACGGCGACTGATACGCCGGGACTGACCACCGATCTGTTGAAACAAGATCGACTGCCATTCCGCATCGGCTTCGAGCATGTCTTCGATCCATCCGTGGGCGAGGAGGTGCCCTGGTATCTCAATGATCATTGCCTGATCCGGGCCGATGACGGGGTCTGGCACCTGTTCGGCATCACGCACAAGGAACCCGCCGATCCGGACCATGAATCCTTTTTTCTCCACGCCACCGCGCCAGATGTGAAGGGGCCTTGGAAAAAGCAGGCGCCGGTGATGCATATCGATCCGGCATTCCAGGAAACCGTGGTCTGGGCGCCGCATGTCGTGGCGCATGATGGTCGCTATTGGATGTTCTATTGCGCCGGCGGTAAGGACCACACGCAATTTCACATCCATCTGGCAACATCGACCGACCTGACGAACTGGACCCGGCATCCCAGCAATCCCGTGGTCGTCGATGGCTATGATGCGCGTGATCCCATGGCGCTGCATGACGGCAATCAGTGGATTCTTTATTATTGCGCGACCGAGACGCCCCAGGGCGGCAATCATGTCGTCAAGGCAATGACCAGCCCGGACCTGGTGCACTGGTCGAAGTCGCGGATCGTTTTCCGGTCGCCGCAAAAAGGCACCTTTGGCGGCCCGACGGAATCGCCCTTTGTCGTTCCCCGGAACGGAAAATATTATCTCTTTGTCTGCACCAACCAGCCCTACAACAACAGCGCAGCCTATGTGAGCGAGTCGCCGTTGGCGTTCGATCCCGCCCGGATCGTGCTGAATTTCCCGGCGCATGGTGCGGAGGTCATTCGCACGCCGGACGAGCGATGGTTTGTTTCCACCTGCGGCTGGGAGCAGGGCGGTCTTTATCTGGCCGAGCTGCGCTGGGACGATCATGCGTAGCGCATTGGTTCGGCAAGTGCTTTCATGACCGTCGTTGCGGGCGTCGATTTCGGAACGGCGAGCGTCAGGGTCTCGATCATCGACAGCGAGCGTGGGCGGCTGGGCTTCGGCACCGCGCCTTATCCGGTCCTGCGCAACCGCGACGACGCCAATTTCGCCACCCAGCGTCATGATGATCATTGCCGGGCGTTGGAAGCCGCATTCCAGGCGGCCTTGGCGAATGCCGGTGTAAAGGGGTCTCTGATCGAAGCGCTGGCGCTGGACACCACCGGATCGACGGTGGTTCCGGTCGACGAGCAGCTCAAGCCGCTGGATGATTATTATCTGTGGTGCGACCACCGTGCCTGGCGCGAAGCCGCCGAGATCACGGCCAAGGCGCGGGAACGCAAACTTGCGGCGCTGGACTGGTCCGGAGGCACTTATTCTTCGGAATGGGGTTTCGCGAAGCTGCTGCACTGGCTGCGTCATAATCCTGAGGCGCGGCCACGCTTTCATACCGCCCTGGAACATTGCGACCTGATGGTGGCGACGCTCTGCGGGATCAAGGATGCATCCGAGCTGCCCCGCTCGATCTGCGCCATGGGCCACAAATGGATGTGGAACGAGGCGCTGGGCGGGCTGCCGTCCGACGCCTTCCTGTCCTCGGTCGATCCCTTGCTGGCCGGTGTGCGCCAGCGTCTGGACGGACGCTATCGGACTTCAAGCGCCATCGCCGGCGGTCTGTCGGACGAATGGGCCGCGCGCCTCGGCCTTAAGCCGGGCATTCCTGTTCCGGTGGGCGCGCTGGATGCACATTGGGACGCTATCGGCGCCGGTTGCCAGCTCGGCGATGTGGTGAATGTCATCGGCACTTCGACCTGCATCATGGCGCTTTCAGACGAGGCTCGGCTTATTCCGGGCGTCTCTGGCATCGTCCAGGGCTCCATTCATCCCGACAAGCTCGGCATCGAGGCGGGCCTGTCGGCGGTGGGCAGCCTGTTCGATGCCATTGCGCTGCGCGCCAATGCCTCGATCGCTGATCTGATGGGTGGGATACAGAAGCATGTTGCCGGTCAGACCGGTCTGCTGCGTTTCGCCTGGGATGATGGCGACCGGTCGGTGCTGGTTGATCCCAGGCTCTCCGGCATCACGATGGGGTGGCGGCTGAATCATACCGCCGCCGATGAGCTGTTCGCGGCGATCGAAGGCACGGCATTCCACACCCGGATCATTCTCGACCGGATGCATGACTATGGCACGCCCATCAACCGGGTGATCCATGGCGGCGGAATCCCCCAGCGCAATGAGGTGCTCAATCGCGTCTATGCCGATGTGCTGAACAAGCCGATCCTGGTCCCCGACAAGGATACGACAAGCCTGGGCTCGGCGATCTTCGCGTTTCTGGCGGCAGGAGCTTTCAAGTCGGTCGAAGACGCGCAGGCAGCTTTCTCGCCGGGATATCGCGTGATCGAGCCCAACGCGCGCCATGTGGGGATTTACGAGGATCTTTTCGGGAAATTCCGGGAGCTCTATTTCTCCCTGGGGCAGAAACCCCATTAGCTTTGCTGTCATATCGGCGAAGCGGTCGATTGAGGCTTGCCCCCACGCCATTCTCCGCTAGAAAGGCAGCCTGCGAATGCCTTCAAATCGGCTTCAGGGAAAACAGATGAGCAAGTCCGCCACCATCGCGAATATTATTCCCGTTTCGTTGCGATCCGTCGCGACTGTCATTGGCGGCGTGGCGCTGTTGACTTTGAGCGCCAAGATCCAGATTCCGTTCTGGCCGGTTCCCCTGAATCTGCAAACAATGGCCGTGATGGCGTTGGCCATCGGGCTTGGCCCCCGCCTTGCGGTGGCGAGTTTCGCGGCCTATCTCGCCACCGGCGCGTCCGGATTGCCGGTCTTCGCCGGATCGCCCGAGCGCGGGTTGGGAATTGCTTATCTGGCCGGACCCACGGGCGGCTATCTGATCGGCATGCTGGTGGCATCCTGGTTGACGGGCACGCTCGGTGCCGGCCGTGGCCTTGTCGCCCGGTCGGGCGCGATGCTGGCTGGAATAGCGGTCATTTATGGCCTGGGCGTCGCCTGGCTTGCTTTGTATGTGCCCGCTCCCCGGTTGCTGGCGGAAGGCATTGCGCCCTTCATGCTCGGCGACCTGCTCAAAATCGGTATCGTCGCGGCGGGCACGTCGCTGTTTTCCAGCCTGCGCCGTCACGCTCAGTAAGGTCGGATCGTCTCCGATCTAAGGCGTGATCCAATCGCCCAGCGGCACAAAGCGGCTCTGGCGCAGTTCGCAGACAAAGCCGGCCTGCTGCGCATGGTGGTTGGCTTTGGAAAAAGTCACCGGCGGAAAGATGCCGCCCGAATCCCATTTCCTGATGGTTTCCATTGCATCGATGAAAGATTCGCGCGTTGGGTTGGACCCGGCGCGCCGCAAGCCTTCGACCACCATCTGTCCGAAGGCGTAGCCGTATAGGGAATAGCGGTTCAGCTTTTCGCCGGGGAAATAGCGGCCCATCAGGCGGCGATATTCGGCGATCCCTGGGGCATCGGACTGGTTGGGATCCGGATAATAGCAAAGGCCCAAACTGCCTTCGGCATAGCCGCCGGGCACATTGAGATATTCCTCATCGGTGAGGGGGCCGGTGGAGACCATGCGGACATCTTTCCAGTCCAGCCGCGCCTTGGCTTCCATCACCCGCTTGGCCTGGGGCGGATAGAGCGCCATCACGATGGCGTCCGGCTTGGTCTCGCGCAGGCGCTGCATCTGTGCCGTCAGATCGGTGGGCAGTGTCTGCTCTACCGGCTCCTCTCCCGCCACGACATAGCCGTCGGCGGCGGCAAGCGTCCGCAACTTGTCGCGGAAAAACTGACCATAAGCATTGGGATCGTAGAGTATGGCGATGCGCTTCATGCCGCGGTCGCGGGCGAGATAGCGATACATCATTCGCGTCTCGCCATCATAATGCGGAAAAGACGTGAAGACATAGCGGGCGTCGTCCATGTCCACCAAGCCGGTATGGGGAAACATGTAAGGCAGCTTGTGGGTCATCGCGAAAGGCGCGATCTGCATCGAAGCGGTGCCGCCGTGATTCCACAGCAGCAGCACATGATCCTCATCGGCCAGGCGTGCGACATGGGCCAGGACTTCGGCATCGCCCGCTGCGCCGGACTGGGTGCGGCCATAGCTGCGCTCGACCAGTTTATGGCCATTGATGCCGCCCGCATCATTGACCTCACGGATCACAAGCCGCATGCCGAGATTTTCCGCCGTCCCGGATGGCGAGAGGGCGGAGGGCGCTTCAATTCCGATCACGATATCGCTGGCCGGCGCGTCGGCGGCCATGGCGTTCGTCGCCAGCACAAGGCCCGCCGCCAACAGCAGAAATCGCATGGTCATGGTTTTCCCCGGCCGGGAAAGTGGACCATGATCCTGCCCGCCCTGGCAAATGGTCCGAACGGGATGGCCGGAGCGACCTTGATCAGGCAACCGATTCGGCAAGCCGCAGAGTTTCTTCCTCGGCCGATATGCGCACCGCGGCGTTGATGGCCGACTGCTCCAGAACCCCCGGCAGATGCCAGCGACCTTCCGGCCGGATGATCAGATAAGGGTCATCGCCGATCGCCAACGCATTGGCGTCGCGCTCGATATCGGCGACCACTTCGACATAGTCATAGCCGGAAAACACGAAGCCCTTACCGCCCTCAAGGACCTGGAAGCCGAAGCGTTTCCAGAAATCCACCAGCCGGGTTTGCGAATGGGCATAGATCCGCCCATAGCCTTTCTTCTGGCAGAATTTGAAGGCAGCGCGGACCAGCTGGAATGCAGCCCGCGACTTGCGGAATTCCTTGCGGATGGCGAGCCGTTCCAGTTTCGCGAAATCGGCAAAGAAGCGAAGACGCAAACACCCGATCGGCTCGTCGCCTATATAGGCGAGCAGATGGGTGGCCGAAAGATCGTTGCCGTCATACTCCTCGTAATAGGGGCATTCCTGTTCGCCCATATAGACCACATTGCGGATCGAGGCGACGCGCATCATGTCTTCAAATGTGCGGGCAACGGTCACGCCGATATCCCGATTGGCGGCGCCCGGAACGTAGCTATCGTATAACGGCGCGGGGGGCGTGCGGGAAAACACCCAGATGTTCGGCGCAGATATGGGGCCGATCTGCACGCCTTGCGTTAGCCCGAGCGTTTCATTGAAACGCTGGCCCAGATCCGTGTTCGGTCTGGAATAGAGATTGACACCCGCATAGCGTGGCGCGGCCATTTCTTCCATGAAAAGCGCCATTCCGGCCGCCAAAGGCCCCGGAGCGAAAACACACCACATATATATGCCGGCTGGGCGTTCATGCGGTTTTGCGAGCAGTCGGAAATCGGGATCGGGACCGTTGATGGTGCCCAGCGCCAGTTGCAGTAATCCGATTTCGTTCAGCGGCAGAATCAGGATGAAACCATCCCCTTCCGGCGCGGCTGGATTGAATTTGGATTTGCGTGCAACCGCAAACATATGGCCGAGACCGTGGCGCAGCACGTTTTGAATGGTTTCCGTCTTGCCCAGGCCTGGAATGCTGAGACGGGCCTTGGCCATCAGGTCCGCGATACCGGCGTCATCGGGGCGAAACAGAACCAGATGCCGGGCGACGCGGCTGGCGTCCAGTTCATCCAACTTGTGTTTTCCATGCCGCGCGCTGATGGCGTGGTCTTCCTGGATCAGTTCTCTCTGAGGCAGTGACATGTTACCCGCCCTAGTTGTTAACGGCTCATAAACCATAATTGCTTCGGGTAGGGAGATAAACACCCAATTGCCGGACAAGTTAATTGAACAGACGAAAGCGCGGGAAACACCGGCCGTTTACGCGGCACTGAACGTGAAGCTGCGGTCCGTGTGGAACCTTTGAGGTGAATGCGCACCGAAAGCCGGGAACGGGTGCGCGCATCGCAGTGCGGTAATTCGCTGCCGCTGCACTTAAGGCGGCTGCGTTTCCGCTTTTTTTACGATGCATGAACTACACAAAACGGCTCAAGGTTTACCGGCAATTTAAGTTTTCCGTCAAAAATTGGGACATGGATGTAATCGCAGCAGCCAGGACTCTCAACCGGAAGGCAGTTCAGATGAACTGGCATCACTTCTGCGATCCCACTTTGGCGTTCGTTGACCCCGGGTATGAGCATCTTCTCCAGTTGTGGCGCACCAAATCAGGAAATCGCAAAATGCCGACACGTTCCGATCTGACCCCGCGAGACCTCAAGGACATATTGCGCAATATCCTCTTGCTCGAGAAAACCGCTGACAATCCGCGGCAATATCGCTGGCGCCTGATCGGTACGGCGCTGACAAGCGTTCTTGGCGAAAACACCGGCAAGACGTTTGAGGAAAGCATTCCCGCGGAACATTTGCCGCGCTGGCTGGATTGCGCGAATCTGATTCTGGAAGGCGGTCAACCTCTACGCTTCTTGGGGCGCGTTCATTCGCAGGGCCGCGAATATCTGGACGCGGAAAACCTTTTCGTGCCGCTGGCGAACGACAATGGCGAGCCGACCTTTATCCTGGGGCAGTGTCGCTATACGCCCCGTCGTTCCGAGACCGAGGACATCTGGGAAAATCAGATGGCCTCGCTCCCCGGCGGCCTCCTCTAACGGCCACTGAGTGATCGATGCCTGCGCCGAAGGCGCGGTACAATACGCGAGCCTGTTCCAGCGATCGTCCAGCCTGGGCTGCTATTCCTTTGGCGAATGTCTCATGGCATAAAGCATGACGGTCGTCGGCTTCGGCCGTTTGCTGGGGAGCATCCGTAATGCAGAGCTGCCAATGAAAAATTCCGCCGCGCCGGTATCTGCGTTTCCTTTCTATTATGGCTGGGCGATCCTGGCGGCTTCCGCGGTGTCCGAACTGCTGGTCCAGGGCGCGACCAGCTATGCGGCCGGTTTGTTTGTCCTGCCCTTGCAGGCGGAATTTCATCTGTCGCGCGCCAATGCCAGCAGCCCGGTGCTGATTCTGTTTTTGGGGGCTGCGCTGGTGTCGCCTTTCGTGGGTCGCGCTCTCGACCGGTATCCCATTCGCCTTGTGGTGTCGCTGGGTGCGGTCATATTCAGCCTTGCACTGATGGTCATCGCCACCACCAATTCTCTTTGGCTGATGGCGCTGATGCTCCTGCTGCCGGCGGCTGTCGGTTTTATGAGTCTGGGTCCCCTGACCACGGCCGCTCTTGCGTCGCGCTGGTTTTACCGGCGCCGAGGGCTTGCCCTTGGTATCGCCGCGGTGGCGACGTCCGGTGGCGGCTTCGTCGTTGTTCCTTTGCTCAGTCGGGCGATCCAGCAAGATGGCTGGCGCCTCGCGTTGATCTATGAAGCCGCGGCAATGGCGGTCATCATCATTGGGCTGGCCCTGCTGGTTCTGCGCGACAGGCCTTCCGACGTCGGCCTTGCCGGACACCCGGAAAATCTCGGCTGGGATGGAGGTGTGACGCCGTCAAAGCCGTCCGGCGTGGCGTCGTCCCGCTTGTCCTGGCAGGATATTCTGTCAAGCCGGGCCTTCTGGGTGCCTAGCATGGTTCTGGCAATGGTGTCAGGCACCGCCCAGGCTTTGGTGGTTACGTTGGTGCCCTATGCGATCGGGCTGCACTTCTCCGCGCCTTCCGCGGCAGCGATGATTTCCGCCTTTGCGATATCGGCGGCGATTACCAAGGTGTCCGCCGGCGTGCTCGCGGACTATATCAATCAAAGATTTTTGCTGATCGCGGCCGCGCTGCTCATGACGCTATCCTGGCTCACCCTGGGCCTTTTCGCGAGCTATGAAGCACTCTTCACCAGCAGTTGCATGGGAGGTGTCGCACTTGGTTGTGCCTTGCCGACTGTGGCCGGGTTGATCGCGGCGCATTTCGGTCCCGCCAAGTTCGGCGCCGTGATGGGCTGGACATATGCATTCGTTGCCGCGTTTGCGATAGCGGCGACGCGGATCATCGGCGAGCTGTATGATATTTTTGGCGGCTATCACGCCGCGTTCCTGATTTTCTTTGCGCTGCTGGGGTGCCTGTTCCTGGCAACTCTTCTCTTCGCACCGTCTCGTAAAGCAGCGTGAGTCCGCCCGCAGACGTGGAGAACTACACGCTCCGGGAGATATTCCAGCAGCCGGCGCTGTGGGCCACCACACTTGCGCGTGTCGATGCGGCATCGGCACAGCTTGATCTGCGAAAGCGGCTGGCGGGAAAACGGGTTCTGCTGACCGGCGCCGGCACGTCTGCCTATGCCGCCAGCGCCGTCGCGGTCGCGGGGCCGAATTGTATTTCCGTCCCCACCACGGACCTGCTGATCGACACGGAACGCCATCTGGCGGGGGTCGATGCAGTGATCTCGCTGGCTCGCTCCGGTGGAAGCCCGGAAAGCGCCGCGGTGGTGGAACGGGTTCGCGCCGTACGGCCCGATACACTTCAGCTTGCCATCACCTGCAATCCGCAGAGCCCGCTCACGCGCTCTGCATTGGACGGCATCATATTTCTCGATCCCCGGACAAACGACCGCAGCCTGGTGATGACCAGTTCCTTCTCAAACCTCGTGCTGGCTGGCCAGGGGCTTTTCCAGCGCGAGGCTGTCGGCGCGGCAGTGGACGATTGCGGCGCGCGGGCTCGATCTCTGTTGCCCGCGATCGATCAGGCTTGCCGCGCCATCGCTGGGCAGGTCCGCGACCGGATCGTCATGCTGTCCTCATCGCCGCTGCAGGCCTGGGGCCAGGAAGCCGGGCTCAAATCCCTGGAGATGGTGGCGGGCGCATTTCCCGTCGTGACCGAAACATTCCTGGGCTTGCGACACGGCCCCATGTCTTTCGTCCGAGGCGACACGCTGGTCCTCGCGCTTCTCTCAAGCGATCCGCTGCGGCGCTTGTACGAACAGGATCTCTTGCGTGAGCTGCGCGCCAAGAAGATCGGCTATCTGGTCGGCATCACCGATATCGACAAGCCGGACGAATTGTTCGATGCCGTCATTCCCGCCATGGCACCGGGTCTGCCGGATGAGTTGCGCACGCCATTCGAGATCGTCGCGGCCCAGCTCTTCGGTTATCACCTCGCTCTGTCCCGGGGCATCGATCCGGACAATCCCAGTCCCGGCGGCGTAATCAACCGGGTGGTGCGGGGCGTCACGATCCATCCTGCGCGGCAGACGCGATGAGCGGCCAGCCGCATCTTCGCCGGACGCTGACCCTGTGGAATCTCATTTTTATCGGCATGGTGATCATCCAGCCGACGGCGCCCATGGGCATTTATGGCGTCATCAGCAACACGGCGCATGGCCATGTCGTCACCACGATCCTGATCGCCATGGTGGCGATGCTGTTCACTGCCATCAGCTATGGCCGCATGGCGCGGATCTATCCCAGCGCGGGTTCTGCCTATACTTATGTGGGGCGCGAGATCCATCCTGCCCTGGGCTATGTCACCGGCTGGAGCATGGTGATGGATTATCTGCTCAATCCCCTGATCTGCACGGCCTTCTCGGCCAAAGCCGCCATGAACATCGTGCCTGGGATGCCATTCTATGCCTGGCTGATTGTCTTCGCGGGCTTTTTCACCTGGGTCAATCTGCACGGCATCCGCACATCGGCGAAGCTGAATGAAGTGCTCTGCGCCGCGATGGTGCTGGTGGTGCTGATTTTCTTCGGCGCGGTGGTGAATTATCTCTGGCGCATGAATCACGATGCGGCGTTCTTTCTGCACCCCTTTTACGAGGCGCAGAGCTTCAAGGCCGACAGCATATTCGCAGGCACTTCCGTTGCGGTCCTGACCTATATCGGCTTCGACGCGATATCGACGCTCTCCGAGGAAGCGGAAAATCCGCGCCGCAATGTCCTGCTCGCCACCGTGCTGGTATGCCTGTTTGCGGGTGTGCTGTCCGGGTTGGAGGTTTATGCGGCCCAGTTGGTTTGGGGATCAAAGCCATTTCCTCCCGCCCAGATCGAATCTGCCTTCGCGATGGTGTCGCAACAGGTCGGCGGCTTTCTTTTGTATCAGGTAATGAATTTCACGTTGCTGATCGCGAATATGGGGACGGCGATCGCGGCGCAGCTCGCTGCGGGACGCTTGCTCTACGGCATGGGCAAGGGCAACGCGCTGCCAAAGTCTTTTTTTGGCGTCATCGAGCCGCGTAACCGCGTGCCGCGCAACGGCATCATTCTGGTCGGCGTGCTGGCGATGGTCGGCGCGGCGACCATGGAATTCTTTTCCGACAGCTTGGGCGGTAGTGCCTATGCCGTGGGCGCCCAGGCGCTCAATTTCGGCGCCTTCATCGCCTTCATGGGCGTCAATGCGGCGTCCTTCGTGCATTATTGGTGGCGGGGCGAAAGCCGCACCTGGAGTCACTTTCTGGTGCCGGTGCTGGGATTCCTGATCTGCGGCTTTATCTGGGTTCATCTGAGCCGCGCCGCCATGATACTGGGCGCGGTCTGGATGACGGCAGGAATTGCGTATGGCGCGATCCGAACCAGGGGCTTTCGCTCCGACCTGGTCAGTTTCGATCTGCCCCCGGAAGACGCCTGACGCTCAGGCCCGGCAAGCCGCGGCATACGGGCGGAGCGCATCGCGTATCCTGTCCAGGATCAGGCCCTGAGGATCGCGGGTGAGCTCGCCATCCCGGACGCGCCGGTACTGGACTGGCAGATAGCGGCTCAGCAGAATGTCTGGGGCCGGTGCCGCCGTGAGGTTGGCAATGAGTTTGGCGGTGGCCGCTTCGATCCGGGGATCGGGCCAATAGTAACGGATACGATCGCTGTAGCTGTTGAACAGCAGGACGTCCTGCTCCGCAGCGGTCCCCGAATAATAGTCCCGCCAATGTGCGGGATTCTCATGCATGACGGTGCGGATGATATCCTGAACGCCGGATTGCGCGGCGGACGCAATCGTCTTTATTTCGATCTCGGCCAGCGCGCAGATCGCTTCGCGCATCGCAAAAGTCACGCCGGGTCCTACTTTCAGGATGGCGAAACCGCCTTTGACCAATGCGGCATAGGCATCGTCGCGTTGAAAATCGGTGGAATGGGCTTCAAACACCAGACCGTCGGCATTCTGCTCGCGCCAGCGTGTCAGCATGTTCGCCTTCGCGGCGTCGTAATCGATGACCGAAATGTTGTCGAACTCCACGCCGGGCTGGACCACCAGGCCCACCACCCGCGACCAGGCCTCTGCGAGGCCCCCCTCGGTAAATGCCTGTTTGTGCACGGCCAGAGTGCGCGCCGCCGCCTGTGGGGTGGTGACGGCCAGTTCGTGTCCGTGAGACGCGCCGCCCGGCACCGGCACTTCGGTCCCGACAATATAGAAGGGGCGTGCGCCGCCCGTGTGGGACCTTTCTGCCACCCCGGCAAGCTGGGCCGCACGAAGGGCGATGGTTTCGTCGGGCAAGATGTCGGGATCACCGCCACACGGCATGCTGGTGTCGAGATGGATTTTGGTGAAGCCGGCGCGCACATATTGCGCGATCATCTCTTCGGCGTGGCGCATGGCTTCCGCGGCGGGCAATTTGCGCCAGACATGCGGGCCCAGATGGTCCCCGCCCAGAATGAGCCGGTCCGCAGGCAGGCCCGCGCGCGCCGTCAACGCCCGCACGAAATCGCGAAACCCGTCCGGGCGCATCCCGGTATAGCCGCCATCCTGATTGACCTGATTGCAGGTGGCTTCGATCAAAAGCAGGCTGCCGTCGCCCAGCGCCTGGTCTGCGGCGGCCCGGATCACCCAGGGATGCGCCGAACAGACCGATGGGATGGCGCGCTGCCCGTTGGCCGCCAGCAGGTCCAGGAACACATTATGTTCTGCCAACGTCCGCCCCGATCATGCTTGTGTCTTATTTCGCGCCCCGATTTTGATGCTATCATTTTGACTAGGACCGGCAACAAGAATGGAGCCGCATGGCCGCTTCCCCGCCGCAATTCGATGTCGCTGTTGCCGGCGAAATCAATCTTGACCTGGTGCTGGATGGCATCCCGGATCCGATGCCGATGGAGCGCGAACTGTTGGCTAGCGGTTTTCGCGTCACCTTGGGCAGTTCGGCGGCAATCCTGGCGCACAATCTCTCGGCTCTGGGCGCGCGGGTCGGTTTTGCGAGCCTGGCGGCGACCGATGAATTGTCCAAGCTGGCATTGCGCTTTCTGACGGATCGCGAGGTCGATATTTCCGGCGTCCGGTACAGCGAGAGTTCAAACGGATCGGGCGTCACGGTTGTGATTAATCACGGCATTGCGCGCCATATACTCACATATCTGGGCACGACGTCCGAGATGCGCGTCGCACATCTGGATCTCGATTATATTTGCGCCGCCCGGCATTTTCATTTGTCCTCCCTGTTTCTGCTGAAGGGGATGCACAAGGATCTGCCCGATCTCTTTCGCAAGATCCGGCAACGGGGACTGACCATTTCCCTGGATACGAATGACGATCCGGACGATGTCTGGGGCGGTGTGCTGGGCGATATTCTTCCCCTGATCGATGTGCTCTTGCCCAATGAGCGGGAATTGCTGCGAATCACGGACAAATCGAACATCGCGGAAGCGCTGGCGGTGATGTCCGGAAAGGTGCCGCTGACGGTGGTCAAGCGCGGCGCGCTGGGCGCCATGGTGCAACATGGCAAGGACCGTCATGTGATTGCGCCGGTCCGTGTCACGCCTTTGGATCTGATTGGCGCCGGCGACAGCTTCAATGCGGGCTTTTTGGCCTGCTATGTCCGCGGTCTTCCACCCGAAACATGCGCGGCGGTGGGAAATATCACGGGCGCGATTTCCACCTTGAAGCCGGGCGGGATTGAGGCTTTCCGGGATGACGCATTCCTGCGGGATGCTGCCCGAAAGCTCGCGCCCGATCTGCCGGTCCTGGATCTGCTCTTTCAGTAATCCCGATCGCGCCAACCTTTGTCGGCATGATCCTCGGCGGATTTCACTTGGAATTCGCAGATCGCCTGGCCCTGCATCCCGACCACCAGGGGGCAGGATTTTTCCAGATGGCGGACATAGCGAAGCCATTCTGCGTCGTGGGCACCGAAAAGCTTCGGCCGGTTTTTCAGGCAACGATCCAGCGCCCTTGGGCCGGTGCCGAACATACCGGCATAGACCGGTTCGAGACAGGCGCGTGTTTCGATGTCGCTAGATTTTACAGTCTGGCCATCGAGCAGGATGGCAGCGGCGACCAGGCACACACCGGCAGGTAATGCATAGCGCCAGCGCGATCGCCGGTTTCGCCCGTCCGTATAGCGAAGGAACAGAAGACTGTCCTTTGCGGGATCGTCGACCACCATCATTGGTTCCTGTTTGCGACACTTTAGCGGTTTACCGGCGCGGCTGTAATCCCCGCGAGGATCGCGGCATGCATGAAACCGTGCGGGTCTGTGTTTATCTTCGCTTGCAAACCGGCGATATTCACTTCTAACGTGCCGCTCCGGCTGGGGTTTTCATGGCGCACGACGTCTTCCTTTCCTATTCCTCCAAAGACAAGCCGGTGGCCGATGCCACTTGCGCTGTCCTGGAAGGTCGCGGCATCCGGTGCTGGATGGCGCCGCGCGACATCACGCCGGGCGCGGATTGGGGCGAGAGCATCATCGACGCGATTCAGGGCGCGCGTGCGATGGTGCTGGTGTTTTCCAAGAACGCCAACGAGTCAGTCCAGATCAAGCGCGAAGTCGAGCGCGCTGTGAACCGGGGCATGCCCGTCATCCCCTTCCGGATCGAGAATGTGATGCCAGTCAAGTCGCTGGAATATTTCCTCTCGACGCCGCATTGGCTGGACGCATTCAGTCCGCCGATGGAGCGGCATCTCAATTATCTCGCTGACGTGATTCAGAGTTTGCTGGACGGCAAGCCGGCACCGCAGCCCAAGAAGGAGGAAGAGCCGTCCCATCTGTTCGCGGGCGTCGACCGTCGGGTGGCGATTGCCGGTGCGGGCGGCATCCTGGCGGTCGCAGCCGGCGGCTGGTTTCTGTTGGGATCATCGGGGCCGGCCAGTTTTGTCGGCAAATGGATGGCAGAAAAGATCGATATCAGCCCGGATTCGCCCAGTCCGTTCGGTATGTTCTCGATCTCCACCTTCCTCAAAGCCGCCGTGCAGGGCGGCAAGCTCACCGGCAATCTGGAAGTAAGCGATATCGGGCAATACAAATTCGACTGGGGCGGCGACGATACCGGCACGGTACGACTGAGCGGCCGCGACAGCATGATCTTCACCTCGGACATTACGCGCCAGGAAACACCTTTCACCTTCATGCGGATTGATGGCGCCAACGCTGCCGGCGCTGCTTCGGCGCTAGGCGGCAAGAACGGTGACAGCGCCATTGCCATCACCGCGCCCGCGACCGCGCAATCGATGTTGGTGGGAACGCCCGCCGGTCAGACCGGGCTGCAAGGCCATTGGTACACCCACACGCCGGCCAATGGCGCACTGGGCGCCGTGACGACGTCGCTCGATATCACGGCGGGCAATCGCTACCACTACCGGTTCAATATCGCGGAGTCTGGAATCTGGCAGGCTGCCGACGGGAAATGGAATCGCACGCCACAAGGAGCGCTGCCCGCATCGGGCACTTATCAGTTCAAGGGTTCCAGCCGCGTAACCTGCGTCGCCGCCAGTGGTGTGACGGTGTGGTCGCGAACCAGTTAGGTCAAGGGCAGACTTCGATCTGGCGAGATGAGGACACCGATTTCTCGCATATGCCCGCGACCTGGACGGTGCATCGAAATTCGGATCCGACATTGACGCTCTGACCGCCCCCGAACAGCGCGCCGCCCAACAGGGAGCCGACCACGCGGCCGCCGGTGGACGATGCGTCCTGCGCATTCTGACTCATAACGCGGATGGCGCCGGTGCGTCCGCCGCCGGCGGTGCAAGTTTTTTCGAGCTGGGCCTGCGCCGCGTCGCGGGCATCCTCGCAAGCGATGGCTGAGCTGTTTCCCGTGCCGGTGGCGTTGCGCGACATCTGGCTTTGCTGTGTGCCCCCGCTGGTTTGGGTTTGCACCTTACAGGCGGCCAGCCGCTGGCGCACATCGGTGGCGTAAAACGACTTGCCATACTGTCCAAGGAAGCCCTGATACCCGGTGCGCGAGCGTTGCGACAGTGCGCCGCGATAGGCGGTGCGAACCATGTTTTCCTGCGCGTCCGCGTTGGCATAGGCGTCGCGCGCTTCGTTGATGTCTATGCCATGTTTGGCATAAGTGGTGATGAAATTGTTGTAGGCGGCAGGCGTGTTGGTTGCCTTTGCTTTCTGGAACGCGGCGTCCACTTCGGTCTTCAACTCACTGACGCGGGATTCGGCCTTGCCGGAGAAGTAACCGCTGGGCATTTCGCGCATATAGAGCTGATAGCCGGGCACCGAATCTTCCATCGCCGCGATATTCCAGGCTTGCTGGTCTTCGGGCTTGGCCGTGGGACGCAAGACGTACCAGAGGCCCAGAAGCAGGACGAGGGCAATGCCACCCGCGATGGCGGCATTGACGGGTTTCTTGATCCATTCCTTTGGCGCAAGACCGCCGATGGTGAAAGGCTCGCTGCTGCCGCCATGATGATGCGCCAGTGAACCCAATGTCGGCATCGACAATCTGGCTTTCGTCACGACGGGCCGCTCTGCCGCCTGTTTGCCCAGTAGCCGTTTGACGGAGTCGGCAAGCTGGCGCACATGCTCGTCCAGCGGCGGCGTGAAGGCATCCAGCCAATGCGGCGTCGACAGGAAATATTCCAGCGCCTTGGTCGGCATCACATTTTCGATGCGAAAGGGAATGACGGGCATTCCCTTGTTCACTGCCCGCTCGACTTCGCGCTTGATCTGCTGTTGCGCGTCATTGGCGTTGGACGAGAACACCAGCACCATCACATGCGCTTCATTGATCGCGTCGATGATGGACTCGCCCCAATCGGCGCCCGGCACGATGTCGCGCGGCGCCATCCAGCAGCGCACGTCTTCGGCTTCCAGCCCGGCACAAATCGCGGTCGCGATATTCTTGTCGCGCGCCGAGTAGCAGATGAAAACGTCGTGTGCAGACATGACCCAGCCCCACCCCGTCATCCCGGAACGCGAATGCGGAATTCCCGGAAAGAGCATCACCGCAATGGCGCGATAAGACAATGATAAGCATAATTGTTTTCACAAGAAACATTCGGGCTAGAGCGTTGAAATGGTTGGCGTCGTGACGGTCATGGGGGGTAAAAAGTTCTTGCATCTTCACGCGCAAATTGAAGGCCGGCGCCCGCTTTCCTGTCCGAATTGTGCGCTGGGATCGTTTTGGACGGCCCGCGTGGCGTCGAAACAGGGGTTTTGCGTCCCGCCGGACTGCTCAGATTAACGGCAGGGTGACTCAAGCAGGATGCTCGACAGCCCGCGCCTTTTCCGGACCGGCTTTGGCCATGCGGATCGCGGAGGAAGGCGGCACGCACTCCCTTTATCGCCTCTTGTCTTGCGTATATCGTCCCGGCAAGCGCTTGAAGGGCGCGGTGGGGCATAAAATCGGAACATCAGAGGCGGCGATTGCCGCCATCGCCGTCTGTGCACGCATCATGGTTGATCGCAGAGCGGCTGGTTGCTCGCTCTGTCACAAGGTCCGTATCTGAATGCCTACCAATCTGTTCAAGATCAGCGACTGGATCTACATCGTGCCCCTGGCGCTGATCGGGTTCGCGCTGGGTGTTTACGGATTCATGGGATGCACCGATTGCAGCGCCGTTACTAGCGGCGTGCGCGGGGCTGCTCCCACCGGGTTTGTCGCTGCGGCAACCCATACCCTGAGCCTAGTCAAGGCGGTGGGCAATTTTCCGCTCGACCGGGTTCATTGGCCGCTCTTTGTCGCGCAGATCATCATGCCGGCGCTGGCCTTTGTCAGCGTGTTCAAGCTGGTGCTGCAAAATATCCGCCGCGATGCCCGCGTACTGTTCGCCCGCCGTCTGAAAAACCACACCATCGTGTGCGGGCTGGGTGATACGGGACGCCAGATCGTGGAAAGTTTTCGTGACCAGCATATGCCGGTCGTGGTGATCGCGCTGAACGTCAGCACGCCCGATGCCACGGCCTGCGAACGGCGCGGCGTCGCGGTGCTGGAAGGCGATGCTGGCCAGGCCAGCATGCTGAAGCTGGCCGGGTTGAAGCGCGCAGCTTCGCTGGTCATTGCTTGCGGATCGGATGGAACCAATCTGGAGATCGGCATGCGCGCGCGCGATGTGCTGGCCCAAGTCCGGGGGCGGTCGGTCAAAATTCTGCCCGAACTGCGCAGCGACTGGCTGTACGACCTGGTCAAGGCCCAGAATACGGGCGCAATTGGCTCCGATCAGGCCGAATTCCAGTTGTTCAATCTCAACGCTAATGCGGCACGACATGTGTTGCGGTCGCGCTTTTTCCTGCGCGCAGTGCCCGAAGCGATGCCGCAGCCGCATATTCTCTTCGCCGGTTTCGGGCGGGTGGCGGCAGAAATCCTGGTGCGGGCGGCGCGCTGCAATTTCGCCATCCCCGGCCAGAAGGTCTCGGCGACCGTGCTGGACGAGAAGGGCGCGGCCAGCATCGCCGCGGCGCAGGAAGCCTGCGCCGATATCAGCCAGATCGCCGATATCGAATTTCAGCCCTGCGAATTCACGGCTGACGATTCATCATGGCAGGCAGCCGCGATTGCGGCGCTGCAGAAGCGGCCACCTCTGGCGGTGGTGATTGCGGTGCAGCAGGACGATATTGCGCTCAACACGGCGATGCGGTTCCGCAAGCTGCTGGACGGCTTGGGGTTCTTCGCCACGCCGATCTTCGTGCGTGTTCGCGAGCAGCATCGCCTGGGCGCTTTTTTGTCCCAGCTGGAGGCGCAGTCGCTGTTTCGCGAAAGGTTGGTGCCGTTCGGCGGCCTGGCATTGCTCACCAGTCCGGCAGCGTTGCTGGATCAGTCGCTCGACTCTCTGGCGCGTGCTGCCCATGACGTCTGGCTGCGCAGCAATGCCCACTCGGAATCATCTGCCGCGATGCCTTGGGAAAAGTTGGCGGAATTTCACAAACAGTCCAACCGCGGATTGGCGGACTATATCCCCGTGCGCCTGGGGTGCTGCGGATTGCGGCTGGTGAATGAGCCGGGCCCGCTTGTCACGCTGGATAGCGCGCAGGTGGAAAAATTGGCCGCGCTGGAACATTGGCGCTGGTACCTGGAGCTGTATTCGATGGGCTGGCGCCATGCCGAAAGCCGGGACGATTTCCTCAAGCTGCACAACCGCCTGGTGGATTGGGCAGACCTGCCGAAAGGCACCAAGGATTATAATCGCGAAATGGCGCGGTTGCTGCCGCAGATCGCGGCCGCTGCCGGCATGTGTATTCGCCGCGACCACATTTTGTTTGCGGACGCGATGGGAGGCGGCACGGTTGTCGTGCCGGAGCCTGGAATCCAGCTGGTGATCGCGTTCGATCCGCGCGATCCGCAGGCGTTTCTGCGCGCCCTGGCCGCACAGCGCCTGGGTGCCAAGATATGGGCGCGGTTGGAGGCTGGCGCATCGCCCCGACTTTTCCGGCAGCAATCGGGAGATCCTCTGGAGATCGAGACGTTCCTTTGCGAAGAGGAGTGGACGGTATTACGGGCGCAAGGAGTGGCCGCTTGACCGCCGCCGCCGCGGGGGGCGACGGACCGCCGCGGGCGCGGCTTACCTTTCGTGTCGGCATTGTCGGTCACCGGCCCGACCGGCTGCCGAATGACGAAATTCTTCTCAAAGACCTTCACGAAACCTTGAATGCGATCCTGCAGGACGTACGCGATACGAGCCTCGCGGTCTCGAAAGAGGAGGTTGCCGCTTATTACTCTGCCCAGGCGCCCATATTGCGGGCCATATCTCCTCTAGCCGAGGGTTCGGATCGTATCTTCGCCGAGGAAGCGCTGGCGCTGGGATACGAACTCTGCTGTCCGCTGCCGTTTCTGCGGGAGGAATTTGAAAAAGATTTTGCGGAGCCTGGCGCCCTTGAAGCGGATTCATTGAGGCGTTTCCAAAACCTTCTGCAACAGGCCCGCGCTGGAGCGGGATTGACGGTCTTTGAGATGGATGGCGACCGGGCCCAGGCGCCGGATGCCTATGGCGCGGCGGGGCGGATCGTCCTTAACCAGACAGACCTTCTGGTGGTGGTCTGGGACGGCGGCGAAGCCAAGGGGCACGGCGGAACGGTACATACCTTGCACGAAGCGCTTCGCTTTCACGTCCCGGTGATCTGGGTGGAGGCGATGAAGCCCGCAATGTGGCATCTGCTGCACACCCATGCGGATTTGACCGCCGCGCAAAGCCGTTCCGCGCAGCCGCCGCGGGATCGACAGAAACTTTCAGATGCCGTCGCCAGTGTGGTGCATGCGGAGCTGCGCCTTCCCTCTCATGCGACGAACGAAATAGAGTCGCATGCGCCGGGTTATTTTGCGGAACGCCGGCCCAAGCATAATTTCGGCATCGTCTGGAAACTGTTCCGCAACATCGTGACCGACGGAAAATGGGCCATCCCCAGTACGTCCATTGCGGATTTCGCGGCCGAAATTCGCAAGGAATGGTCGGTTGCCGCTGATGGGGGGGCGGTCCCTTCGGCCGTGGCGGACTGGACCAACAGCCGGTTGCGCGTCGGTTTCGCCTGGGCTGACGGATTGGCGAATTTTTATGGCGATGCGCACCGCAGCGCCTTCATCGTTTCTTATCTCGCCGCCGCCGCCGCGGTGCTGGCCGCTTTGCTGCCGATGGCGGTAACGGAGGAGACCTGGTTTGAAGTCGTCTGTGCCGGCATCGAGCTGGGCGCGCTTTTTATTATTCTGCGTTTGATGCGCCTGGGCCGCATCCGGCAATGGCATGAACGCTGGACAGACTACCGCCTGCTGGCCGAGCTGATCCGGGAGCTGCGGTTTCTTGTTCCCCTGGGCGGGGGCAAGCCCTTGCCCCGCATTCCCGCACATCTGGCAGTCTATGGTGATCCGGCGCGGACCTGGATGTACTGGTATGTGCGTGCTGTCGCGCGCGAGATCGGCATTCCGGCGGCCCGGGTGACGACCGATTATATGCGCGACTGTGTCGATTTCCTGGACCATGTGGTGGGCGATCGTGAGAGCGGTCAGCAGGGTTTTCATCTCGCGGCGGAGCGGCGTGCCCGCATGTTGGGCACACGGCTGCGCGATTGGGCGAGGAGCCTTTTCTGGCTCACCGTCTTTGGCGTAGTCCTGCGGCTAACGCTGGGCTCCTTGCACAGGTTTGGCGGCGTCTATATCCCCGGCGCCGACGAAGTTCTGTTGCTGGCGTCCGCCGTCCTGCCGGCATTCGGCGCTGCGTTCGAGGGCATCAACAACCAGGGTGAATTCATCCGCATTTCCAAGCGCTCCGCCGCGATGGCCAGCGGGTTCGAGAAATTCGCCGACCGCATTGCGCTGATGAAAAAGGGCGTGCCACCACGCCTGGCCGAAGCCATTCCCCTGTCCGCCAGCATCGCCGAAGCGATGGTTGCGGAGGTGGTGGATTGGCGCGCCGTGTTCATCGACAGGCCGCAATAGGCGCGGCGGCCGGATTCCTGTTGGGAACATCAAATTGGGGCGCCACAAAAGGTCAATCCATGCGGGCGGCGAGTCCGGTCAACCCGCCAGCAGCACAACCTGCGCAGCCATTTCCCCTTTGGGGCCCTGACCGATCCGCACCCGGACTTTCTGCCCTTCGCGCAATTCGCCGATTTCGCAGCGCCGCAAGGTTTCCATATGGACGAACACGTCCGGCGTGCCAGCGCCGCGCGAGATGAAACCATAGCCCTTGGACCGGTTGAACCATTTGACCACGCCGTCAAAGGCGGGCCCGGTCGGCTCTGCCACATAGCGGGGCACCTGATCCTGGGTCACTGGCATGGCTCGGGCGGTCGAATTGTCGACTGAGATCAACTTGGTCGCCTGCAAGCCGCGCGTTCCCATGATGGTCTCGCAAACGACGGTCGCCCCTTCCTGGACGGTACGAAACCCCGATTGCCGCACGCAAACCTGGTGCAGCAGGATATCGTCGGCTTTCTCGGCCGAGGTGATGAAGCCATAGCCCTTGATAAAGTCGAACCACTTCACCTGACCGGCGACCCGGGCAGAATTGATCTCACCCACCCGGTGTCCCGGCGGCGGATTTTCCCTGATTACCGAATGCTGATGCACCTTGATCCTGCCCCCCGGGGTTGCCGGGTCCGTCTGGCCGTTTTTTCAACTAAGCGGCCATAAATCAGGAGGTTAGGGGTTAGCGTGGATTCTGTCTGTTCTTCGGATTGGAAAGGGGCGTTCCAAATACGGAACGCGGCTCTTGGCCCGTAGCCGCTATCTACAAGAGGGTCGAAGGGTCATCGAAAGGCGTAGAAATGGAAGATGGTCCCCAACCGGGCGTGAAGGAAGGCCGGCAACCAGTCCACGATCGGTCCGGTCCGCCCGCCAAACTGCATCCATCTTCCGCCCCAGAGCCTGCGATCCAAAACCAAGCCAGAGACGTGCTCGGTCTGAATGGGCTGGATGCGGCGCCGCCTGCGCTTCCACCCCGCGCCGAACAACTCTGGCGCCTGGACGGCTTCGCTGCCGATGTGCCCTTCACCAACGCCATGTTCGTTCCCATGGGGCAGGATGCGGATATCAGGCTGCTGTACGAAGCCGTCGCGACCGTCGTGAAGCGGCACGAGGCCTTGCGCACCCGTCTGGCCGTGCGGCGCGGCCGGGCGATCCAGATCGCCGAGGAGTGGAAGACAAAGCGCCTGGAGGTGACGGACGTTCTGCAGAGCGAGCTTGCAGATGTCCGTCCAGGTCAGAATTCCGCCGTCAGCGCCTTCACCCAAGGCACGCTGGACCTCTATGCGCAGGACGGATTCCGCTGCCACGCCTTCCGGGATGAAAATCGCAATGTGAGTTTGGGTTTCCTAGCCCATGGCTTCTTTGCCGATGCCTGGTCTTCTCAAATATTATTCCAGGAAATCCGCGCCGCGCGTGATGCCATCAAAAGTGGAACCACTGCGGCCTTCAAGCCGGTCCTGTCCTATGCCCAGTATGGGCTGGCGCAGCGGCAGTCGCTTGATCGCGATCTGTCTTCTCACTTGGCTTTTTGGCACGGCAAACTGAAGGACATGCCGTCTTCCCGGCTGCCCTATGACCGAGATGCAGACACGGGACGAAGAGGGCGGTCTTTTTTTTTCGTGGATCAGCAGATCGTGGCGCGCTTGGCCGCCGCCGCACAGGAGAGCAGGGTATCCCTGACGATCCTGTTGCTGGCCGCCTATCAATTGGCGCTGGCACGATGGAGCGGGCAGTTGGAAATCCTTTCGGCAGCCTATACGGCGGACAGGGTGAATCCCCAATTCCAAAACACCGTTGGATTCCTGGTCGCCAATATGCCGGTCTGCGCCCGGATCGACCGGAACGCGTCCTTCAAGTCTTTCCTTCTGGATTTCGCCAAGGATTATTATGGCGGCTATGCGCACCGCGAATTGTCGTGCGAGCTCTATGAAGCGATTTACGCACCGGAAAAGCCATTTTGCGCCACGGTGTTCAACTTTATTCCGCTTCAAAAGAATTTTTCGGCTGGCGAGCTCTATTCCATACCGTCGTTCGACGGCATCCTGACGGCGCCCGATGCGGCGAAGCCCTCGATCTACCGGGATGTCTATCTGGGCCTGTCGCAACATTCGAACGGCATGCTTGGAAAAGTCTTTTACAATGCCGGCCGTTTCACGCCCCAGACCATGGAAAATTTCATCCGGCATTTCAATGGCGTGGTTGAAGGCATTGCTGCCGATCCGGACGCGAGGCTTGCAAGATTAATAGGCCCAGCCTGATGGCGACGTGCTGGACGCCTGACGACATCGGACCGTTATTTTCCCAGATATCCCGCAAATAAATTCGCCAGAGGCTCTCCCTTATAGAACTCGGAAAGCTTCTCGGGATGAATGAATTCGTCGCGGAACCAGGGGAAGCGTTGCGGATCGAAAGATTGGATGATCCACTCGATCGTGCGCTTGACGCGCGGGATGCGCTTGGCATCGGGATGATAGGTCATCCAGATATCGATCGGATGCACCACACCCATGTCCAGCGGAACGAGCTCGGCGCCGATCGCCTGGGCATAAGTGGGCAGCATGCCAACGCCGGCCCCTTTGGCGATGGACCAATAATGTGCGCTGGCGAAATTGGTCCGCAGCGACACGAAACCGATCGGCGAGACGCCCGGGAACAGCTTGTCGTACAGTTCCTGCGAGCGCTTATGGTCGTCGGATTGGATGACCAATCGGTGGTTTTGCAGATTGGCGACGGATTTGGGGTCGCCATAGGTGTCGACATAGGATTTGGAGCCGAAAAACATCAAATGAAGGCGGCCGAGTTTGGCCATCCGCAGGTCGGGTGCCACGGGCCGTTCCAGCTGAATGGAAACATCCGCTTCCAGCCGCAAGACGTCCGCCGACTTCATCGCGCAATTGAGATTGATCATCAGGCGGGGGTTGGCGCGTTGAAATTCCACCAGGCGTGGCGCCAGCCAGAAGGTACCCAGGCCTTCAGTCACGGCCAGCCGGACCTCTCCTTCCACGTCCTTCTTCGTAGAATTTCGGGCCTGGAGAAGGTCGAAGGACGCCGCCTCCATCCGTAACGCTGCACTGTGGATCTTGTCGCCTTCGGCGGTCGCCCTGACACCATCGACATGACGGGTAAGGAGAATGACCCCCAGCGTGTGCTCGAGCTCATCGACTTTGCGCCGCAGTGCATTGATCGATTGGCCCAACCTGTCCGAAGCGGCGCGAAAACTTCCGCTGCGCAGCACTTCGAGAAAAATACGAACCGTTTCCCAGTCGGGTACCCGCCTGGGTTTCACGTGCATGGCATGTTCACCTTGAGGAACACCCTGTTCCTCCAATGGCTGCATACGCGTGTTGACGATCAAGAAACAATCACTCCTGTTATTCCGAAAAACCACTTTACCACGGCTATTTGAGCTCGAGGCAAACATGACAGAACACCCGCTACGATTGGTTCGCGAAAACCCCCAGACAGTCAAGTCGGAAAAGGCCAAACACGACCTTGGAGGACTGGATTCTGCCAAATATGCCAAGCGGTTGGTGTTGTTCCGGGCAGACCCTTCGATGCTGGACCATTTGCTCGACCTAGCGCGGCCCCATATCCCCGGCATGGCGGACAGCGAGACCGTCCGGAAAGTTCTGATGCACAACCCGGACTGCGTCTGGGTTGTATCGCGCAGGCAGGGATTCAATCCGTCAGCTCCAGACGGCGAGGGGTTTATCGCGATGCTCCCGCTGAACGCCAAAGGCTTGCATCGGTTGGCGATCAAATCCTTCAATGGCGCGGATCCGGACCTCGCCTTGATTGCGCGGCCCGGTGAGCGGCCTGCTGGTCTCTATATGTGGGCGACTTACGCGCCCGGAATTCTGGCGGGCGGCATCAGCTTGTTCATGAATGAAGTCGCGTCGGCGCCCTATGATGGCGTAAATCTCTATTCCCGCCCCAACACGCCAGAAGGTATTCGGTATAACGAGGCATTGGGCCTGCGCAAAAGCCCCACGATAGGGGCGATTGTTGCGCCGCACCTCTATGAATTTGTCCGGGCGCCGAAGCGGCCGCCGCTTTATGATAGCTATCGCGGCGACGCCAATCCGGGCCTGACCGTATCGGTGGCGCGGTCTTTCGACGATCTCATGCGGATCGTCAGCATTCGCAGCGCCGTCTATATCGGCGAGCAGGAATGCCCCTATGACGAGGAATTCGATGGCAATGATGCGTCGTCCGCGCACCTGATCGGATATATCGGGCGCGAGCCGGCGGGCTGCATTCGCGTTCGCTATTTCGCCGACTTCGCGAAAATTGAGCGGCTTGCCGTGCGCAAGGAATATCGGACGACGCGACTTTCGTTTCAACTGGTCAAGGCCGCCATCGAACTTTGCCAGATGAAGGGGTATCGGCACCTCTACGGGCATGCGCAAAGGCGTTTGGTCAATTTCTGGAGCCGCTTTGGCTTCCACGAATTTGAAGGTGGCCGCGCTCTGGTGTTTTCCGATTTCGACTATGTTGAAATGGTTGCGGACATTCAGCCGCATCCCGATGCCGTGCGCATCGGCGGGGACCCTTACAAAGTGATCAGGCCTGAAGGCCGGTGGCATCGCCCAGGCATCCTCGAACAATCCGCGGCACGTGACGTCACCAGGCCTTCCATCGAGGGATAGTACCAAGTGTCAGTTATTCATTTCCTGAATCATAAAAAGCAGGTTGAACAACCCGTTCTTGTCCTGGCCGGCCTGCATCAATCGGGCCGACCGGGGCACGAATACCATTCGCTTGGAAGTGTGCTCAGGAATTGCGAGATCCTGCTGGCATCGGCGCGGTCCGCCCGTTTGCCCGTCGCGTTCGTTCGGCGTGTGGCGCCGGTTCAGTCCATTTCGGAGCCGCAGGACTATCCGGCGTGGCTGAAGGGATTTGAACCCACGCGCAACGACATGGTTTTCGATGTGACGAAAGTGTCCTGCTATTCGAATATCGAATTCGCACAGGCGATGGAATATTCCAACGGTCACTTTGCGATTGCGGGGCTCCTGGGAGAGACAACCTGCCTTGCCACCGGAATTGACGCATATCACCGGCATCACAGATTCACTTATCTTTCCGATGCCTCGGCCTGCCAGAACAACGGAGCGATTCCGGCCTCGATGTTCCATGAAGCAGTGTCCCAGGTGATGTCGATATACGGTGTCGTAATGGAGAGTGCGCAATGGGGCCGATCTCTTATGCAGCATCGGAGCGCGTGGTGATCGAATTGCATCCAACCGATTCGCTGCAATATTTCCTGACATCGCTTGCATTGCGCGCGCGTTGGGCAATTTTGGGTATCGGGACGGGACGGTTGTTGCATGTGAAGGAAAGCCCGGAAACGAAGGTCCGACCGCCGCGAAAAGTATAATCGGGGAAATGACATGAAAAAACTGTCCGTGCAGAATTACGTTATCGACCTGTTCGCGGCGAGTTTCCCCGGGTGGCAAGCTGCCATCACGCGGGATACGGATTTGGTGACCGATCTCGATGCCGATTCCATGACGATGGTATCGCTGATCTTTTCGATCAACGATAAATTCGGCGTCGGTACCGATCAGCTGGGTGATCTTCTCCTGAATTGCCGCACCGTGGGCGATCTGGTTTCAGCCACTGAGCGGTTGCAGCGGGAATGCGTCTGATCTGCGTTCCGCCATACGTCATGCAAGCGACAGATAGTAAGCGGCCATGAAATTCGATCACCTGGTTCCCAGTCTCTCGGCCCGGAAAGGCGCGATTATCACGCTTTTTCAGGGAAAGCCGGTTCGGCACGGTTACGCGGCGCTGGCCGATGACGTCGCCCGGGCCCGGGCGCTACTGACCCGCTGGAATGTGAAGGCGGGAATGCGCGTGGGCATTTTCGCTCCCAATTCCTATGCGTACATCGTGTACGATCTGGCGCTGGTAGATCTGCGGGCCATTTCAGTGCCGTTCACCGCCGATTTTGCAAGCATGTTGAACCGCGAGCTTGTCGATAAATACGATATCTCGCTTATGCTGCTCGCCAAGGGCGTGCGGCATGGTTTCAATGATGGCGATGCCTTCGTGGCGCTGATCGATAGCGACAATGAAAATGTTTGCGCACTTCCCCGCATCTCTTATTCGCATGACGATCCGGACGATCTTTGCCTGGCCTTTTCCTCGGGCTCGGCAGGCGGTCTGAAGGGATTGGTCATAAGCCGCAAAGGTGCGGAGCTGACCTTGCCGCCGGTGGCGGAAATCATAAACCTCGGCCACCAGGATCGACTCCTACTGTTTTTGCCGATGTCCAATTTCCAGCAGCGGAACATGTATTATGCTGCGATCTGGTACGATTTCGATATCATCGTGACGGAGTATACCCAACTTTATCCCGCCATGAAGCTGCTCCAGCCGACCGTTCTCATCGCCCCCCCGATTCTATATCAACTCCTTCACACCCGCTTTTCCGCACCGGGATGGAAGGGGTGGCGTCAGGCGCTGGCCGGTGGTTTTGCATCGCTCCCGTTGGGTCGGGCGCTGCGCCAGAAAATCGCACGATTTGCCTTCAAGGAAGTGCACGCGATTTTTGGCGGCAAGATGCGATTGTTGATTTCGGGAATGGCACCCCTGAGCCGCAGCACCATCCAATTTTTCGAGCGTATGCAATTGCCACTGTGCGAATCCTATGGTCTGGCAGAAGCGGGGTCGCTGACCTACCGGCCCGGCTTTTCGACGAAGTATGGCTCGGTGGGAAAGCCACTCGCTGGGTTGAGAATTTCATTCGAGCCGGATGGCGAGATCATTGTCCATCGTGAGAGGTTTCTCACCCGCAAATACTTCCAATGTGTGCCCGGCGAGAATGAGGGCACCTTTCTCGGCGCCGGACGGATAGCGACCGGCGATATCGGGAGGTTCGACGCTGATGGTTATCTTTATCTGCTGGGCCGGAAGAAGGAACTGATCGTGACGCCCGGCGGATACAAGGTCCACCCTGAGATGCTGGAGGGCGAGTTGAATGCTTGTGAGGATATTGTCCAATCGGTCGTCTTCCAGAAGCCCGGATTTTCTCATCTGACATGCGTAGTTGTTACGGATCAGGATCGTTCCGAAACTGCCGTGCAGCGCATCCGCAAATATGTGGACGAAGCGATGGCCGGGAAAAAGATCCGGATCGGCGAGATCACCCTGGCGGAGGAGCCTTTTTCCAAGGAAAACGGAATGCTGCGCCCCAATCTGAAATTGAACAGGAAGGGCATCGCTGCCAAATACATGATGACGTCTTCGGTGTGAGGTTTGCGCGGAACGAAAGCCCATCCGGAGTGCAGCCCCGAATGGGCTTTCTCTGCAGATTTTAGGCGGACGGCCGGCCGGCGGTTTTTTCCAACCTGCTTCGAACCGCCTTCGCCGCCGCCACCATGGACACCAGCGCCGGCTTTACTTCCGCCCATCCGCGCGTCTTGAGACCGCAATCGGGATTGACCCAGAGCTGCTGCGGCGTCAGCACTTGCAACGCTTTTTCCAGCAACGCTTCCATCTCCTGCTGGCTGGGTACGCGCGGGGAGTGAATGTCATAGACCCCCGGCCCGATGTCGTTGGGATAGGAAAAGCCGACAAAGGCATCCAGCAGCTTCATCGCCGAACGCGACGTCTCAATGGAAATGACGTCCGCGTCCATCGCCGCCACGGCAGCGATGATGTCGTTGAAGTCCGAATAGCACATATGGGTGTGAATCTGGGTTTGCGGCTTCACCCCGCCCGCCGCAAGCCGGAACGCATCCACCGCCCAATCGAGATAGGCCTGCCATTCGGCCTTGCGGATCGGAAGCCCCTCGCGCAACGCCGCTTCGTCGATCTGGATCATCTTCACACCGGCGCGCTCCAGATCCATGACTTCGTCGCGGATGGCGAGCGCGATCTGGCGGCAGGTATCGCGGCGCGGCTGGTCGTCGCGAACGAAGCTCCATTGCAGGATCGTGACCGGACCGGTCAACATGCCCTTCACCGGCTTTTGCGTATAGCGCTGGGCCGTCAGGGTCCATCGCACGGTCATGGGCTTGGGGCGGCTGACATCGCCGAAAATGATGGGCGGCTTGACGCAGCGTGAGCCATAGCTCTGGACCCAGGCGCGTTCGGTGAACGCGAAGCCCTGTAATTGCTCGCCGAAATATTCCACCATGTCGTTGCGCTCGAATTCGCCATGCACCGGAACGTCGATACCGATCGCGTCCTGCCAGCGCATGGCGTCGGCGGTCCAGTCTTCCAGCATTTGGTCATAGGCCTTCTCGTCGATCTGGCCTTTCTTGAAGCGCGCCCGCGCGTCACGCAGCTCCTTGGTCTGGGGTAGGGAGCCGATGCTAGTGGTGGGCAGCAGGGGCAAGTCCAGAAGCGATTGTTGCAGGCTGATGCGCTCGCGGAAGGCCGGAAGGCGCTGCGCCATTTGCGGGATCACTGAATCCAGGCGTTGCTTCACCGCCGGATCGTGGATGCGGGTGGAGGTGACGCGGCTTCCCACGGCGCGGGCGTTTTCCCGGAAAAAGTCGCCATCACGCTGCCCGTTGGCAGCACCCGCCAGGGCGGCGACTTCCCCCAGCTTCTGGGTGGCGAAGGCAAGCCAGCCTTTCATTTCGGCATCGAGCTTGGTTTCGGTTTCCAGATCCACCGGCACGTGCAGCAGCGAACAGCTTGGCGCGATTATCAGCGTGTTGCCGCGAAGCATTCTGGCCCGTTCGATCAGGCGTTCGGCATCGGTCAGCGCTGTCTTCCAGATGTTGCGGCCATCGACCAGGCCCAGGGACAGGATGCGATCCGCCGGTAGCGCGCGACAGATTTTGTCGAGTTGGTCGGGCGCCCGCACTAGGTCGACATGCACACCCGCGACCGGCAGGCCGGCAAGGCATGGCAGATTGTCGCCCACCGCGCCAAAATAGGTCGCGAGCATGAGCTTGACCGGCAGCTTGCCCAGCACGGCATAGGCATCGGCGAATGCCGTGCGTGCGGCATCGTCCAGATCGGTGACCAGGACCGGTTCGTCGATCTGCACCCATTGCGCACCCGCCTGCGCCAAGGCACCGATCATTTGGGCGTAAAGCGGCAGGATTTTCGGCAGCAAGGCCCAACGGTCCGAGCCGTCGCGCAGTCTTGCAAGCTTGAGGAATGTCACCGGCCCGATCAGCACCGGACGCGTGGCGACCCCTAAGAATTTCGCTTCGTTATACTCGTCCAGCGCCTTAGAGCTGCCGGAGACGAACTGCGTGTCCGCATCCAGTTCCGGCACGATATAGTGATAGTTGGTGTCGAACCATTTGGTCATTTCCATCGCGCTAGCGTCCTGGCGTCCGCGCGCCATCGCGAAATAAAGCTCCAGTGAAACCGGCCCGCCGGAATAGCCGAACCGCGCCGGCACCGCGCCCAGCATCGCGATGGTGTCCAGCATCTGGTCATAGAGGGAAAAGTCGTTGGAGGGGACATGATCGATCCCCGCATGGTGTTGCGCGAACCAATGACGGGCACGAAGCGCCGCCGCGATCCTTTGCAACTCCTGGACCCTGATCGCGCCGGACCAGAAATTTTCGAGGGCTTGTTTCAGTTCGCGATGGCGGCCGATGCGGGGAAAGCCAAGATTGGCCGAACGAATGTCGGTTGAGACAGGCATTGAGATACACTCCGTTGGAGACATGGGTTGGCAAGGCGCGCGAGGTCCCTGTCGAAAGGACGGTCGTGCGCGTGTCACCGCATGGACGAAGTAATCGTTGCCGTCAGGAACCCGCCGTTCCCTGGCCTAAGCGTGACACCCGATAGCAGGTCTCCTGGCTCGCGGGTCGTCGCTTTGGGCTGTCTTCCCGAACGCAGTTGCGTTCAGTGACGGTGTATCGGCCCTTGGCTCGCCGTTGACAGTTGCGGGGGCAGCTCCGGTTTCACACCGGATTCCCTATTAATCCCTTTCGGGAACTATCGGCGTGAAACTAGGATGCGCGGCGCGCCCCGTCAATCGCACGGGCGGGCGACAGGGCGTGGCATCGGCTCAGCTGCCCAATGCCTTCACAAGACCCACGATATGACGGCGCAGAAGCGGATCGTTGATCGCCATGAAGCCATGGATGAGGCTTCGTCCTTCGGTCGATTTGGCAAAGCGCGCGAGATCCTTGCTGCTTCCGGTCGTCTGGGGTTGCTGATTGTCCAGTATCATCAATTCACTGACCGAGATGTTCAGGGCCCTGGAGATCTTGATGAGTGTCGCAGCCGAGACGCGATTGGTCCCGTTCTCGTATTTCTGGACTTGCTGGAATGAAACGCCGAGATGTTTGCCGAGCGCGGTCTGTGAAATGTTTGCGCGTTGGCGGTACATCTTGAGGCGTGCACCGATAGCTTTATCAATGGAATGGGTGTTGGCCTTCGGCACGATACGCCCTCGATAATGATAGCGCCAAATACACGGCGCCGTGGCCACGATATGGCCTGTCACACGTCCTTGTCCATATGGGCTCAGACTGGCTGGCTTTGATGGGGGCGGTTTCAGGCGAACAATTTTGCGATGGCACCCGCCAGGTCCGTCTCGCTGAAAGGTTTGCCCAATTTCAGCAAATCCCGGGTCGCGCCGGCAGGTAGTTCCGCATAGCCCGTTGCCAAAATGACGGGCATTTTCGGCCAGCGCTCCCTGATGGCGGCGATCAATTGCATGCCCGACATCTGCGGCATCGCCTGGTCGGTGATGACCAGATCCACGGGATTTTTCTCCAGTATATCAAGGGCCTCCTGGCCCGACCGGGCTTCCAATGCGGTATGGCCCAGATCCTCCAGCATGGCGATGGTGTTGAACAGCACCAGCCCGTCGTCATCTACCGCGAGAATCTTGAGGGCGGGTGCGGACCCTATGTCTGCCTGCGCCGCCGGATCGCCTTGGTCCGCCTTGAGAGCAGCGACCGGAATCCAGATCTCGGCTGTGGTGCCCTGGCCCGGGGTGCTGTTCAGGACAAACCGGCCGCCAATCTGTTCGGCCATACCGTGCACCATGGAGAGGCCCAGGCCGGTGCCCTTGCCCACGCCCTTGGTGGTGAAAAAAGGTTCGGCCGCACGCGCCAGAGTCTCCGCATCCATGCCTTCGCCATTATCGCTCACGGTGATGCAGACATAGCGCCCGGCAGGAAGCCCAACAGGATGGCCGGACTGAAATGTTTCTTCCCGCGCAGCGATGTTGATGACGCCGCCTTCGAGTGAGGCGTCGCGCGCATTGACCGTCAAATTCAGCAATGCCAGTTCGAGTTGATTTTCGTCGGCCTGAACTGGCGGCAGCGATGCCGGGAAACTGGTTTCGATCCGGACGTTGGGGCCGATGGATCTTTGCAGCAGATCGATCATGTTACCCATGAGGATTGGCAGATCGATCGATTTCGGCTCGATGGATTGGCGCCGCGCAAAAGACAGCATGCGCTGGGTGAGAACCGATCCGCGCTGAGCCCCCTGTATGGCATTGTCGAGCAGACGCGTGACCTGCGGGTCGTTCGGCAGCCGCTTCTTCGCCAGTTCCAAGCTGCCCAGGATCGCCATCAGCAGATTGTTGAAGTCATGCGCCACGCCGCCGGTCAGCTGGCCGATTGCGTCCATCTTCTGTGACTGGAACAGGGCTTCCTGTGCCAACTCAAGATCGCGCTGGTTCTTCTTGCGTTCCGTGATGTCGCGCGTGACCTTGGCGAAACCGACAACCTCGCCCTTCGGATCGCGGATCGGATCGATGATCACATGGGCGGTGAAGATGCTCCCATCCTTGCGGACTCTGAAGCCTTCCTTTTCAAAGCGACCCTCACGTATCGCGGTGTCCAGCGCCCGTTGCGGTTCGCCGCGGGCACGGTCGTCCGGCGTATAGAATTGGGAGAAATGCTGGCCGATGATCTCGTCGGGAAGGTAGCCCTTGATGCGCTGCGCGCCTTGATTCCAGCTCGAGATGTTTCCGTTAACATCCAGCATGTAGATCGCATAGTCGGTGACGCCTTGGACCAGAAGGCGAAATTGCTCTTCGCTGCGCTTCAATAATTCTTCAGATTGCCGTCTTTCGGTCAGGTCGCGGGTGATCTTGGCATAGCCGATCAGCTCGCCATTGGATTCCCGTATGGGATCGATGACCACATGCGCCCAGAAGCGCGTGCCATCCTTGCGGACCCGCCAGCCTTCGTTCTCAAATTTCCCTTCCCGCGCTGCAGTGTCCAGCGCGAATTGAGGCAGGCCGATTTCGAGATCTTCCGGCGTATAAAAACGGGAGAAATGCTCGCCGATGATTTCCGCCGGCTCATAGCCCTTGAAGCGCCGGGCGCCGGGATTCCAACTTGTCACCACGCCCGTCGGGTCCAGCATATAGATGGCGTAATCGGTCACCGCTTCGACGAGGAGCCGATAACGGCCTTCGTCGGTTTGCGACACGACAAAACGATCGGACAGCAAGAAAATCCCCGCGTTAACTGATCAAAACGCCCGCCGGCGCAAAAGGTTCCCTCAGATGTTCATGCCTGCCCGGTGGGCCATAATGGCGGGCAAATCGTAATGTCAGGCGACCTCGCGGATCGCTTTCGACAGCTTGGCGACCATGGTTTCGATATGGTCCCGCTCCAGGATCAGCGGCGGCGACAGGGCGATGATATCGCCGGTGACGCGCACCAGGAGGCCATCGGCAAAACATTTGAGGAAGACGTCATAACCGCGCGTGCCCGGCGCGCCCGGGCGCGACTTGAGTTCGATACCGGCGACCAGGCCGATGGTGCGGATGTCCGCCACATGTGGCAGATCCTTCAAGCCATGCATCGCGGTGCGCCAGTCTGGGGCCAGAGTGGCGCCGCGCGTGAGCAAGCCTTCTTTCTTGTAGATCTCCAGCGTCGCCAGTCCCGCGGCGCAGGCGGCGGGGTGACCGGAATAGGTATAGCCGTGGAAGAGTTCGATCTGCTCCGCCGGTCCTTGCATCAGTGCGTCGTAAACCGTGCGGCTGGCGAAAACCGCGCCCATGGGGATCGCGCCATTGGTGAGGCCTTTGGCGGTGGTGACCAGATCCGGAATGACGCCGAAATAATCCACCGCGAAAGGCGTGCCCATGCGGCCAAAGCCGGTGATGACTTCGTCGAAGATCAGCAGGATGCCGTATTTCTTGGTGATGGCGCGAAGTCGTTCCAGATAGCCTTTCGGCGGCAGCAGCACGCCGGTCGAACCCGCCACCGGCTCCACAATCACGGCTGCGATGGTCTCCGCGCCATGCAGCGCCACCATCTTTTCCAGATCGTCCGCCAGTTCGGCGCCATATTCCGGCAGGTCGAGCGAGAAGGCATTGCGCGCCAGATCATGGGTATGGCTGAGATGGTCCGCGCCTGGCAGCAACGGAAAGACGCGCCGGTTGTTGACCAGCCCGCCCACCGAGATGCCGCCAAAGCCCACGCCGTGATAGCCACGCTCGCGGCCGATCAGGCGCATACGGGTGCCCTGGCCGATGGCGCGCTGATAAGCGATTGCGATCTTGAGAGCGGTGTCGACCGCTTCCGAACCGGAGCCGGCGAAGAAGACGCGATCCAGTTGCGCAGCGGGACCGCCGGGGCCCATGGCCGCCAGCTTTTCGGCGAATTCGAATGCGATGGGATGGCCCATCTGGAAGGTGGGCGCATAGTCGAGTTTTTCCAGCTGCCGCGTCACCGCCTCGGTGATCTCGCGCCGGCCATGGCCGGCATTGACGCACCAAAGCCCCGCCGTGCCATCCAGCACCTGGTTGCCGTCCACGTCGCGGTAATACATGCCCTGCGCGCTCTCAAGCAGGCGCGGTGTCTGCTTGAACTGCCGGTTGGCCGTGAACGGCATCCAGAAATTTTCAAGATTGCGTGTATTGGCCGCCATGGCGCCTCTCCCTGGTGATCGGCAACGGCTTGGGCAGCCACGGCCTGGATCGACCTTTTATATAGCCTGGCTTGCGGGACGGGTCATGATTCCCCGGGATTTGTTGACGCACGTCAGGGCTGCTTCCTAAGCTTGCCCCGACCACTCCAGGACTTTCCGGATGACCGCTTTCCGTGCCGCCGATCTGCCCTTGGATACCGCCGCGATGATGGCGACTTTGCAGCGCTGGGTGCAGTGCGAAAGCCCCAGCTATGACGCAGCAGCGGTCAGCCGCATGGCGGCCTTGGCGGCGGACGAGATGCAGGCGATGGGCGGCGCGGTGGAATGTGTGCCGGGAAGCCAAGGGTACGGCGATTGCGTGCGCGCACGTTTTGCGCAGCCTGGTGCTCCCGAAGGCGGCATCCTGCTGATGGGTCACCTGGATACCGTGCATCCGCTGGGCATGCTGAATGACATGCCCTGGCGCGAACAGGAAGGCCGCTGCCACGGACCCGGCATCCTGGACATGAAGAGCGGCATTGTCCTGGCGCTGGCCGCCATTGCCGCGCTGCGGCATGCTGGGCTGATCCCGCCTTTGCCGATTACCGTCCTTTTGAATTCCGACGAGGAGGTCGGCAGCCCCTCGACCCGCGCGCTGGTCGAGGCAGAAGCGGCGCGCCATCGCTGTGTCCTGATCCCCGAACCTGCCCGGCGCAGCGGCGGTGTTGTGGTGGGGCGTCATGCGGTCGCCCGCTACAAACTGGTAACGCGCGGCCGCCCGGCCCATGCGGGACTGCGCCTCAATGAAGGGCGCTCAGCGATCCAGGAGATGGCGCATCAGATCATCGCCATCGACCGGCTCAGCCAGCCCGACTGCACCTTTTCCACCGGCGTCATTCGCGGCGGCCAATGGGTCAATTGCGTGGCGCGGGAGTGCGAAGCGGAGCTTTTATCGGTTTCCACCAGCGAAGCGGCGCTGGCGCGCGGCCGCCAGAGTTTGACGGATTTGCGCCCCACCGCGCCGGGTACGGAGATCGAATTGGTGCCGGGCGCCGTGCGGCCCTTCTGGCATACCGGCCAGGGCGATCAGGCGTTGTTCGAGACCGCCAGCCGTATCGCGGCCGATCAGGGATTCGATCTGGCCGGGGAGACATCAGGCGGCGGCTCGGACGGCAATTTCACTGGGGCGATGGGCATTCCCACTCTCGATGGATTGGGCGCGCGGGGCGATTTTCTGCACACGCGCGACGAGTATATCGAGATCAACAGCCTGGCAGAGCGGGGACGGCTGATGGCCGGTCTCTTGATGGAGTTGGGCGGGTAAGATCTATGACGCGCCACCATCCACCGCGATGGTCGCGCCGTTGATGTAACCGGCCGCGCCGGACAGTAGGAAGACCACAGTGCCCGCGACTTCTTCTGCCGTGCCCGGCCGTCCGGTGGGAATTGCGCCCAGCATGCGGGCGCGATCGCTATCCGGCAGGGCGTCAAAGCGGTCGCGGATGCGGGTGCCTGGTTCGCCCAAGATCAAGCCGGGCGCAACCGAATTCACAGTGACGCCATCGGCAGCGCAATCCTTGGCGAGTTGTGCGGCAAAACCGATCAGCGCCGCTTTTGCCGCCGCATAGGGAAGGCGTGCGGTGACGGTGGTCGGCGGGCCTTTCTCGCCCCGCGCCAGAATGGACGAAAGCGTGACCACCCGGCCAAAGCCTTGCCGGCGCATGGTGGGCACCAGTGCACGGCAGAGCAGGAAGGTGCTGGTGACATTCAGCGCCATCACATGCTCCCAGGTGGAAAGCTCGGTCGATTCGAGATCGGGCGCGCGTATGGGCCCGGCGCCGCCCGCGATATGCACCAGGGCGTCGGCAGTGCCGAACAATTGTCCGGCATGTGCAGCAATCGCTATGACCTGTTCCGGGTCTGTGACATCCGCCGCGAACGGCGTGACGCCGGCCGGTATCAGCGATGGTGCGGTCAGATCGACAGCCAGGACGGTGCAACCTCTTTCGGCCAGCAGGCGCACCGTGGCGGCGCCGATCATGCCGCTGGCGCCTGTTACCACCGCCGATTTGACTTCACGCATGTGGGATATCTCCGGCGAGACTTTTTGCGCGCCTTGCGTTGGCTTGGCATCGGGGTTCTATCTTACAGGAGCGCGATCGCTATTCATCTCCCAGGTTGGTAAAAAGTAATCGGAAAAGCCGGAGCAAGCGTCTTGCCTGTCATGGAACAGGCAAGAATCTGTGCGATGGGTCGCCCAACCCTGGGGAACGCGTCATGTCGAGAATGCATCGCCGTTTTTACGCCTGCGCTTCTGCGCTGCTTTTGTCCGTATGCCTGACTGGTGCGGCTCAAGCCGCGATGCTCGATCCGGCTGAGATTGATGCGGCCCAACTGTTGCCGCCGCCGCCCGTTGCCGGCTCGCCCGCGGCGAAGGCTGAAATTTCTGAACTGCACGCCATCGCGGCATCTCGTTCGCCTGAGCTTCTGGAAAAGGCCATACGCGATGACGGCGACGAGAAGCCCGATCTTTTCAACGCGGCGCTGGGCTTCGACATCGCCGCTTTACCTATTACCAACAAGCTGCTGAGCCAAGTCGAAAAGGAAGAAGACGTCGACAGCAAGGTGGCCAAAAGCTACTTCCATCGCGACCGGCCCTGGATTGTCGATGCGTCGATCCAGACCTGTGTACCGGTCAAGCCGGGCCCGGCCGCCAATTCCTATCCCAGCGGACATACTTCATTGGGTTTCGCCATGGGTGTCGTGCTGGCATCGCTGATGCCGGAAAAATCGCAAGTCATTCTGGCGCGGTCTTCCGAATTTGCAGAGCTTCGTCTTGTCTGCGGCGTGCATTTCCGCAGCGACATCGTCGCGGGGCAGCAATACGGTACCATCCTGGCACTGCGGTTGATGGAGAAGCCTGAATTCAAGGCCAATATGGAAGCGGCACGTGCCGAATTGCGGGCGGCGCATCACATCAATTGACCTTCGCGCGTAGGTGATTTCCTTCAAGCCAGCAAAACGCCCCGGCCAATAACCAGCCCGGCCAGAACGGTCAGCGTTGAACGGTTCGTCACGCAGAAGCCCGGCCCGTTGGTCGGGCTTCTCCTTATGTATGAGAGTGGCTGCTTTCCGGCATGGAAGTACCGCGGTTCAGCCGGTTGGGCATGGGAACGGAATGGTCTAGCATCCCGGCGCTTCCCTGGAGCCTGGCTTTATGAACGCCCCGCATACCGACACGCCCCGCCGCCTGGATCTGAAGGATCCTTCGCTTTTTACTGACAAGGCCTATGTCGCGGGGGAATGGATTTCCGCACCGGATGGCAAGACCATGCCGGTCACCGATCCCTTCGATGGTGCGCTGTTGGCCAAGGTGCCGGACCTGGGCGTGGAACCGCTCCGGCGCGCCATCGATGCCGCGCATGGTGCCCAGAAAGAGTGGGCGAAAAAGACCGTCAAGGAGCGGGCGCAGGTCCTGCGCCGTTGGTATGACCTGGTGATCGCCAACGCTGACGATTTGGCGTTAATTCTGACAAGCGAGCAGGGCAAGCCGCTGGCGGAGGCCAAGGGTGAGATCATTGCCAACGCCGCTTACCTGGAATGGTTCGGCGAGGAAGCCAAGCGCATCGACGGCGATATCATTCCCAGTCCGCGCGGCGATCAGCGTTTGCTGGTGCTGAAGCAGCCGCTGGGCGTCTGCGCCGCCATCACGCCGTGGAATTTTCCCAACGGTATGATCACCCGTAAAGTGGCGCCGGCCCTGGCGGCGGGTTGCACCATGGTGCTTAAGCCTGCGCCGCAGACGCCGCTGTCCGCGCTGGCTCTGGCCATTCTGGGCGAACGGGCTGGCGTGCCGAAGGGTTGCTTCTCTGTTGTCACTGGCGAAGCAAAACCGATCGGTGAGGAATTTTGCCACAACCCGAAAATCGCCAAGATCACCTTTACCGGTTCGACCGCAGTGGGCGCCTGGCTGATGCGTGAAGCCTCCGGCCAGATCAAGCGGCTGTCGCTGGAACTGGGCGGCAACGCGCCCTTCATCGTGTTCGACGATGCCGATCTGGATGCGGCGGTGGATGGCGCGATGGCCTCCAAATACCGCAATGCCGGCCAGACCTGTATCAGCGCCAATCGCATCTATGTGCAGGATTCCATTCACGACGCCTTTGTGCAAAAATTAAAGACCAAGATCGCGACCCTGACGTTGGGCCGTGGCACCGATGCTGGTGTGCAGATGGGACCGCTGATCGACGCCAACGCGGTGGCCAAGATGCAGGATCATCTCCAGGACGCGCTGGCACAGGGCGGGACCTTGGTCGCGGGTGGCAAGCTATCCGAGCTGGGCGGGACATTCTTCGAGCCCACCATCGTCACGGGTGTGACCCAATCCATGAAAGTGGCGCGTGAAGAAACATTTGCGCCGCTGGCGCCGGTGATAAAATTCCATACGGAAGATGAAGTGATCGCCATGGCCAATGCCACGCAGTTCGGACTGGCGGCCTATTTCTATGCCCGGGATCTGTCGCGGGTGTGGCGCGTGGCGGAAGGTCTGGAAACCGGCATGGTCGGTGTCAACACGGCCTTGATCGTGAGCGAGATGGCGCCATTCGGCGGCGCCAAGCAATCCGGCTTTGGCCGCGAAGGCTCCAAATATGGCATCGAAAGTTATCTAGAACTCAAGCTGGTCTGCATGAGCGGCATCTAGGGATACAGTTTGGAGCAGTTCGACATTGTCGTGATCGGGGGCGGCGTCAATGGCTGCGGCATCGCGCGCGATGCGGCCGGGCGCGGCTTTTCGGTGCTGCTGGCGGAAAAAGGCGATCTGGCGGGCGGCACGTCATCGGCTTCGACCAAGTTGATCCATGGCGGGCTGCGTTATCTGGAATTCTATGAATTCGGCTTGGTGCGCGAGGCGTTGAAGGAACGCGAAGTATTGTGGGCGATGGCGCCCCATATCATATGGCCGCTGCGATTCGTGCTGCCGGAGAGCAAGGATTCCCGCCCCGCCTGGCTGCTGCGGCTTGGCTTGTTTCTCTACGATCATATCGGTGGCCGCAAGCGCTTGCCGCCGACGCGATCGCTGGATTTGCGAACTGATATCGCCGGGGCCGCGCTGAAGCCGGAGATGACCAAAGGGTTCGAATATTCCGACTGCTGGGTGATGGACGCGCGGCTGGTGGCGCTGAATGCGCGCGATGCGGAGGCGCGGGGCGCCAAAATCCTTACCCGCACTGAAGTCGTGAGTTTGGCGCGCCAGGAGGGTGGTTTCACCGTGACCCTCAAGGACGGCGCTTCCGGTCAGACGCATGATGTGCGCGCCCGCCTGGTCGTCAATGCCGCCGGACCTTGGGTCGATCATGTTCTCAATCGGGTTGCAGACGAAGAGCCGCGCCATCACATTCGCCTGGTGCAGGGCAGCCATATCGTGGTGCGGCGGCTCTACAAGCATGACCGCTGTTATATTTTTCAGAACCGCGACGGCCGGGTCATTTTCGCCATTCCTTATGAGAATGACTTTACCCTGATCGGCACCACCGACCGGGATTATCAGGGCGATCCGGCTTCGGTGGCGATCAGCGAAGAGGAAAAAGATTATCTCTGCGCCGCCGCCAGCGAATATTTCCGGCTGCCTGTCACCCGCGACCAGATCGTGTGGTGTTATTCCGGCGTGCGGCCGCTGTTCGATGACGGTGCGTCCAAAGCGCAGGAAACCACCCGCGAATATGTGCTGAAAATAGAAGGCGATGCGGAGAAGGGGGTGTTGCTTAATATTTTTGGCGGCAAGATCACGACCTATCGGCATCTCGCGGAAAATGCGCTGGTCAAAATCGAACAGGTGTTGGGCAAACGCGGGCCCGCCTGGACGAAGGGCTCGACCTTGCCTGGCGGTGATTTTCCGCCGGATGGATTTGAGGCGCTGGTGACATCGCTGCGCACGCGCGCGATCAAGATCGCACCTGCCACCATCCGCCGCCTTGCCCGCGCGTATGGCACCGAGGCGCGCTCTATTCTGGCCGAGGGCGATCTGGGGCTGATATTCGGCGCCGATCTGGGGCAGCGGGAAGTGGATTTCCTCGTCGACAAGGAATGGGCGCGCAGCGCTGACGACATTCTCTGGCGGCGCAGCAAACTGGGATTGTATTTTTCGCAGGAAGAAACGGCGGCGCTGTCGCGCTATCTGGAAAAGAGGGGCTGATGTCGGAATATATTCTGGCGGTGGATCAGGGCACGACGTCATCGCGTGCCATCGTGTTTGACGGCGCCTATCGCGTGTGCGGCGTGGCGCAGCAGGAATTCCCCCAGCACTATCCGCGATCCGGCTGGGTCGAGCATGATCCCGAAGATCTCTGGCGCACGGTGCTGGAGACCATGAAGGGCGCGCTGGCGAATGCCAAGCTTTCGGCATCCGATATCGCGGCCATCGGCATCACCAACCAGCGCGAGACCACCTTGATCTGGGACCGCAAGACCGGCCGCGCCATCCACAATGCGATCGTCTGGCAGGACCGCCGCACAGCAGATATCTGTGAGAAATTGCGCGGTGATGGTATCGAACCCGACGTGACGGCAAAGACGGGCCTTCTGCTTGATCCTTATTTCTCGGGCACCAAGGCGGCCTGGATTCTGGACCATGTCGAAGGCGCCCGCGAGAAAGCGGAGCGCGGCGAACTCGCGTTCGGTACCGTCGATACCTTCCTGCTCTGGCGGATGACGGGCGGGAAGGTTCACGCCACAGACGTCACCAATGCCTCGCGGACCCTGCTCTGCAATATCGATACGGGCGACTGGGACGACGCGCTGTTGAAATTGCTGCGCGTACCGCGTGCTCTGTTACCGGCGATCAAAGAATGCAGCGACGATTTCGGCAGCCTTGATCCGGCGCTTCTTGGCGCGGCCATTCCCTTGCGCGGCGTAGCCGGCGACCAGCAGGCTGCAACTATCGGGCAGGCCTGTTTCCAGGCCGGCATGATGAAATCCACCTATGGTACGGGCTGTTTTGCCTTGCTGAACACGGGCGCGACGCGGATCGCGTCCAGCCAGAAGCTTCTCACAACCATCGCCTATCGCATCGGCGGCGAGACCGCTTATGCCATCGAGGGTTCAATTTTTGTCGCGGGCGCGGCGGTGCAATGGCTTCGCGACAGTCTGCATCTGATCACGCGCGCGGAAGAAAGCGGGACTTTGGCCGCCGCCGCCGATCCCGAGCAGGCGGTTTATCTGGTACCGGCTTTCACCGGGCTGGGTGCGCCCTGGTGGGACCCGAACGCGCGCGGCGCGATGTTCGGATTGACGCGCAATACGGGGCCGCGCGAATTCGCCCGCGCCGCGCTGGATGCGGTTTGCTACCAGACCCTCGATCTGCTGGAAGCGATGCGGGTCGACTGGCAGGGCGCGTCGGATACCGTGCTGCGGGTCGATGGCGGCATGGTCGCCAGCGACTGGATGCTGCAGCGGCTGGCCGATATCTCGAATGCACCGGTGGATCGCCCGGTTATCTTGGAGACCACCGCGCTGGGTGCGGGCTGGTTGGCGGGCTTTGGCGCGCATGTCTGGCCCGACCGCGATGCTTTCGCCAAAAGCTGGCAGCGGGATCGGCATTTCAAACCTGCCATGGATAGCGAGACGCGGGCGAGATTGGTGGCCGGATGGCGCGACGCCATCCGGCGCACCCGTTCGTGATCGATATTCGGCGTAAAGGACAATCTCATCGCACTAATCTGTTGGATTTTCCGCCCCGCCTGTTGTGAAATGGCCTGGAGACACCGGACAATCGAGCGAGAATAAGCCCATGAGTGCACCGCATTTGCTGGTTCATGACCGCCGGGACAATGTCGGCGTGGTGGTGGTCGAAGACCTGGCCGCCGGCACAGATATGCTGGGCGTGATCACGCAAGACGACAGCGATTTTCGGATGCAGGCTCGCCAGGCGACGCCGATCGGTCACAAGATCGCGCTCAAGGATCTGGCGGTGGGCGACACCATCATCAAATACGGCGAGGATATCGGCAAAGTCGTCGCGCCGATCGCCAAGGGCGAGCATGTCCATACCCACAATCTCAAAACCAAGCGCTGGTAGGGCTTCATGAATCTGGCTGAACGGAAGATCTGGGGCTACCGGCGCGAGAATGACCGGGTCGGCGTGCGCAATTATGTGGCGATCCTGCCGTTGGACGATATTTCCAACGCCGCCTGTGAAGCGGTTGCCGCGCATATTCAGGGCACCATCGCCTTGCCGCATGCCTATGGCCGGCTGCAGTTCGGCGAAGATCTGGAGCTGCATTTCCGCACCATGATCGGCACAGGGGCCAACCCCAATGTCGCGGCCTGTATCGTCATCGGCATCGAAGGCGGATGGACCGAAAAGGTTGTCGCGGGCATCGCCAAGACCGGCAAGCCGGTGGCGGGCTTTTTCATCGAAGGCAATGGCGACATCGCCACCGTCGCCGCCGCGTCGCGCAAGGCCAAGGAGTTCGTGCATTGGGCGTCGGAAAAAGTGCGCGAGCAATGCCCGATCACAGATGTCTGGGTGGCTGCGAAATGCGGCGAAAGCGACACCACCACGGGCCTGGCGTCATGTCCGACGGTTGGCAACATGTATGACAAGCTGGTGCCGCTGGGTCTTTACGGCTGTTTCGGTGAAACCTCTGAGCTGACCGGCGCGGAACATCTGGCGGCGGCGCGCGCGGTCTCGCCGGAG
This sequence comes from Alphaproteobacteria bacterium, assembly GCA_041690975.1. Taxonomy (GTDB): domain Bacteria; phylum Pseudomonadota; class Alphaproteobacteria; order Micropepsales; family Micropepsaceae; genus Rhizomicrobium. Next base: position 52,488 of record JBEPVO010000001.1, read on the forward strand.
ATCAAGGAAAAATTTCTCAAAACCTGGCAGGCCTATCAGGATGATGTGATCGAAGCGCACAAGACGTCGGATCTGTCGGACAGCCAGCCCACCAAAGGCAATATCGCAGGCGGCCTCACCACCATCGAGGAAAAGGCGCTGGGCAATCTGGAAAAGATCGGCAAGAAGATCAAATACATCGACGTGCTGGAACCGGCGCAAGCGCCGGCGCGCGGCAATGGGCTGTATTTCATGGATACCTCGTCGGCGGCGGCGGAATGCTGCACCTTGCAGGCGGCCGCTGGTTATGTGGTCCATATCTTTCCCACCGGCCAGGGCAATGTGATCGGCAATCCAATCATGCCGGTGGTCAAGGTGACGGGAAATCCCCGTACCATGCGGCTGATGAGCGAGCATATCGATGTCGATGTCTCCGGCATCGTGCGGCGCGAAATGACCATCGACCAAGCGGGCGATGTCTTGATCGACATGATCGAGAAGACCGCCAATGGCCGCCTGACCGCTGCCGAAGCCCTGGGTCATCGCGAATTCGTGATGACCAAATTGTACCGCAGCGCCTGACCCGTGAGTGTCACGCTCTCCCTTGGCGATACCGAGGCGCTGGTCACGCGCGCGCTGGTCGCCAGCCGCACATCGAAAGACAATGCCCGCGTCACCGCACGCGCATTGGTAGGTGCTGAGGCGGATGGTCAGTTGGGGCATGGCTTGGTCCGCGTGCCCTCCTATGCCGAGCAGGCACGAGTAGGAAAGATTGACGGTTTTGCCAAACCAGAAATCTCAGGCAGCGGCGCCGCGCGCCGGGTCAATGCCGGGTCCGGCTTTGCCTATCCCGCGATCGAACTGGCATTGGAAACGCTGATACCTCTGGCGCGCGAAATGGGTGTCGTCAGCGCCGGTATTTATGCCTCTCACCACTGCGGCCAGGCCGGACGGCATGTCGAACGGCTGGCAGAGAACGGTTTGGTGGCCTTCGCCTATGCCAATACGCCCAACGCCATGGCCTTCCATGGCGGAACGCGTTCGCGCCTGGGCACTGATCCGCTGGCCTTTGCCGCGCCTGTCTCTGGGCGTGCGCCGTTGGTGATCGACATGGCGCTGTCGGTGGTGGCGCGCAGCAAGATCGTCGCGGCGAAAGCCAAAGGCGAGCCCATTCCGGAAGGCTGGGCGGTCGATGACGCCGGTCGGCCCACGACGGACGCAAACAAGGCTTTGGCAGGCACCCTGCTGCCGATCGGCGGCGCCAAAGGATCGGCGCTGGCGCTGATCGTGGAAATCCTATGCGGCGCGCTGGCAGGCGCAAATTTCGGCTGGGAAGCCAGCGGTTTCATGGACGCCAAGGGCGGGCCGCCGCGGCTGGGGCAATTCCTGATCGCGCTCGATCCGCAGCATTTTGCGGGCGCAAGCTTCGCCGGGCGGATGACCGAGCTGGTATCGGCGATTGCAGACGACGGCGCGCGGCTACCGGGTGATCGGCGGCTCGTGCCCCGTGAACGCGCGGCGCGCGATGGTCTTGTTATCGCCGACGATCTGTATGCGCAGATTCAAGCGCTGGCGAAATAGCAGATCTGCTACTGCCAGCGATAGGCCAGAGCCAGGCCCAGCACATTCACGTCGGATTTGGTTGTGCCCACCAATGTACCGCGCAAGGCATTGCCGGTAGCACTGCTGCTCTGGCTCATGGCGCGCGTATCGTTGAACAGATGGCCGAACGACAATTTCAGGTCCATCGCCGGCGATGCGCGCCAGGTCACGCCCGCGGCGACCCAGGTGCGGTCGGCGTCGGGAATGCGCGGCGCCAAGGTGGCGGACGGCACGGGGCTTTGGTCCAGAGCTGCACCCAAACGCAGAGTGATGTCGTCGCTAGCCGCATATTCGGTGCCCAGCGATATCAGCCAGCTGCTCTTCCAGTTGGTGAGCGTGACATCGTTCGGCTGAACCGGATTGCCCGCCACTGCGGTCAAATTCTTGAAGCTGGACCAGTCGGTCCAGTCGGCGCTCGCCAGCAAGGTCCAGTTTTCCATGAATTTCTTGCGTAGGCCGAACTGAAGTTCGGCGGGCGTGGCCAGCTTGGCCTTCGCGCTGGTGTTGGAAAGCAATGTGGTGGCGTTGCGGATGGCCGCGCCCAGGCCGAAATTGTCGAGCGCGAAACTCCAGGACCCGCTCAAGGTGTGATGCACGATGGAACGATAGGAAGCACCCAAGGTCCAGCCGTCGGAGAGTTCGGCACGCGCACCCAGCACATAGCCATAACCCCAGCCTGACGCATTGATGGTGGAAGAACCGTCCATGCCACCGGGGACCGATCCGGGAATAGACGACAGCGCACCAAGCGTACCGATATCAACAGCGCTGGACAATGTGCCCTTGGCATATTGTGCCTGTACGCCGCCCGCGATGGTGAAGCCCGGCGCCAGGTCATAGGCGATCACAGGCGTGAGGTTGATGGTGGCGAGCTTGGAGCCCAGTGCGTGATAGCGGCCCGCCCATCCGGTCGGATAGCGGGTGGAAAGACCCCAAGGCACGGAAACCGAAAACCCGACCGACCAGCGGTCGTCCAGTCGCTGGCGAATGGCGATGTCGGGGATGATGGCGTTGCGAATGAAATCGTTGGGCTTGGCGTTGCCGCCGGTCGGCGTTCCCGCCGCGGTCAATGCGGTGGTGAAGTTCGCCGATGACCCCGGCATGATCGAGACGGCGCTGACTGCGAAATCGCCGCCACCCGTGCCGGCCGCCGCGGCCGGATTATATGCCAGAAATCCGGCATCGCTGGCGGTGGCCACCGCGCCCGCATAGGCCTCACCCATCGCCTCGGTGCTTTGCTCGCGCAATCCATAGCCCGCCGCAAGGGCAGGGGTTGTGGGCAGAAGGCAAAGAAGAACTAAGGTTTGACGACGCATACTGGTCCCCCGGTTGGCCGGTTCACGGATTACGCCCGCAGGACGCATGCTTCTGCCGAGGGTATAAAGATTTTGTTAACGCTGTCCGCTTGCCACTTTGTTTACCCACCCTGACCTAGTGTTTTGCGGTGGAGGCCCGGGGCTTTTCCCGTCCGAATGACCCATGAGTGATAGTGGTATGGCGTCTGACGCGCTGGCCTATTCGAAGATATGGCTGCGCTTTTTCGATCCGGAAACGGAGCGCCGATTCGCGCGCCGGGCCCTGATCGATTCCATGCTGTTCATCCGCATCTATCTGCTTGCGGGCACTGCACTTTACATTCTCTACGGATTCCTGGACGCGCAAGTGAGCGGCGATGCCCTCACCATGGTTTGGATCATCCGCTATGCGATCTGCTGTCCGATCCTGCTGACCAATTTCGCACTGTCCTTCACACGCCATTTCGAGAAGATCGGCCAGTATGTGCTGGCGCTTCAGATGGCGGCGTCGGGCCTGGGCGTGGTGGCGATGACGGCGATCATGCCCGCGCCCTTCAACAGCAACTATTATGCCGGCGTGATCATGGTCGTGATCTATTGCGGCAGCTTCATCCGCGTCAATTTCATCACCACGGTGCTGATCTCGCTGATGCTGGTCCTGTCCTATGAGCTTTCGGCAGTCGTTCTTAATCCACTGCCGATGATCGACCTGATTTCCAACAATTTCTTCCTGCTGATGGCGACAGGCGTGGGCCTGCTATCTAGCTACATCCAGGAGACCCAGACCCGCAAAGGCTACATCGCCCACCGCATCATCGAAGAGAAGAACGAGATCACCAACGTCCTTTTGGTGGAAGCCAACAAGGCCAATCATTCCAAGAGCGAATTCCTGGCCAATATGAGCCATGAGCTGCGCACGCCACTCAACGCGATCATCGGTTTCTCGGACATCATGGACAAGGAGACGTTCGGACCGGTGGGGAACACGCGCTATGCATCCTATGTGAAGGACATTGCCGGCTCCGGCCATCATCTGCTTTCCATCATCAACGACATTCTCGATCTCGCCAAGGCAGAGGCCAACAAGCTCACCCTGGATGAGCGCGAAGTCGATCTGGTCCAGATCGCGGCGGAAAGCATCCGCATGTGCGAACCCAAGGCGCAGCAGACCGGCATCGCCATCGCGCTCAAGCCCTGCTCCGACGAGGTCATCGTCAAGGCGGACGGCAAGCTGATGCTGCAGATCCTGCTCAACCTGGTCTCCAACGCCGTCAAATTCAGCCATGAAGGCGGCAGCGTCGAAGTTTCGCTGGAACTGGGCGCCGACCGTTCCGTGATGATGGCCGTGCGCGATCGTGGCATCGGCATTCCCGCCACCGATATCGAGCGCGTCCTACGCCCGTTCGAACAGGTGGAAGACTCGCGCACCCGCGCCCATGGCGGCACGGGCCTGGGACTGCCCTATGCCGTGAAGCTGGCCGAACTGCATGGCGGCGCGCTCTGGATCGAAAGTCAGGTCAATGTCGGCACCTCCGTGATGGTGGTGCTGCCGCGCGAGCGCTTTGTCGTGCTGCGCCAGACGGCCAAGAGCGCCAATCTCAAAGTGGCTGTGTAACCGTCAGGGCTTGCGCAGGAAAAGCAGCCGCACCCGGCCGGTCTTTTCCGTCTCGGTCCAGCATTCCTTTGCGTTCAGCCCTTCCGACCAACCCTTCATTTCCGCTTCGCCGCGATACTGAAGGGTCCAGTCCGAGATGAATTCCATTGGCCAGAGATTGGACAGTGCGGTCTCGTTCATATTGCCGATGATGAGCAGCCCGCCGGGCAGCAGCGCATCATAGAGACGGCGCACCAGCATGCGGGCGCGCCGGTCGCTGAGATAATCCAGCAAACCAACCGAATAGATCAAGTCCTGAGGCGGCACCGCCTGCAAGCCGCCATTGGCGCGCAGGATGTCGGTGAAGGAGATGTTCAGGCATTGGACATGCGCATTGCCGTTCAGCTTGAGCAGGGGTGGGTAGGCGCGATCATAGGCATAGCCCAGCGCTTGGGTTTCCTGATCGACCAAAGTGAACTCGACCTTGCCGGCGCGGGAATGCGGGCCCTCCAGGAAGGTCTGGATTTCACGCGCCGGGCCGCTGCCCAGGCTGAGGATGCGCGCGGGGCGATCCTGGCCATAGGTCCGCACGGTTTCGGCGATCTTGCTGCGCACCACCTGCATGCGCGTATCGATGCATTCGGCAACTTCCAGGCCAAGGCGATGGATCAGTTGCTGATAGACGCTGGTACCAACACGTTCCCAGTCATAGACCTGGTTCATGATCTGGAAATCGCCCGGATAACCCAGCGGCTTGGCGTAGGAGCGATCCCAGATCGCGCCGGCACGCATTTCCGGGGTCAGGACGAGTTCGGTGAATTCCTTGGTGGCTTCGCGCTCTTCGCGGCTGGCCATCACGCCGCGCACGATATCGTTGCCGGTGAGCCAGAAGCCGCGCCATTGTTCGATCAGGCGGCCTTCGCAGGCTTCGAACGCACTGACATCGTCGAAGGATTGGGAAAAGCTGTCGGCGAGATGGATATTCTTGTCCAACAATGCGCGATAGGAGCGCAGCACGCCCAGCACGTCGGCACAGAAGGCGCGATATTCGCGCGGCACCAGGGCGCTGCGCTCGGACGAGAGAAAGCTGCCATTGGCCGCGATCTGCGCCTGGACATTGCGGCTGAGCAGTCGGTCGAAATCGACATAGGAATCGACCAGGCTGAAAGCGAGCTTGGAGCCGAACACGGTGCTCTCCGTGCGGCAGACCTTGGCGCGGCCCTCGAAAATGGAAAGGCCAGCCTGCTGGAAGACCAGCGGAACGGTCTCGCCCAGGGACAATTCGTCGTCCATCGCCTGCTTGGCGACCACGGAGATACCAGTAAGGCTGATATCGTGAAGCTGATAGCTGGCGGACTTCACCCGCACCTTGGGCGGGTTGTTGGGGAAAAGCTTTCGTGCGTCATATCGGGTGGGGCGGAACCAGATCTCTTTTCCGCTCGAACCTTTCAACTCTTCATAGGCAAGCATTATCTGCACCCAAAATATGGTTTGCGCGATGCTTCCTCGACGCCACCCTTTTCCGCCGGGGAACCCGGCCCATTACCCATCTCTCTTTTGGTGATGCTTGAGTCGTTTCCGACCGCTCACTCTGAGAGTTAATAAATGGTTAATACCGTACAGAAGTAGTTAACGTCAAGTTTTTTCAATGTAATTTGGGGCCGCGAAGCTGGAAAAGCGTGGTTTACGCGGTCAAATCGTCCGTAGGCGGTCGATTGTGACCCGATTGCGGCTCATTGCGAATGGCAAGAGCCTGGCGAGTGACCGCAGGCAGGACTCCTGCCTTGTCCATCGCTGATTTTACGTCTTTCTGGATGGACGCCATCGCCTCCCAATAATCGCTGCTGACGACATGGCCACGCACGAACATCACCATCGTGTATTCTTGCAAGGACGATACGCCCACTGACGGTTCAGGGTGCTTCAGCACATGCGTGTTGGCGGCCAGCGCCTCGACGAGGATCTTCTCCACCGTCTCGACATCGTTGATGACATCAACCGGCACCGTGAAATCGATGCGGCGGCGTGGCTCTCGCGTGTAATTGATGATGGTGGTCCCGAACACGGATGAGTTCGGGATCGAGACATAGACCGCGTCGCGCGTCACAAGGACGGTGGTGAAAAGCCCGATCTCCCGCACGGTGCCTTGGCGGTTGTTGATTTCGACGAATTGGCCGACGCGGAATGGTCGCAGGACCAGGAGCATCACGCCGGCCGCGACATTCGACAGCGTCCCTTGCAGGGCGAGACCGATCGCAAGGCCGGCCGCGCCCATCACGGCGATCAGTCCGGTGGTTTGGACGCCGAACTGGCCTAGCACCAGAATGAAAGTCAGGATCAGGACTGCGTATCGGAAGAGCGACCCCAATAGAGGCTTGAGCGTCAGGTCGATTGGCAGGTGCTCAAGCCCCGCCATCACCCATCTCTTGACATAAGTGGCCAGCATCCAGCCCACGACCAGGATGGCGATGGCCACCAGAAAACGCACGCCGCCATCCACCAGTAGTAATTGCATCTGGACGAGGAATGGCTGAGCGGTTTGGGCGGCGGGCGGCATGGCAATTCCAGGGCTTGCCGGTCTTAAACGCGCGAAAGGGAACAAAGGGTTCCGGGCTGGAACTTAGCGATGCCGATTGACCCGGGATGCGGCGTTCAGAATGCCCAGATATTCCATGATCGCGCCCGACATCACTTGCGCCTGACGGGCGATTTCCGGAATCGCCGTGATTTCCCACCAATGGCCGCGGGTCAATGCGCCCATCGCCAGAAGCGAGGGCTGGGCGGTGCCACTCTTGTCCAGAACGCGGTTCCTGGCATCCACATCCAGGCCGACGCCTGCATCGGTGCTGCGCGCGAGCCGCGACGCGACAAGATTTTCGATCAGGCGATCATGGGTTTTTTCCGGATTGGGATTGGGGCCGGTACAATTGATGACGTGATCCACTGGCACGTCGATGATGCGATCGCCTCTTGCGATCTGTGCGATCATGCCGCGTTGCGCCGGCTTCAGATGGCGGAGCCGGCCTTTCAGTACGTGAATATTATCCGCCAAGCCGTGGCCCAGATATTCCCCCACCGCCGGCGCCAGACGATGGCGATGCACATTCCAATGCGTGACGCAGTGACGAAGGAAGCGCTTTTTCTCCGCAACCGGGAACGACAGCCAGATCTCGGGCCAATGGGGCCGCATCGCGTCCATCAACCCCTGCCAGTGGGCGGCAGCGGGAGCAGGGCCCAAGTGCGTGCGCATGGCCCGCAGAAAATTTCGTACGGTTTTCGGGAAGGGCTGCGAAAGGCGTGAAGACGGGATGGTCTCCACATGGGGTTGGGGCAGAAAGCCATGCCGCGACAGAAGATGGATCTTCCCGGCATGTCCGCGATCCTTGAGGCCGATCGCGACATCGATAGCGGTCAATCCACTGCCCAGGATCAGCACGTCCCGGTCCTTTTGCAGATTATGCTCCGCTCAGGGATCGTCGCTGATGCGGTTCGCGAGGTTCGGGGAATGATGTGCGGCGACCGGCGGCGGTAGGTCATTTCCGGTCGCCAGTGCTACGAGATGGCATTCACGGCGCCGCATCATGGGCAACGATCCAGCCCAAATGTTTCTTCATCAGGCTTTTGACTTCGCCCTGGATGAAACGGACTTCTAGATCCGGATTGGATTGAAGGGTCGTATCCAGAAGTTCGGGCAGATAGGCGCCATATAAGTTTCGCGGGACGAAGCTTTGCGCCCAGCGCTGCACCGCGACGCCGCGCCCGGCCTGTGCATTCTTGCCGATGACGACGATGGAAAGGTCTTTCCCGGCCTGGCGCGCCAGGGCGCAGACCAGCAAGACGGCGCTCGCGCCGTTTCCGCACAGGACGAGTGTTCTGCGACTCATGAAATACCGAAACCTGAAAAAGGGGACGTTGTTCCATCCTTCAAATAGCAGCGCGCCGCAACAGAGTATCGATGCGGTGGTTCGGCAAGAAAGCCGGAAAAATCATCCTGAAATTTGCCTCCGGCAATAATCTGAATGCGGGCTGTTTTATCACGCCAGGCTTTTGAACATATCGAACTCTCGCACGGCATCGCGGCCAATAGACGATAATATGAGTTGCCGTATTGCGGCCTTACATGGAATTTACACGTCATTTCTCCGAAAAAAAGCCAGTGTTTCAAGGCGGTTGCATCGTGCGATGCTTTTGCGATGTTTTTTATATTTTGTTCCCGTGCATTTGCGGCTATATGACTCCCGCATGCCCACTTGATCTGATCCGGCATGATTTTTGGATTGGCGCGATGTTCGAACGCGCCATCGGCCGAAGCGATCCTTGAGGATCCAAAGCGGTTTTTCGGCAGAAGGAATTTGTTTTGTCCGATAGATGTTCGCCTGTCAGTTCGACACCTGTCAGTTCGGCAATTGCGCTGCGCGCCCGCGCGGCGGCGATGCCTGCGCTGCTGCCGACGCGGAATTTCACGCGCTTGCTGCTTCTGGGCGGCGCAACCTTGGCCCTGATCGGGGCGCTGCATCAGCTTCACACGCCGTCCTTGTCGACTTCCGTGCCGGAAAACGCCGCGGCGCGCGTCATCAGCGAAGCAATTCAGAAACCTGCGCAACCGTCCGTTTTCGTGCAGGAACAGACGATGCCGTCGTCCGCTCTGATGGCGCGTTGGGAACCGGTGATCCAGGACGCGTCACGCAGATTCAAGATTCCCGCGGAATGGATTCGCGCCGTCATGCGCCAGGAAAGCGGCGGCCGCACCATGCTGGCCGAAAATCTTCCCATCGTGTCGTCGACCGGCGCGATGGGTATCATGCAGGTAATGCCAGGTACCTATACCGAGATGGCGTCGCAATACCGCCTGGGCGGCGATCCCCATAACCCGCGCGACAATATCTTTGCCGGCACCGCCTATCTCAAATGGCTACATTTCAAATACGGCTATCCGGCCATGTTCGCGGCCTATAATGACGGGCCGGGAAATATCGAAGGCCATCTACATCGCGGCCGTCCGCTTCCGGCGGAGACACGCGGCTATATCGCTCATATCGCAAAATCGCTGGGCGACAAGACGGTCGCCGCCGATCTCACGAAGGTGGCGCTGACCCAGCCCGACGGCACCAAGGTGACGGTCGATGCCAATAAGGTGACGGCCGTCCATCCGGCGATACCAGGCATCTACGCGGCGTCGGTGAAATCAGTGGTCACTATCGGTAAGCTCAATCGCGGCGTGCGCGAGGATGTGGCCGAAGCCACATCGCTGCTCCGCGGCCACGGCGCCAAACTCTAGATACGGCTGGTGCCGCTTTCGGCGGCGTGGCGTATGCGGCTCTCGTCCAGATCCAACTCGCGTTCGATGCGCCGCCGCGCATCGTCTTCCAGCGCGCCCTTCTTGTAGAGATCGGTGATTGCGACGCGTTCGGCATTGAGGAATTCGAGTTGCAGGGCAGTGGAGCGGGCGACGGCCTCGCCGCTTTCCAGATCACGGCAGGCGGCCACGAAATAGGCCCGCCGGTCACCATGACGGCGCCGCAGAATATCCACGGTCTCGGGCGCCAGGCCGGCGCTCTCCAGCCGGTCCAGCCGCGCCAGCGCCGCATCGATGCCGGCCACGCGCGCCTGAACTTCGTGCTGCTTGGCGATATCGGCTTCGCGCTTGCCCAGATCGGTAAGGCCGAGCTTCTGGACCACCCAGGGAAACGAAAACCCTTGTCCCACCAAAGTGGCGAGGATCACGCAGAAGGTCACCAGCAGCAAAAGGCCTCGTTCGGGAAACGGCGCGGCTCCTGACATCAGCGGAATCGACAGCGCGGCGGCCAGCGAAACCACGCCGCGAATGCCGGTGAAGGCGATGGTGAAAGTCTCCTGCCAAGGCGGCGCGGGATTCTGCTTGCGCCAGCTCGGCCAGAGCCAGCAGGGCAGATAGGTGCCGGTGAAAACCCAGATGAAGCGAACCAAGATGATCACAGCGGTGACGGAAACCGCCGCCAGTCCCAGCCGCATCCAGTCCGCTTGACCCAGGGAATCCACGATGATGGGCGCCTGCAACCCGGTCAGCAGAAAGATCACGCCCTCGATCAGATAGACCACCAGATCCCAAACGAAATACCCTTGCAGCCGCGTGGCGGGCGATATGAAGCGGGGGCCGTTGTAGCTAACGAAGAGGCCCGCCGTAACCGCTGCCAGCACGCCGGAACCGCCCAGGCTTTGCGGCACCCAGAAGGCGGCGTAGGGCGTCAGCATCGCCAGCACGATTTCCACGCGCGGCTCATGTGCGTGGCGGCGCAGGATCAGTGCAACAAAACCCACCGCTATGCCCCAGGCGATTTCGCCGGCCACGATGGCGGCGAAGCTGCCGACGGCTTCGGCGGGAGAGAACCGGCCGCCCAGGACCACGGCCGAGACGGCAAAGCTGAACAAGATCAGCGCGGTTGCGTCGTTGACCAGGCCTTCGCCTTCCAGAATGGTGAGAACCCGGTTGGGAACGGGAAACCGCTTGGCGATGGCCATCGGGGCCACGGCGTCGGGCGGCGCCACGATGGCGCCCAAGACAAAGCCTACCGACCAGGTGAGGTCGAGAAGATAGCGCGCCACAACGGCAACCGAGGTGGCGGTGAACAGCACGCAGCCCACCGCCAGCAGCAGGATGGGCCGCAGATGGGCTCGAAAGCCTTTCCAGCTCATGCCGACACCGGCCGAATAGAGCAGCGGCGGCAACAGCAAGGTGAGGACAAGGTCCGGCCTGAGCGCGATGCGCGGCACCCCCGGAATGAACCCGATTCCGACGCCGACCAGGACCAGAAAAATGGAGGGCGGGAGATTGGTGCGCCGGGCTGCCACGGCGGCCAGCGCGGTCACAGCGACCAGGCCAAAGCCGATGGGAAGCGCTGGCAGTATCACGGACAATCCCCCTTCGCGGCCGCGAAGGCCGGAAGAGGAGACTAGAGCAAAATCGCCACCAAGGGCGATTTTGCTCTAAATTTTTTCTTTGTCGCGCGATCTGGTGGAAAATGCCGCGCTACGCTGCCGCTAGCGACCACACTTTTCCGGATTGCGCTCCGTCCTATTGTTGTGCGACCTGCTTGCGCAGAGACGTGATGTCTTTCGACGTCAGCTTGGCACCCTCGGCGCCGAACCGGGCAGTGACATAGTTCGCCACATCCGCGATCTCGTCGTCGGAATAGGCCGTGCCGAATGCCGGCATGAAGATTTTTCCGTTCACCGTGGTGCGGTCCACGCCGGCGATGATGGTCTGCGCCACATTGGTGGCGGAGGGATCATTGACGGCACGGGCACCAGTGAGGGTGGCGTATTTGTTCACTGGGCTGACGCCAGTCCAGTCATGACAGCTGGCGCAGGCGCCGGCGAAGATTTTCTCGCCGCGCGTGTCCAGACCCGCTGTCACGCCTTCGCGATGCGAGACGGGTGCCGGGACATTGACGGTGCGGGGCAGGTCGCTGTCCTGCGCCGGAACGCTGCGCAGATAGACTACCAGGGCTCGGATATCGCCCGCCGTCAGAAAGGTCAGGCTGTTATCGGAGGCTTCGCCCATCGGGCCGCCCGCGCCGCCATGGCCGTCGGCATGGCCGGTGGAGAGGAAGCTTGCGATGTCGTTGTCGTTCCAAGCGGCCAAGCCCGCCTTCTGGTCGGCAGTGATATTGTAGGCGCGCCAGCCGGCAGTGAGTGCGCCGGCGAATTTACGCCGGTTGTTCACGGCAAAGGCCAGGTTGCGGGGCGTGTGGCATTCGCCGCAATGGCCCATCGCTTCGGCCAGATAGGCGCCGCGATTCCACTCAGCGCTCTGCGCGGTGTTGGGCTGGTAACGTTCATTGGCGTTGTAGAATGTATTCCAGAACGCCATCAGGCTGCGATTGTTGAATGGCCAGGCCAGCTTGTTCTGACGGGCAGGGGCATGCGCGGCCGGCAGGCTGAAGAGATACGCTTTGATCGCCAGCGCATCCTCGTCGGTCATATAGGTGTAGGACGCATACGACATGCCGGGATACAAATTCTGGCCATCGGCGCGCTTGCCTTTGTGCAAGGCGTCCAGGAATTGCTGATCGGTGTAATTGCCGATGCCGGTTTGCTTGTCCGGGGTGATGTTGGTCGAATACATCGTGCCGATCATCGGCAGGTTGAAGGCCAAGCCGCCGGTAAAGGGTTGACCGCCCTTGGTGCTATGGCAGGCAACGCAGTCGGCGGCATGGACCAGATATTCGCCGCGGGTGAGCAGATCGGCCTTGGCCAATTCCTTGGGCACGCCTGTGGGATTGGCATCCTTGTAATCGGCCAACGCCACGGTCGAGCCGCTGGCGAAAGCGGTGGGTCCTGGGATCAAGACCATCCAGGCCGCAAAGCCGACGGCAATAAGAGCAATAACGGCGATCGCGATACCGAGTTTTCTCATGGCTATGCGACTTTCCTGCCCGCTAGAAGATCGCGGTCGATGGGGAGTTTGCGAAGACGAATGCCTGTGGCAGCGGCGATGGCATTGACCAGCGACGGCGGGCCAGACGAGCAACCCGGCTCGCCGATGCCGCCGGCAGGCTCAAGGCTTTGCACGATATGCACCTGGATATCCGGCGCCTCGTTGATACGCATGATGCGGTAGTCGTTGAAATTGCGCTGCTGCACGCGGCCGTCCTTGACGGTGATGTCGCCGTACAGTGCCGCTGTGAAGCCGAAGGTCATACCGCCCTGGACCTGCGCCATCAACGTGTCGGGATTGACCACCCGGCCGGCATCAATCGCCGCATGGACCTTGCGGATGCGCACGGTGCCATCGGTGTCCACTTCGGCCTCGCAGATCGCCGCGATATAAGTTCCGAAGCAGAATTGCGCGCAGATGCCCCGTCCGACGCGAGGCGGCAATTTCCCGCCCCAGCCGGATTTCTGCGCCGCAAGCTGCACCGCCGCCTTAAGGCGCGGGGCGCCGTCCAGATGCGCGATGCGGAACGCGACCGGATCCTGCTTGGCCTTCAGCGCCAATTCGTCGATCAGGCTTTCGGTGGCGAAGACATTGTTGTTGGGCGCCACGCCGCGCCAGTAACCGACATTCAAGGCGCGGGGTTCGGCCTCGATGAACTCGACGCGGAAATTGGGCGCGCCATAGCTGTTCTCGGTGGCGCCTTCCAGCGAACCGCGATCCATCCCGCCCTTGAGCGGCTTGCCCGACATGCGCACGGACACAGCGCCACCAGCGATCCGGTGCGTCCAGGCATCAATCTTGCCATTCTTGTCCAGGCTGGCGGACATCACATTGCGATAGGCAGGACGATACATGTCCTGCTGCATGTCTTCCTCACGGGTCCAGATCACTTTCACCGGGCCATCGACTTTTTGCGCGATGCGAACCGCTTTAACCACCATGTCGGTGTCCAGACGCCGGCCGAAGCCACCGCCCAGCATGTAATTGTGGAAGTTGATCTTGTCCGGCGTGGTGTCCAGCGTCTTGGCTGCCGCCGTGACGGCAGCGGTCTGCACCTGGCTGCCGCCCCACATTTCGCAGCCGCCATCCTTCACATGGACGGTGAAATTCAGCGGCTCCATCGGGGCATGCGACAAGAACGGCAATTCATAAGCGACGTCGATGCGCCCTTCCTTGGCCTGCGACAGCGCCTTGCCGGTATCGCCATCTTCCTTGGCAAGCACGCCGGCTTTCATCGAGGTTTCGCGCAGCTCCTGCCACATCTTGGCGGAGTCCATCTTGGCGTTGGCGCCGCCGTCCCATTTGATGTCGAGCGCTTCCAGGCCTTTCTTAGCGGCCCAGAAATTCGGGCCGATCACGGCCACGATATCGTCCAACACCACCAGCTGCAGGCCGGGCATGGCTTTGAGCTTGCTGTCATCGACATGGGCGACCTTGCCGCCCACCGCCGGTGATGCGGCCAGGGTGGCGAACTTCAACCCATCCATCCGCACATCGATGCCGTATTGCGCCTTGCCGTTGACCTTGTCCGGCGTGTCCAGCCGCTTTACCGACTTGCCGATATATTTGAGGTCCTTGTCGTCCTTCAGTTTGACGTCCTGCGGCGCCGGTAATTTCGCGGCATGCGGCGCCAGTGCGCCGTAAGACAGCGTGCGGCCACCATGGGCGTCGTCGATCACCTGGCCTTTTTCGGTGCGCAAGGTGGTCGGGCTGACATTCCATTGCGCCGCCGCCGCTTGGACCAGCATGGCGCGACCGGATGCGCCGACCTGGCGCAGGGGGGTATAGAAACTGCGGATCGACTGCGAACCGCCGGTGCCCATGCGGTGCGAGCGCGGGCTGCCATAGATGGCATCGATGGGTGGCGCCGGGAGCGGCGTCACATTCGCGATATCGACATCCAGTTCATCCGCCAAGAGCTGGGAGAGCGAGGTGTAAACGCCCTGACCCATTTCCTCCTGAGGAATCTGGAATGAGACCTTGCCGTCAGGCGTGATGGCGATGAAGGCGTTGGGATTAAGAACGTATTTTGCCGGCGGCGGTGCCGCGGCTTCCGCGGCGGGCTTTTTTTCCTGCGCCGACGCGTCGCCGACATGGAAGCCCAGCATCAGTCCGCCGCCCGCAGCGGTGCCGACTTTCAGGAAGTTACGCCGCGACAGGTCCGCGGTTTCGACGGATTTTGCAGAGATGGACATGTAGGGTCCTCTTAAGCCGTTTTGGCGGCGTTCTTGATCGCCTGACGGATGCGCACATACGTGCCACAGCGGCAGATGTTGCCCGCCATCGCGGCATCGATATCGGAATCGTCGGGATTGGGTGTGCGATTGAGCAGGGCGGTCGCCGACATGATCTGGCCGGACTGGCAATAGCCGCATTGCACGACTTCGATGTCGAGCCACGCTTTCTGGATCTTGGCGCCGTTGGGCGTATCGCCGATCGCCTCGATGGTGGTGATGGCGCGATTGCCGATGGTGCCGACCGGCAGCATGCAGGAGCGCACCGCCTTGCCGTCCACATGCACGGTGCAGGCGCCGCACTGGGCGATGCCGCATCCGAATTTTGTGCCGGTGAGGCCGACGATGTCACGCAACGCCCAGAGCAACGGCATGTCGCTGGGTGCGTCGATAGTGTGAGGCTGACCGTTGATCTGAAGCGTGACCATCGCTTTCACTCCGCTAAATTGTTTGGGGTATGGTGGCGTGATATATGATTGGGTATAACGCCTTCTCCCGCCTGGGAATTTAAGTCATTCCGGCTTCCGGCGCAAAGACCCTATGGCCAAACGCGCGAACTGACAGTTTCTCCGCTTGCCAGCACCGGATGGACGTTTTTGACTGCCACTTCCTCAAGGAAAACATCGCATGGCGCATAAAATTCACGATATCGGCGTGGCGGTCCGCCTCGGCCCCTATAGCGATGCCGTCGAAGCGGCGCCGAATCAACGCTGGCTCTTTACCGCGGGCACGCCGGGGATGGATGCGGCGGGCGACTTGCCCGATGACATCACCGCCCAGGCTGAACTGGCTTGGGGTCATATTCTGACCATGCTGGACCGGGCCGGCATGGCGGTGGGCGACTTGGTCAAGATCACGCAATATCTGACGCGGGCCGAAGATATCCCCGCTTATGCCAAGGTCCGGGCCCGAATGCTGGGCGCGGCGCGGCCGGCTTCCATGCTGATGGTGGTCGCAGCGCTGCCCCGGCCGCAATTCCTGCTGGAGATCGAAGCGGTGGCGGCGCGGGCGTGAAATTCGACGTCAGATGTAATCGGAAATCCGCTGCCTCGCCGCCGCAATCTGTTCCAGCAACGGCGCAGGTGTGATGCCGTATTTTTTCAAGCCAGCGATCACTGCATCCAGACCGATACTGTCGGCATAGAACATCGGGCCGCCGCGATAGGCAGGCCAGCCATAGCCATAGAGCCAGACGATATCGATGTCGGAGGCTCGGCTGGCCTTGCCGTCCATCAGGATCTTTGCGCCTTCATTGATCATGGGCAGCAGGCAGCGTTCGCGAATCTCGCCTTCGCCGATGATGCGCGGCGTGATGTTTTTCTTGGCGCGAAAGTCTTCGATCAGCTTTTCCGCGACGGATGACGGGGACGCTTTGCGTGCCGCGTCATAATCATAAAAGCCCGCTTTGGTTTTCTGCCCGCGCCGTCCGGCTTCGCAGAAAACATCCCGCAAACTTTCGCCATGCGATTGCGCCGCATTCCAGCCCAAATCCAGCCCCGCCAGATCGGCCATGGCAAAGGGGCCCATGGGAAAGCCGAAATCGGTCAGCACCTTGTCCACCGCATAGGGCGAAGCGCCTTCCAGCACCAATTGATTGGCCGCGTTCTGCCGCTGCGAGAGAATGCGGTTGCCGATGAAGCCATGGGCGTTTCCGGCCAGCACGCCGACCTTGCCGGCGGCCTTGGCTAGTTTCATGGCGGTGGCCAGAACGCTGTCGGAGGTTTTGGCGCCGCGTACGATCTCCAGCAGTTTCATCACGGGCGCGGGCGAGAAGAAATGCAGCCCCAGCACGTGATCGGGGCGCGAGGTGACGGCGGCGATCTCGTCGATATCGAGATAGGATGTGTTGCTGGCCAGAATGGCGCCCGGCTTGGCAATTTTTTCCAGGCGCGCGAAGACACTTTTCTTCACATCCATATTCTCAAACACGGCTTCCACGATCAGGTCGCGGTCTGCGAGGTCTTCCATGGTCAATGTGCCGGTGATGCGTGCGAAACGCGCCCGCGCTTCGTCTTCCGTGATCCGGCCTCGCTTGACGCTGTTTTCGTAATTACTTTTCACGGTGTCCAGGCCTCGCGCCAAGGCCGCCGCGTCGGTTTCCACGATCGTCACCGGCAGACCCGCGTTGGCGAAAACGGTGGCGATGCCGCCGCCCATCAAGCCCGCGCCGATCACGCCCGCCTTGGTGACCGGCAATAGCGGCGTGTCATCAGCCAACCCTGGAATTTTCCCCGCTTTGCGTTCGGCGAAGAAGGCGTAACGCTGCGCCTTGCTTTGCGGCGAGTCCTTGCAAGCCAGGAAGATGCGGGTCTCAAATTCCAGCCCTTGGTCGAACGGCATGGTGACAGCAGCTTCGACGCATTTGATCGCTTCCTCCGGTGCCGCGAAGCCCCGGAAATTGTGGCTCCGGCGGAAATCGGAAAAGATCTGGAGCGAAACGCCGGTCACTTTTTCATCGCGGTCGCGCGTGCGGCGGATACCCTTGCCATCGGCCAGCAATTGCCGGGCGAAGGACAGCGCCCCGTCTCTCAATCCCTTTTCCGGCATCAGCGCGTCGAGCAATCCCAACGCCAAACCTTCGGTCGCTGAAATCGGCTTGCCGTCCGTCACCATCTCCAGCGTTTTTTCCACCCCGATCAGGCGCGGCAGCCGCTGCGTGCCGCCTGCACCAGGGACAAGGCCCAGCGCCACTTCCGGCTGGCCCAGCTTGGCCGAAGGCACCGCCACCCGGTAATGACCGCACATCGCGGTTTCGAGACCGCCGCCCAGCGCCGTGCCATGGATCGCAACCACAATGGGTTTGTTCGCCGCATCCATCGCGTCTTGAACGGCGCGCAGGCTGGCGCCCGTCAGCTTCTTATCGAATTCGGAAATATCCGCCCCGGCGATGAAGGTGCGCCCGGCACAGATAAGAAGCGTCGCCTGAACCGCAGTGTCAATTTCCGCTTCGCGCAACGCCGCGATCAGGCCTTCGCGCATCATCTCCGACAAGGCATTGACCGGCGGATTGTTCAAGGCGATGACGGCAATCGCACCGTCGCGGGTCAGATCGGTGACGGGATTGATTGCGGTCATTCCTTCTCCTGCTGGAAAGCCTGCAGTCCCGTCTGAGCGCGTCCCAGTATCAGCGCATGTACATCATGCGTGCCTTCATAGGTATTGACGGCTTCCAGATTCATCATGTGCCGGATCACCGGATAAGCGTCGGACACGCCGTTGGCGCCCAGCATGTCGCGGGCTTCGCGGGCTATGGCCAGCGCCTTGCCGCAATTGTTGCGCTTCATCAGAGAGATCAGCGGCGGCGAGGCGGTGCCGTCCTCCATCATGCGTCCCATCCTGAGCGCGCCATTCAATCCCAGCGCGATCTCGGTCTGCATGTCCGCTAGTTTCTTCTGCACCAGCTGGGTGGCCGCGAGTGGCCGGCCGAATTGTTTGCGGTCCAGGGTGTAGTCCCGCGCCGCGTGCCAGCAATCCTCCGCCGCGCCCATCGCGCCCCAAGCGATGCCGAAGCGGGCGCGGTTCAGGCAGGAGAAAGGGCCCGACAGGCCCTGAGCGCCCGGCAGCAGGGCGTCTTCGGTCACGTGCACATCCTCCAATACGATTTCGCCGGTGATACTGGCGCGCAGCGAAAATTTGCCGTCGATGCGCGGCGTGGTGAAGCCTTTGGCTTCGCGCTCGACCAGGAAGCCCCGGATCTTTCCGTCCAGTTTCGCCCACACCACCGCTATATCGGCGACGGGTGAATTGGTGATCCACATTTTCGCACCGTTGAGGCGGTAGCCCGACCCGTCCTTCACCGCTCGGGTGATCATGCCACCGGGATCGGAGCCGTGATCCGGTTCGGTGAGGCCGAAACAACCGATCAATTCGCCGCGCGCCAGGCGGGGCAGATATTTCTTCTTCTGCGCGTCGGTGCCGAAAGCGAATATCGGGTGCATCACCAGTGAACTCTGCACGCTCATCGCGGAGCGGTAGCCGGAATCCACTCGCTCCATCTCGCGCGCGACGAGGCCGTAACAGGTGTAGGATAATTCGCCGCCGCCAAATTCTTCCGGCAGGGTCATGCCCAGAAAACCCATCTCGCCCATTTCGCGCATGATGGCGGGGTCGAACGTCTCGTCGCGGAAAGCATCGCGCACCCGGGGCGCCAATTTCCCCGTCGCATAATCGCGCGCCGATTTGGCGACCATGCGTTCTTCGACGGCAAGTCCTTGTTCCAGACCGAAGGGATCGGTCCAGTCGAATTCTGTCTTGTCCAGTTCGCTCATTTGCGTGCCTTGGCGGATGATCTGGGTCTTGTGGCTTTCGCCGCGTTCGATTTGGCGGGAGAGATTGCGGCCGGTTTGGCGGATGCCGGCGCGGGTGGGAAGGTCTTGACGATGAAATCTTCCAGGTCGGCAAGCGCCTTGGCATTGGCGGCGGGATTCGGGGCGCCGTCCTTGGTGAAATCCTGTCCCGCCCCGGGATAGACCACAACCTCCGATGGCACATGCTGGTCCCGAAGCGCATCATTCAGTTTTTGCGACTGGTCCGGGGCCACACGTGTATCGGCCGATCCATGCTGGATCAGGAAGGGAGGGCTGAGCGTACTTATATAAGAGAGTGGGCTGGCGGCCCGCACCAGGCCGGGCGCGCAGTCGGCGGCCTCGCAGCCCAGATAGGCCCCCAGATGCGTCGGTGCGCCGGGCTCGGAGGGATGCGCGCCACCGGTGTCCCAGCTCGCCAGATCGGCGGGCGCGTACCAGTCGATCACACCCTGGACGCAATCCGATGCCAAAGTCGCTTTCGATTTGGCATCGGCTGCCGGTTCAAGCGCGTTGACGCCGCAGCTGGTGCCGACCATCGCGGCAATCTGGCCGCCGGCTTCCGCGCCCCAGGCCATCACGCGGGTGGTGTCGATATTGTAGTCGCCCGCATGGCCGCGCAGCCAACGCACGGCGGATTTCACATCCTGAATCGCAGCCGGGAAATGTGCTTCGCCGGACAGGCGATAGTTCACGCTCGCCACCACATAGCCTTTGGCTGCCAACGCGGCGAGGGTCGCAGGAAAATCGTCGAAGCCAGCAAGATGGCGCGCATCGCCCGTCACCCAGTCGCCGCCATGTACGAACAGGATGGCGGGCTGGGGCGTGTCCTTTGGCTTGGCCGGTACTTGATACAGATCGAGCGTCAAAGGCCTGAAACCCTCTATCGCGGCATAGACAAGATCGCGATGCAGGACGACGCCGCCTGGGAAGGTGACCGTTTGATCCGGGGTGGGCGGGACGGACTTGTCGGCGGCCTCCGCCGGTAACAGCGCGGCAAGCGCAAACAGCGCGCCCAGAAGGCCCTTTCGCAACATTGTCATATGTCCGTTTCCGCACCCCGAACGTGTCATGCGCCTTGACCTGTTGCAACGCCAGACGGCAACGGACCACGGCAACGCAACCCGGCAACGTCCGGGCCGCTGGTGCGTTAGGGGATGGCGGGCTTCCCCGCCCATTTCTGGGCAGTCATTTGACTATGCAATTTTTACAATCCCGACTGGCGCATTTCTGCGGCCTGCTTATGCTCTTGCTGTGTCTGACGGCGTTCGCCACGCGGGGCTTTGCCGAGAGCACACCGCCACAGGCAAATCACGTCCAGACAATCAGTAGTTCGGAGCAGGGCGGAGCTTCGGAGCACAATCCGTCGGGTGCGAAAGGTCGCAAGGGCGCGGCAGCGGGCAACGGCTCTTCCAGCACCGGCAATTCCGAAGGCCTTCTGATTGCCGAAGTGGTGCTGCTGCTTCTGGTCGGCCGCATTCTGGGCGAGGGGATGCAGCGTCTGGGTCAACCCGCGCTGATGGGCAATCTTCTGGCGGGCCTGGTGTTGGGGCCTTCGCTGTTCGGGGCGATCTGGCCCGAAGCGCAGAAATTCATCTTCCCCTCCGATCCGGCGCAGAAAGGGATGATCGATGGTCTGTCGCAGGTCGGTATCCTGTTCCTGCTGCTGCTGACGGGCATGGAAACCGACGTCAAGCTGGTCAGCAGAATGAAGGGCGCGGCGGTGGCGATTTCGCTGGCGGGCATCGCCATTCCATTCGCCTGCGGCTTCGCATTGGGTGAATTTCTGCCTGCCTCCCTGATGCCGGATATGCCGGGAGGCCGATTGGTGCCGGCGCTGTTCCTGGGCACGGCGCTTTCGATTTCCTCCATCAAGATCGTGGCGATGGTGGTGCGCGAAATGAATTTCATGCGCCGCAATCTGGGCCAGGTGATCGTCTCTACCGCGATCATGGAAGACACAGTGGGGTGGGTGATCATCGCCATCACCTTCGGCATTGCGGGCGCGGGAAAGGTAGACGCGCTGGGCCTGGCCAAAACCATTGGCGGCGTGGTGCTGTTCCTGCTGTTCTGCTTCACCGCCGGGCGCTGGCTGGTGTTCTCCGCCATTCGCTGGGTCAATGATACATTCCGCAGCGATTTTCCCGTCATCACTGTCATTATCGTCATCATGGGGACGATGGCGCTGATTACCCAGCTTCTGGGTATCCGCACCGTGCTGGGCGCTTTCATGGCGGGGGTGCTGATCGGGCAATCCCCGATCCTCACCGATCATATTCAGCAGCAGTTGCGCGGCATGATCTCGGCGCTCTTCATGCCGATCTTTTTCGGCATGTCGGGTCTGGCCGCCAATCTCACCATCCTCAGAGATCCGATGGTGGCGATGCTCACAGGCGGGCTGGTGCTGATTGCGTCCTTCGGAAAATTCTCCGGCGCCTTCGTTGGCAGCATGCTCGGCGGCCTCAAATGGCGCGAAGGCGTGGCGCTGGGCTGTGCCATGAATGCGCGGGGTTCGACCGAAGTGATCGTGGCTTCGATCGGTCTTTCGATGGGCGCGCTGACACAGAATCTCTACACCATGATCGTCACCATGGCGCTGCTCACCACCATGGCGATGCCGCCCATGCTGCGCGCCGCTCTGTCGGGCCTGCCGATGGATGAATCCGAAAAGAAGCGGGTGGAGCGCGAGAAGCTGGACGAGAAAGGTTTCGTTCCCAACCTCGAGCGGTTGCTGCTTGCGGTCGATGCCAGTCCGGTGGGGCGCATGACGGCGCGGATGGCGGGCCTGTTGGCGGGTGGCCATGGCATGCCGGTGACGATCCTGAAACTGGATTCCGATTTGCGCGCGATGGATGACGGGCGCGGCCGCGACGCGCGTAAGCATGTAGGAAGCGATGTGGCGGACGAGGGTAGAAAACACGAAAGACGCCAGGAACATTCGTTCGCGGAGGCTTCGCGCGGCACCGATTCAGCGCAGAGGGACATGCTCGGCGCGCAATCGATCAGCCAGAGTGCTGCCGAGCAAGCCGCCGATCCGCTTGCGAAGGAACTCAAAACCGGAGCGAGGGCCAGCGCCGAGAGAATGGAAAAGGACGAGGACGAGCCTAATCCCGACAAGGTGCATCTCACCACCCGCCTGCCGGTCGACAGACCCGCCGATGTGGTGCGCGACGAAGCCCGCAAGGGATACGATCTGCTGTTCATCGGTATGGAAGAAACCCATGACGAAGACGGCAATATCTCGCAGGAGATCGCCGAACTCGCCGCGGGCTTCGATGGACCGCTGGCGCTGCTGTCTTATTCCGGCGACAAGCCCGCGCCGCAAATGTCGTCGCGCACGCATATTCTATTGCCGGTCAACGGCTCGCCCGCCTCGCGCCGCGCCGCCGAAGTCAGCTTCGTACTGGCGCGCGCCACTGGTGCGCGGGTGAATGCGCTTTATGTTTCGCAAACCGACGGACGCTCGCGCACGCGTTCTCGCGAAGAGAGTGTCCTGAAGGACATGGCCGAGCTGGCCGAACGCTATGACGTGCGCTTCGCGACCCATATCTCCAAGCGCGGCGGCGCGGCGGACGCGATCCTGAATGAAGCCAAGAATGGCTATAGCATGATCGTGATGGGTGTGAGCCCGCGTCCCGGGGAAGAACTTTTCTTCGGCAATACGGCGGCGTCGGTCTTCCGGGACTGGAAAAACCCCTTGCTGCTGGTGGCGTCTTGACCGAACGCCCGGCCGCGCCCCGAAAGGTCGGAAATGGCTTTTGCGCAATTTTATTGCGCACTGGTGCCTCGTTTCTTCATTTTGATCGCGGTAATCGCCGTCTGTGACCCAAAAACACCAAGGAAATCGCGGTCTTTTCTTGAGACCGACATGTTTCCTCTGATATTTTGCACAGGTCCGGGTTACCGGGTTAGGACTGGGTATGAACCGCTGTTTTCAGGCTGCGCTTGCCGCAGCCGGTCTTGTCGCCTTAGCAGGCCAGGCCGGCGCCGTGGAAACGCGTCTGCCGCCCAGCCTCACCGCGTTTGGCGCGTCGGGCCGTATCATGCCGATCACGGCCACCACTCTGTCAGAAACAGATCTGCGCGGCCCGGCCTATCGGACAAGTCAGGATGCGCTGGCCGGCGATCCTATTCGCTTGAACACCAGCTTCGGCACCGCCACCAAGCTGCACCAATTCGTTTCCAGCATCGCGCTCAGCGGACATCTGGCGATCGACACCGGCTACGACGTCAATCTCACCCAGCGCTTCGACAATTATGATGGCGTGCAGTCGCCGCTGATCGCCGACAGCGGTTTGCTGGGATTGGCGGGCGGCGGTCATTATGCCGGCGGCACTTATATGCCGACATCGGGGCTGCATATTCGCTTGGGTGCGAACCAGTGGAGCGACCGGACCGACGGGTTGGCGCTGGAGCCTGCCGCGATCGGCCTGCCATTGGCGTATGACAACGGATTTTCGCAATCGCTTCTGGCTGGCGTGTCCTGGGACGTAAGTCCCTGGGCCGATCTTGGTCTCACCGCGCTTCACAACACGCAGCAGAATCTGGGTGTGGTCTCCAATCTGACCGGCGGTCGGGTCGATACCAATGCGGTGGAAATGACCGCCCATTTGAAATTCGGCAATGGCTGGGTGACGACGGCATCTTATAGCCAGGGCCTCAGCCAGCTCGATCAACGCAGCCAGACCTCGACCTTGGACACGCGGTCCTATTCCATCGCCATCGCCAAGCACGGCCTGTTTGGCGAGGATGCGTTGGGCTTCGCCTTCTCGCGTCCGGCGATGGGCGTGTTGAACACCAGCTTCAGCGCGGTTTCCGCCTCGGGCGATCTGCCGCCGTCGTTCATCGTCGGTGACCGGTTCCCCAACCAGACACAGGAAACCGACCTCCAGCTTGGCTATGTCACCAGCTTCCTGGATGGCGCCCTGGCATTGCAGACCAATGCCGCATACCAGATGAATTATCAGGGCCAGAACGGAGCCACTTCGGTCTCGTTGCTGAGTCGCGCCAAGATCAAGTTCTAGTTCTGCGCGCCCAGGCGTGTTGCGATAATGGTGCGCACGCGTCTCTGAGAACCCGCGATGTCGCATCGCCCCCGAGAGCGGAAAACAGAATCAGCGGACGGCTTGGTAGCCGGCGCGGCTTCCATGCGGCGATAAGACAAACTGTCCAACGCTGATGTAACGGCATCGAAAAGCAGCCGCATTTTGCAGCAGATAATATTCCCACATACGGCAAAAGCGATCGCCGTGCTTGCGATCCATCTCGCTGCGATGGGTTTGGAAGTTCTCATTCCACGCCATCAGTGTCTTGTCGTAATCCACGCCGAAATTGTGGAAGTCCTCGACAACAAATAAACCTTCGACCGCGGTTGCGATTTCGCCAACGGACGGCAGGTCGCCGTTGGGAAAGATGTATTTATCCTGCCAAGGGTCGATTGCCGGATAGCGTTGATTCTCAACAATCGTATGCAGCAGGAACAACCCGTCCTCTTTCAGATAATCCCGCGCACGTTGAAAATAGGTGCGGTAATTCTTCGCGCCGACATGTTCGAACATTCCGACAGATACTAGCCGATCGACTTTCGGGCCGAGATAGGCACGATAGTCCGCCAGCTGCGGACGCAGTCCCACCCCCTGATAGCGCCGGTTGATGTATTCTACTTGCACCGGCGAGACGGTGACACCCGCACAATCGGCGCGATAGCGTTCGGCAGCAAAGCCGATAAACGAGCCCCAGCCACAACCGATATCAAGCACGCTGTGTCCTTCGCGCAATCCGATTTTGCGACAGATGAGGTCAAGCTTGTCTTCCTGCGCGCTATCCAGGGTTTGAGCTGTTTTCCAGTAGCCGCAACTGCCCGTGAGACGTTTATCGAAGGTCGCTTCGAAAATATCCACCGCTAGATCATAATGGACGGCAGCGACTTCTTTGGCGCGGTGTTCCGTTTGGCGATTTTGGAGCTTCGCGCTGAGAATAAGCAGCGCCAACGGCAACGTAAGCCCCAGCTGTTCGCTGAGCCGCGTCGAAATCACACGATCGAAAAATTGATCCAACGCCGCGCAATCCCAATCCCGGTCCATGTAGGATTCGCCCAGGCCAAGCGAGCCTTGCGCCAAAACGCGATTATAGAAGCGGTCGTTATGCAGCTGGATATCCCAGGGATGGGGGCCGTTAATCGTAACCCCCGCATTTGCGAAAAGGGCGTGCACCACTTGCGCCCGGCGCGTGGACACGCCTCCCAAGCGAAATTTCCTTGACCGGAAGGCACCGGTTTTCTGGTCACCGGAGAGCGATTCCGGCAGCGGAACTTGGACCATGGGGACCCGCCCTCGAGGGAGATAGGATGGACGTGGACGATGCTGGCCGAATTCGCTCCCCAGCACCACCGCAAAAAGGCTCTTTCCCGCCGAAAAGCCCGCATTTGGGAGGCCATCCGTGCTTTCCCGTTTTGGGTTCAGATGACTTCGACGACCGCCCCGGCTAGAAAGGCGCGCAAACCATCCAAGACCCGAAGAAAGTCCTGCATAGCAATGCGCGCGGATGTTTTGGTGGTGAAATTATATAGGGATTTCAAATAGATGGCCGGGCCGCAATTCGTTTATGTGATGAAGGGTTTGTCCAAGACCTATCCCGGCGGCAAGCAGGTGTTGAAGGACATCTGGCTGAGCTTCTATCCCGGCGCCAAGATCGGCATCGTCGGTGTCAATGGTTCGGGCAAATCCACCCTGATGAAGATCATGTCGGGGATGGACAAGGATTTCACGGGTGAGGCCTGGTCCGCCGATGGCATTCGCATGGGCTATCTGTCCCAGGAACCGCAGCTTGATGCCACCAAGGATGTGCGCGGCAATGTGATGGAAGGCGTCGCCAAGAAACAGGCGCTGGTCGATCGCTTCAACGAGATCGCGGCCAATTACACCGATGAGACTGCCGACGAAATGGCGAAGTTGCAGGACGAGATCGAAGCGCAAGGCCTTTGGGATCTCGACAGTCAGGTCGATCAGGCGATGGACGCGCTGCGCTGTCCCGACCCCGATGCCAAGGTCGATACCTTGTCGGGCGGTGAACGCCGCCGCGTCGCGCTATGCCGCCTGCTGCTGGATGCGCCGGATATTCTTCTGCTCGACGAACCCACCAATCATCTCGACGCGGAATCGGTGGAGTGGCTGGAAGCGACGCTGCGCGAATATAAGGGCTGCGTCATCCTGGTCACCCATGATCGCTATTTCCTCGACAATGTCACAAGCTGGATTCTGGAATTGGATCGCGGCAAGGGCATTCCCCATGAAGGCAATTATTCGTCCTTCCTGGAAAT
>JBEPVO010000002.1:0-62568 GCA_041690975.1 Alphaproteobacteria bacterium
GCATAGTCGTGAAGAATTGCGATGCCGTTTCCGGCGCGGACGGCTTCCATCTGGCCCACCACGCTGCCACATTCGAAACGGCGGGGCATGCTCGCGGCCAGTTCCCGTCCATAGTCCAGCGCGGGTGTATGGATAAGGTCGTCGACATAGGTGACGAACAAATGCTGCTTCAAATCTTCCACACTGTGTATCGGAGGCTTGTCCCGGAGATATTCTTCCGATGCATAAAGGCTGAGCGTGTAATCCGTCAGCTTCTGGATGATGAGATTGCCCTGCACGGGACGATCCAATGTTATGACAATGTCGGCTTCACGGCGGGAAAGCGAAAAGGTACGGGGTAGCGGGACCAGTTGCACAAGCAGGTCGGAATGTCGGGCAGACAGTTCCGCCAATTTCGAAGCCAGAAAATAATTGCCCAGTCCGTCCGGGGCGCCCACCCGGACGGTGCCGCGGATTGCACCGATCGTCCCCGACAGCGCCGATTCCAGTTGAAGAAATTCGGATTCCACTTTTTCGGCGGACGCCATCAGCGCTTCGCCGGCCGAGGTCAGGGTGCAGCCATTGACGTGGCGCTCGATGAGCTTGGTCTGCAATTCCTCTTCCAGCGCCGTCAGCTGGCGTCCCACCGTGGCGTGATTGAGCCCCAGGATTCGGGCTGCGGCCAGCATCTGGCCGCTCCGTGCAACAGCTAGGAAAATGCGCGCCCGGTCCCATTCCATGGCTGGATGCTAGCTTTTGCACACGAGACCCGCAATATTGTCCCTTAGTATGTGAAAATTTGCACATCGGAAGCGCATCTTTGTCGGTTGCCTGCCTGACGGCTTGTGAAAATATGGCCTGCCGACGGCGGGGTCGGCGCATTCCGCCTCGCAGGACGGGTCGCTGCAGCTTTGAGAGCTACAGCAACCAATGTCCTAGCCGTCGCGATAATTTACAGCAGCCGGCAAGAAGCCGGCTGAATGACTCAAACTCGCTATCGAAAGAGACACCATGAATACCGTCGAAATTGGGACCGAAGAATCTCTGGTCAGCAACTTCATAGATGGCCGCGTGGTCGCAGGCAGCACCGGGCGTTCGCAGGATGTGTTCAACCCGACCACCGGACGAAAAGCACGGAGCGTTACCTTGTCGTCAGCGGCGGATGTCGATGCCGCTGTGAGCTCCGCGAAGGCTGCTTTTCCGGCCTGGGCAAATCTGCCGCCGCTGCGCCGTGCCCGGCTGATGAACAAGTATCTGGCGCTGGTCAACGCTCACAAGGACGATCTGGCGCGTGCCATCACGGCCGAGCATGGCAAAGTGTTTTCTGATGCCAGGGGCGAAGTGGAGCGCGGCATTGACATCATCGAGTTCGCCTGCGGTATTCCCCAACTTCTCAAGGGCGATTTCACCGATCAGGTTTCGACCAATATCGACAATTGGACATTGCGTCAGCCACTCGGCGTCGTGACCGGAATCACGCCCTTCAATTTTCCGGTGATGGTGCCGGCCTGGATGTATCCGGTCGCCATTGCGGCGGGAAACACCTTTGTGCTGAAGCCGAGCCCGATCGATCCTTCGCCGTCTCTCATGGTGGCCGAACTGATGCGCGAAGCGGGCTTCCCGAAGGGCGTCTTCAATGTCATCCAGGGTGACAAGGAAGCCGTAGACGCCTTGCTGGCGCACAAGGATGTGCAGGCGGTGTCCTTCGTCGGTTCGACGCCGATTGCCAATTACATTTATGAAACCGGCGCCCGGGCCGGCAAGCGTGTGCAGGCATTGGGCGGCGCAAAGAACCATCTGGTGGCGATGCCGGACGCAGATCCCGAGAAGGTGGTTGATGCGTTGATGGGAGCCGCCTACGGATCGGCGGGTGAGCGCTGTATGGCGATTGCCGTCGCTGTTCTTGTGGGATCGGCGGCGGACGCGGTTATTCCGTTGCTGATGAAGCGGGCCCAGGAATTGAAAATCGGCGACGGCATGAATGATGCGACCGAGATGGGTCCGATCGTGACGAATGTGGCCCGGCAACGGATCGTCGGTTACATCGACAAGGGCGTCGCGGAAGGCGCTTCACTGTTGCTGGACGGACGCAACTATGTCGCCCGCGGCCATGAGGATGGCTTCTTCCTGGGCGCCACGCTGTTCGACCACGTCAAACCGGAGATGACGATCTATCGGGAAGAGATATTCGGCCCGGTGCTCTGCTGCGTGCGGGTCGCGACCATGGAAGAGGCCGTGCAGTTGATCAACAATCATGAATTCGCCAATGGCGTCAGCTGCTTTACCCGTGACGGTCACGCCGCGCGGGAATTCGGCCGAAACATCCAGGTCGGAATGGTGGGCATCAATGTCCCCATTCCGGTGCCGATGGCCTGGCATGGATTTGGCGGCTGGAAGCGCAGCCTGTTCGGCGACATGCATGTCTATGGCGAGGAAGGCGTGCGTTTCTACACCAGGCAGAAATCGATCATGCAGCGCTGGCCGGAGAGCATCGACAAGGGCGCTGAATTCCAGATGCCGACGTCGCGCTGAGATCGGTCCGTATAAATTCAGATTTGTTCCTGGAGGGAACGATGCAGACCGAAGAGCTCCGCAAGGGGCCTCTTGAAGGAATTACAGTTCTGGATTTCTCGCGCGTTCTGGCGGGGCCTTACTGCACGATGATCCTGGCCGACCTTGGTGCCCGCGTCATCAAGATCGAGAAGTTCGGAACCGGCGACGACACCCGCGCATTTGGGCCGTTCGTGGACGGCGAGTCCGCTTATTTCATGTGCTTCAATCGGGGCAAGGAAAGCATCGTCCTCGACATCAAATCGCCGCGCGACCGCGAGTTGCTGGAGCGTCTTTTGGATGAAGCCGACGTGGTGGTAGAGAATTTCCGGCCCGGCGTCATGGACAGGTTGGGCTATGGTGCCGAGCGTATGGCCAAGACCCATCCGCACATCATCTATGCCTCGGTCTCCGGGTTCGGCCATAGTGGTCCGTTCAGCGATCTTCCTGGTTACGACATGGTCGTGCAGGCGATGGGCGGCATCATGAGCCTGACAGGTTGGCCGGACGGGCCGCCATCGCGGGTCGGCACAAGCTTTGGCGATCTGGGTGCCGCGCTTTTCGCTACCGTGGGCATTCTTGCCTCGCTTCATAAGCGAAATCAGAACGCACAGGGCACCCGGGTCGATATCGGGATGCTTGATTGCCAGGCCGCGCTGATGGAGACGGCCTTGGCGCGTTATGATGCCGAAGGCAAAGTCCCCAACCGGACGGGCGACAGCCATCCGTCGCTGGCGCCATTCGAAAGTTTTGCGGCCAAGGACGGACGCATCGTCATCGCGGCGGGCAATGATACGTTGTTTGTGCTGATGGCCGATGCGCTGGGTGCGCCGGATCTGGCCTTGCAGGCGCCATTCGCGACCAATGATCTGCGCTGCCGCAACCGGCCGGACATGGTCAAAGCAATCGAAGCGGTGACGAAAACACAGAATGTCCAACATTGGGTCGATAAGTTGAATGAGGCAGGCGTGCCATGCTCTCCCATCAACACCATCGACAAGCTGTTCGATCATCCCCAGCTTTTGGCGCGCGACATGTTCATAAAAGTGAAAAGTGGTGAAACGGGCCGCGCGGTTCGTACGGCGGGCAATCCGATCCGCATGAGCGGGTACAAGGGCAATAACATTGTCGACCCCATCATGGCGCCCAAGCTGAACCAGCACCGCGAACAGATTCTGCATGAATTCATGGCCTCGCGGGATGCCTATGTTTCATCCCATGACGACGACGACTGACAATTGATGTCGATGTTTGAATAAAGAAGAATTGAATCTACCCGTTGTGGCAGGAGAACTTCATGAGTGACAAGGTGACTGAGAGCAAATCCGAAAATCCGGAAGATGCGAAGAGCAAGAAGTGGGAAACGATCCTGGTGGAGCGGCGCGAGCGCGTCGGCCTCATCACCTTGAATCGGCCGAAGTCGCTGAATGCTCTGAACCGTCAGCTTGCGCAGGAGACCCTCAAGGCCTTGCGGGAATTCGACGCGGATGACCGGGTGGGCGCGATCGTGATCGCCGGAAGTCCTCGGGCTTTTGCGGCGGGCGCCGACATCGCCGAAATGGCGGAAAAATCCTTCACCAATTTCTACATGGATGATTTCCTGGCGCCGTGGGATCAGGTCCGGTTGATCGGAAAGCCGATCATCGCGGCGGTCGGCGGATTCGCACTGGGCGGCGGCTGCGAGCTGGCATTGCTATGCGATTTCATCATCGCCTCCGACGACGCCCAGTTCGGCCAACCGGAAATCAAGCTGGGCGTCTTGCCGGGCATCGGCGGATCGCAGCGCCTGACAAGGGCGGTCGGCAAGTCCCTTGCCATGGACATGGTCCTCACCGGCCGATCCATCGGTGCAGCCGAAGCAAAAGCCGCGGGCATGGTCGCGCGCGTCGTCGCCCCGGCGGATCTGCTGCAGACCGCGCTGGAAGCCGCCCATACGATTGCGGCCTACAATTCCCCCGCCGTGAAGATGGCCAAGCAGGCCGTCAACCAGGCCTTTGAAAGCTCTTTGACCGAAGGTCTGCGCCATGAACGCCTGCTGTTCCAGGCTGCTTTTGCCACCGAAGGGCAGAAGGAAGGCATGAACGCGTTCGTCGCCAAGCGGGCTCCCGTTTTCCGGAACCGCTAGCCGAGGCTTGATCGTGGACCAGGTTCAATCGCTCGACGGCGAGTATGACTACATCATCGCCGGCGCCGGCTCTGCGGGTTGCGTGGTCGCCAACCGCCTTTCGGCCGATCCGAAGAACCGCGTCCTACTGCTGGAAGCGGGTGGGCAAGATAATTGGATCTGGTTTCACATTCCGGTCGGATATCTTTTCGCCATCGGCAATCCCAGAAGCGACTGGATGTTCCAGACCGAGCCGGAGCCCGGCTTGAATGGGCGTTCTCTGAAATACCCGCGCGGCAAGGTGATCGGTGGATCCTCAGCGATCAACGCGATGATTTCCATGCGAGGTCAGCGGCAGGATTATGACAATTGGCGGCAGCTGGGTCTGAACGGCTGGAGCGCGGACGAAGTCTTTTCCGTCTTCAAGCGTCTGGACAACCACTTCCTGGGTGAGACCGAACATCATGGCGCGAAGGGCGAGTGGCGCGTCGAGGAACCGCGGCTGCGCTGGGATATTCTTGACGCGGTTCGCGACGCGGCGGTGCAGATGGGCGTTCCCCAGACGCCGGACTTCAATACCGGCAACAATGAAGGCGTCGGTTATTTTCATGTGAACCAGAAGCGGGGGCTGCGCTGGTCGGCTGCGCGCGGCTTTTTGAAGCCCGCCTTGCGCCGCCCGAATCTTCGTCTGGAAACGCATGCCAATATCGACAAGCTGACCTTTGATGGCCGCCGGGCCAGCGGGATCCGCTTTATTCGTGGTGGAAAGACTTATGAAGCGCGGGCAAAGCGCGAAGTGATATTGTGCGCCGGGTCGATCGGTTCGATCGAAATTCTGCAGCGGTCGGGCGTGGGCGATCCGGCCTTCCTGCAATCCCTGGGCATTCCGGTTCAGCTGGCGCGCGAAGGTGTCGGGAAAAACCTTCAGGACCATCTCCAGCAGCGAATGATCTACAAGGTCTCCGGCGTCAAGACGCTCAACGAGACCTATCACTCGTTGATTGGCCGGGCGATGATGGGCGCGGAATACGCCATGTTCCAGACCGGGCCGCTGACCATGGCGCCGTCCCAACTGGGCATTTTCACCCGCTCGGACAGTTTGCATGATCGCGCGAATATTCAGTTCCACGTCCAGCCGCTGTCGTTGGATAAGTTTGGTGACCCTCTACACCGGTTTCGGGCGATCACTGTCAGCGCCTGCAATCTGAGGCCGACATCGCGCGGCGTGGTTCACATCAGGTCCGCGGATTTCCGCGAGAAGCCCGTCATCAAGCCCAGCTATCTGTCCACCGATGAAGACAAGCGGGTCGCTGCAGATGCCATCCGTGTGACGCGCCGTTTGATGGGACAGCAAGCGCTGGGAAAATATTTGCCAGAGGAATATGTACCGGGAGCAGCCGTCTCGAATGACACGGCAGACCTGGCAAAGGCCGCAGGCGATATCGGCACGACCATTTTCCATCCCGTCGGCACCGCCAAAATGGGGTTGCCCAGCGATCTGCTGGCGGTGGTGGATGAGCGGTTGCGGGTCTTCGGCGCACAGGGGCTGCGGGTGGTGGATGCGTCGGTCATGCCCAGCATCACGTCGGGCAATACCAACACGCCCACCATCATGATTGCGGAAAAAGGCAGCAGCTACATTATCGAGGACAGCCGCGTCTCTGCCTGATGGGAGGTGGTCGCTTCGGTCATTGAAAAAGTACGGAAAAGCGCTGAAAGGTGAAGCCGACGCTCTTATGACGTAGCTTCGCGGATCAGCCTGGAGATTTCGCCAAAGCTCATGCCCGCTGATGCCCGTGCGAGGTCGCCGCTTGCGAGTTCCGCAGCCGCCTTTTGAAGATCGCCCATCGCGCGCATGTAGAGACTGGCCCCCAAGCTGATACGCTTCACACCCGTTTTCTGGAGTTCGGCCCAAGGCACGGTGCCGGCCATGGTGCCCACGAGAAGATTGACGGGCTTGGGGGCCACGGCTTTCACAATGGCCCGAACGGCATCCATATCGGCCGGATAAGGGGCATAGAGAACGTCCGCGCCCACCTCCGCGAAAGCCTGCAAACGCTTGATCGTGTCATCGAGGTCGGGCCGGCCTTGAATGAAATTGTCCGACCGGCCTGTCAGCACGATCCGTCCCTTGGCAATTTTGGCAGCAGCCTTCATGCGCGCCACGGCATCGTCGAAATCGCGTATCGGCTTGTCCGGGTCGCCGGAGGTGTCCTCTATGCCGATGCCGGCAAGCCCGGCCGCGATAGCAGCTTCCACCGTATTGGCAACATCCGACGGGCTGGCGCCATAACCATCCTCGAAATCGCCATTCACCGGAAGCCCGCTGATCTTTATCAGAAGGCTGGCATGTTCCAGATGTTCCTGTCGCGTGACACCATGGCGTCCATCAAGGCGGCCAAGCGCCGCCGCCAATGCCGCCGAAGATGTTCCCAGCGCCTTGAATCCGGCATTCTTGAGGATCAGGGCCGACCCACAATCCCAGGCATTGGGCATGATGAAGCCGCCATCCTGGCCGTGCAGCGCAAGGAAGCGCTCGTATAATTCTGCCTGTTTCATGGGGTCGCCTGTCTTGCGGGTTTTAAACTGTTCCGCTGTTGCCGGGATGTCATGAGACATGCGGCGCAACTGTTGCGCAATCAAGATATTTTCCTGACCGCGATCCTCAATGGGTAGGCCGCTCCGGGTTTTGGAAAGCGCGGCGCGGTGTATAATGGGTTCGCACCAGGCCGCGACATAGCTGACCGGTGC
This sequence comes from Alphaproteobacteria bacterium, assembly GCA_041690975.1. Classification (GTDB taxonomy): domain Bacteria; phylum Pseudomonadota; class Alphaproteobacteria; order Micropepsales; family Micropepsaceae; genus Rhizomicrobium. The sequence continues at coordinate 7,385 of JBEPVO010000002.1, forward strand.
AGAGCAACAGACAGGTCCCCGCCATGCGTTTGGATGATTTGCGGCCCACCGAAAATGTCGAAGATCGCCGCGGGAGCGAAGGGTCTGGCGGAGGATTTGGCCCAAGACTGATGTTGGGCGGCGGCGGCCTGGGGGCCGTTGCCGTGATCGTGATCTCGCTTTTCCTTGGCGTGGATCCGACGCAGTTTTTGAGTCCCGACGGCGCCCCCGCTGGTGGAATTTCCCAATCGCAGCAACCTGGCGCGCCCCGCGCCGACGACGCCGCATACCAGTTTGCGCGCCGCGTTGTCGGATCGGCGGAAGATGTTTGGACCCCGTTGCTGCGGGACCAAAGGATTGCTTTCACACCCGCGACCCTGACGACTTATGATAATGAGACGCCGACCGGCTGCGGCACCGGACAATCTTCCGCAGGTCCATTCTACTGTCCTGCCGACAATCGGATTTACCTCGACCTGGCGTTCTTCAATGAACTTGCGGACCGGTTTGGGGCGCCCGGTCAGTTCGCGCGCGCCTATGTCATCGCCCATGAATACGGACACCATATTCAGAATATGACAGGCGCCATCAACCGGAATTCCGGTGGCGAAAGAGGTGCGGAGGGTACATCCGTGCGTACCGAATTGCAGGCGGACTGTTATGCCGGTGTGTGGGCCTATCACGCCAATCAGCAATTCAACATTCTGCAAACGGGCGATGTCGAGCAGGGACTCCAGGCAGCGTCTTCCGTGGGTGACGATACGCTGGAGAAGCAAGGCCAGGGATACGTAGTACCGGACTCTTTCACGCACGGAACGAGCGAGCAACGTGTGCGCTGGTTCCAGCGCGGGCTCCAGAATGGCGACATGGCGGCCTGCGATACGTTTTCCGCGCGCAGATTATAGTCTTGGACACGGTCGGCTGCGGATGCCCGCAGTCGCTATCTGCCGCATCAGATCACGGCTTCAATCATGATCTCGACCGCGTAACACGGCTCCGCCAGTTTGGCTTCGACCGTGGCGCGCACGGGCGTTTGCCCAGCGACGGCCCATTCTTCCCAGGCCTGGTTCATCTCATCGAACGTGGAGATATCGCTGAGCCAGATATTGGCCTTCAGGATACGGGTCTTGTCGCTGCCTGCGCTCGCCAGGACCGCATCGATTTGCTGGAGAACGTCGCGCGTTTGCTCCAGCACGGATTTGCCGGACATGGTATCCGCCACGAAGCCCGAGGTGTAAATCCGGTCGCCATATATAAGCGCTTCGCTCAAGCGCGGGCCTGAATCAATGCGGCGGATATCGGTCATGGAAACCTCCTCGGTTCATTTGATCCAGGCCGCATATCTGCCCGTCGGGCTTCTTGCAAGCGCTGCGGTGCGCTCGCTCTTGGTAAAGCCGATTTGTTGGCGCTATCATGGGTGCCAGTTCACAACGGAGTCGGGGGGCGCCATGAAGAAATTTGCCATCGGGATTCTTGCCGCCTTGTGCCTGTCTTCGGGTGCCTTTGCCCAGGGTACGGGCGCGGATGTGACCTCGGGCAAGGGGCTCTGGGAAGGCGCGAATACGAATTGCCGCAATTGTCATGGCCGGTTGGGCGAGGGTGGTTTCGGCCCCCCGCTTGCAGGACGAAACCTGTCCACCGGCGAATTCCAGCAAGCTGTGAGAAAGCCCTGGGGCCTCATGCCGGCTTTCACGCAGGAACAGGTCAGCGATGCCGAGTTGGCCAATTTCGCGGCCTATTTCGCAGGCCTCGCCAAAGTTACCGAACCAGGTCCCTGGCGTTTCCCCGTCCCGCAAGACGGGAAACAGGGGCAGCGCGTGGCGATTTCTTTGGGATGCGCCCAATGCCATGGTGCGACCTTTGATATCGCGCGGGGGATTTTCGGCGGCACGGCGCTGGGCTTCGCCCAGTTCAAAGACCTTGTCTATGATCACACCGTGGCGATGCCGAAGCTGGGTATCGCGGAAGGCAACACACCGGGCCAGCGGCTGCATATGGGAAATTACGATCCCTTGCGCATCTCCGAACAGCAGCTGAAAGAGATTTATGACTGGACTAAGAATGATCTTGGCTTCCGGCCGTTCCTGGAAGCGCGCCTGACGGCAAAAGAACCGGCAGGGGCGACCTATGTTCTGAGAGTCGAGAATTCCGGCTTCAAGCAGAAAGGTCCCGCCGCGCAGGATGTCATCGTCAATATTGTCCTGCCTGCTGGCGCGACCGTTATTCGCGCGACGGGAGACGGCTATAAGGGCGTGCATGCCGATCCGGCGGCGAAGGCCGATGTGGCGGAATGGCGGTTGGCCAAAATCGCCCCCACCGACGAGCAGACATTCGAAGTCACCTTGTCGGCGCCGGTCGACAAGGCGGGCTTAAAAGGCACGCTAAGCTGGGCCAAGCCCGCGCCGAAGACCGGCGCGAAGCTCGACGTCATGAACTTCGCATTGCGCACGCCCGGGTAACGGGCGCGAAGGCTAGGGAGTTTTGCGCGCTGTCGTCATCGCTGTCAGGCCCCGTTCAACCTTCTGCGCGTAGATATTGCAGGCGGCGGTGCGAAGGCCGGTCTTGGCTATCGCGCCGTCGGAAGCAAAATCCATATAGGCATCCGCCGGCCCGCTCTTCGACCAGATGGGAAGGCCGGGACCATTGGGATCGCCATTGGTGGCGAAGTTCACCCAATAACGCTGTTCCTGGTCCGCCAGCTTGGTGTCGCGCGGTTGGTCCGCGGGCGCCTGGGTCCAGCCGAAGACATACATCATGTCCCACAGATGCACGCCGCCCAGCGGCTCATAACCATGGGAGAATTGGTAGCGCCAGGTCGGCGCGGTGCGGGCGTGCCAATGCGCCGTGACGCCAGCCCCACACCGGAACGAGACGTCGGTGTTGAACGCGGTGATGACATCGCCATCGACCGGATCGATGCCGCTCTTGTCGCTATAGAGTTTGGCCGCCTGGCGTCCCAGATCGGCATAAGGCGCATAATAAGTCTCGATCTGCTTGACGCCTTCGGGGCCTAGGGCTGCGACTTTGTGGGTTTCAGCAAGCGGACGTGATTTGTCGGCCAAGGTCGCTGCTGCTTTGGGCGTACCTGATACGCCCATGCTGTCGACATCGCCGTCACGCGCGGTGTTGCCGATGATGAAGGGTACCTGGGCTTCGTGACCTTGTTTGAAGGCCAGCGAAGGCTGTTCGGGGAAGACATAACCATCCACCACTGGGCCACGCGGCTCAATGGCATGCAGCGGCTGGCTGGCCATCATCAACTTGAACAGCTCCGCCGCGGATTTCTTGCGCAGCGTCTCGATGCCGTTTTTGTCGGTAATACCGAAGCCCTTCACGAATTTGGCGCCATCGGTTTCGGCGGGCTTGAGTTCGGAGGCGCCCAGCCGGAAGTCGGCCACGGTGCCGCTCAATCCGATGGCCTTGGTGAACAGTCCCTTGGCGAGGGGCGATGTCATCAGGAAGCCCACGCTGTAGGATCCCGCCGACTGACCGAACATGGTGACATTGGCGGGATCGCCGCCGAATTTGCCGATATTGGCCTTGACCCAGTTCAGGGCTGCGATCTTGTCGAGCAGAGCATAATTGCCGGACACATGATGCGGCGACTCGGCGGAAAGTTCGGGATGGGCCAAAAAGCCGAACATGCCCAGCCGGTAATTCGCCGTCACGACGATGACGCCGCGCGCCGCCAGCCTGCCGCCGTCATAGGACGGTTCGATTTCGCTTGATCCTTGCGCGCCGCCGCCATGATAAGCGCCGCCGGGAAAGAAGATCATCACCGGCAGCGCCTTGTCGCGTCGGACCGGCGCCCAGACATTGAGCGTGAGGCAATCCTCGCTGCTTTTGGCGGCGGTGCTTTTGTTCCATTCTAAGTTCGCCTGCGCGCACGGTGCGCCGAATGCCAGTGCCTCACGCGTACCGGACCAAGGCTTGACCGGTTGGGGTTCGCGCCAACGCAGCGCGCCGACGGGCGGGGCGGCATAGGGGACGGCCTTGAAGCTCACCACATCGCCGCCGATTTTGCCCTGCAATTGTCCGCTGGCGATGGCCACGAGGGAAGGCGACGATGCGCCCGGTGGTGTCGCGCTCATGGCAGTTTGCACCGCCAGCACGGCAGACATCGCCGCACAGGCGATCAGGATATTCTTGCGCATTTGCCGTCCCCTGGGGCTTTGGGCCCTGTTTCTTATGGAGCCGAACCTACAATCAATTCGGCACGTGTCACAAATGGGCCTGCGGCGGTTTGCTTCATTTACGCTGCTTGTCCCGCGCGGCCCTGAATTCGCTGTCGGGATACCAGTTGGGCCACGCCGTGCTGTTGGCGAGCATGCCGGCGGCGGTGTAGAGCACCTTGGTGTCCTCGGTTGGCTCGGTCATGTCCCAATCCTTGCGCCACTCGTCGCTGGGCTGGTGATAGCGATGCTCGACATAATCGTTTGAAAGCTTCAGGCCGGCGGCTTCCCCGCCCACGACTAGGTCATGCCCGCCGCCAGGCGAGATCGCCGGAATGCCCAGCTTGGCCAGGCTGAAATGGTCGGAGCGGAAGAAGTGGCCTTTTTCGGGTTCCTTGTCCGGCGACAGAACGCGTTTCTGCGTTGCCAATGCCTTCCGGAGAATATCTTCCAATTCCGATTGGCCGGTTCCGGGCGCTTCCATGTCGCGGGACAGCGGCCCGGGCCCATCGGCGTCGCTGTTGAACACAGCGACGATATGGCCGCGTGGCCAGATCGGGTGTTCGGCAAAATATTCCGATCCCAGCAAGCCTTGTTCTTCCAGGGTCCAGAAAGCGAATGCGATGGAGCGTTCCGGCCGCTTGTCGTGCGCGAACTTCTCCGCCAGCTCCAGGGTGGCCGCCACGCCAATGCCGTTGTCCACCGCGCCATTATAAATCTTATCGGATCCTGGCATGGCATCGCTGCGGCCCAGATGATCCCAATGCCCGGATAGGATCACGACATCGTCTGGATTCTTGGCGCCGCGTATCAGGCCGATCACATTGCGGGTCTTCATGGCGGTGACGGTCGAGTGAGCGTTCACGTCCAAAGTCTCGCCCTTTAAGGGCACGGGTTTGAAGCCGGGCTTGTTCGCAGCGGCCTTGAGCGCGGCATAGTCCAGACCAGTGCGAGAAAGCAGATCCTTGGCGGTATCCAAGGTCATCCAACCCTGGATCGGCAGCAAGGATTTGTTCTTGTCGGTCGCGTCCAGCCACAATTTGGCGCCGGAATTGGAACTGCGCACCACCTGCCAGCCATAGGCGGCGGGCTTTGTTTCATGAACGATGATGGCGGCGGCGGCGCCCTGGCGCGCGGCTTCCTCATACTTATAAGTCCAGCGCCCGTAATAGGTCATGGCGCTGCCTTTGAAGAAATTGGGATCAGCCTTGGCGTCTTCGTTCCCCGGATCGTTGATCAGGATGACGACCGTCTTTCCCTTCACATCGATGCCGGCATAGTCGTTCCACTTATATTCCGGCGCGACCACGCCATAGCCGACAAACACGATGTCGGAATTCTTCACCGTCACATCGGGGCTGGAAAATTGCGGGGTCCAATAGACTGCATCCTCCGCGAATTTCGGAGTGAGCTTTCCCTTGGGTGTCGAAAAGGTGAACTGGGACTTGTCGCTTTGCACCGCAATCGAGACCGCAGGCACGGACTGGAAATAGCTGCCCTTGTTGGCGGGCGCGATGCCCAGCCGCTTCAGTTCGTCCGCGATCCAGCCGGCGGCGGCTTCGCCCGCCACCGTGCCCGGCCCACGGCCTTCAAATGCATCGTCGGAGAGGGCGCGTGTGCGAGCCGAAATATCCGCCCCTGAAATCTCCGGCGCGGTTTGCGGATGCGCGGGATAGGAAGCGCCCAGTGCCGACGTTGCGGCCAGCACGACCGTCAATGAAATTATTGTGGCTTTCACGGATGGACCCCTTTGTGAACGCAAGGCGATGGGTGCAGCCTAGCACGACAAACCAGCCAGAAAACCGCCCCAAGGGTGCCGCGAGGAGAAGTCCCCATGTCGAATGACCGCCAGGCACTGGAGCGGGCCATGTGGCATGCTTTCGCCCATCTCGATGGCCTGGACACGTCGCCGGTCGGTGCGCGGGCATCGCTGACCGATCTCAGAAAGGCTTTGACGCGGCCCCTGCCGCAGCGGGGAATGCCCGCCATCCAGGTGATCGATGAGCTGGTCGCTGACACAAAGAATGGCTTGCTGGGCTCGCAAGGCGGGCGTTTTTTTGGCTGGGTTATCGGTGGCGGATTGCCGGCTGCGATGGCGGCGGACTGGTTGACGACGGTGTGGGACCAGAATGCCGCAGTCTATGCCTGCAGCCCGGCGGCGGCCGTGGCCGAAGAAGTCGCGGGCGCCTGGCTGCGCACGCTTTTCGATCTGCCGGACGCTGCCAGCTTTGCCTTCACCACCGGCTCACAGATGGCGCATGTCACCTGCTTGGCTGCGGCGCGTCATTCGGTGTTGGCGGCGCGCGGATGGGATGTGGCGCAGAAGGGTCTTGGCGGGGCGCCGCGCATCAGAATTCTGGCCAGCGCCGACCGGCACGGTTCGGTCGATCGCGCGGTCCGGTTGCTGGGGTTTGGTGCCGAGGCCATTGTTTCGCTGGATGTCGACGATGCGGGGCGGGTGCGGCCGGACGCGCTGGCCGCCGAACTGGCGCAGGCGGACGCACCGACCATCCTGGTTTTGCAGGCGGGCGAATTGAATTTGGCGGCTTTTGATCCGTTCGAGACATTGGCGCCGATGGCGCGCGCCGCCGGCGCCTGGACGCATGTCGATGGGGCATTTGGTCTTTGGGCCAAGACGTGTCCGGAGTTGAAGCACCTGGTCCGTGGGGTCGAGCTTTGCGATTCCTGGTCCACGGATGCGCATAAATATCTCAACGTGCCCTATGACAGCGGCGTCGCTTTCATCCGCGACGCGGCTGCGCACCAGGCTGCGATGACGCTTTCCACCAGCTATCTGCCAGGCGGTACCGCCGGACGCGACGAAATCGATTGGAATCCGGAATTTTCCCGGCGCGCCCGGGGCTTTGCCACCTATGCGGCGTTGCGGGAATTGGGACGCGAAGGCTTGGCGGATTTGATTGCGCGAACCTGCCGGTTGGCGCGCGTGCTGGGGGAAGGGATTGGCCGATTGCCCGGCGCCGAACAGATCGCTGTTTCAGATCTCAACCAGGCGCTGGTGTGCTTTCATTCATTTCGGCCCGGCGCAACGCAAAGCGATCACGATCAAAGAACCGATCAGGTGATCGCTGGCATCAACGCCTCTGGAGAAGCCCTATTCGGCGGCGTCACCTGGCGGGGGCGGCGCGCCATGCGCATCAGCGTCTGCAACTGGCGCACCAATGATGACGATGTTGCACGCACCATTGCAGCGGTGGAGTCCGTATTGGCCAAGATGCAAGACACCTGAACGCGCCAGAGCCATTGACCATCAATGCGATTGCGCCATGAGTTCAGTCCATCCGGTCCAGATGATCTGGATGCCGATGCAGAGCAAAATGAACGCAGACAGCCGCACCACGACATTGGTGCCGCTGGGTCCCAGCTTAGAGACTGTGCCTTCGGCGAAGCGATAGCAGAGATAAATTGTCACCGTGATGGCGATAATGCCGGCGACCGCGGCAGCGCCCAGCGCCAGCAGTTGCGGCAAGTCGGCGGAGCTGGGGCGCTGGCTTCCCAGGGCGATCGCCGCGGAAATCGATCCGGGGCCGACCGTCAACGGCATCGTATAGGGATAGAATGTGTCGAGCGGCTCTGATGCCGGGGGCATTGCAGCCGCATTGCCGTCCGCGCTGGCGCCGGAGTTCAACAATTGCCATCCGAACGCCGCCACCACCAGGCCGCCACCGATCCGCACCACCGGCAGGCTGATGCCGAAGAATTCCAGCACATGCGATCCCACCAGCAGAGAGGCCAGCAGCAGGAAGAAACTGTTCACCGCCACCCGGCCGGCCAGAGCGTTGCGTTCGGATTCGGTGCGAAACCGAGTCAGGCCCAGAAAAAGCGGCGCGCTGCCGACCGGGTTGATGATCGGAAACAGGGTGGCAAAACAGAGCAGAAACGTGTTGGCGAAACTGTTCATCCGGCGACCCTGTGCGTTGCCCAAGACTAGCGTTCCCTGGCAACCCCAGCAAATCGAGTATCTCTGCCAGCCGTATTTTACGCAGGAACTCTGTCTCTTCAAAATTGCGCACCGCGCCGGCTTTGATTAGGGTGCTTGCTGTTCCTGAATCTGCTCACCCCAAGCATCGATTGACCCCAGCCTGAGAGGAATATCCATGTCCCATACCCTTCGCACCGTCATTGCCGGTCTTGCCATCAGCACGCTGACCTTGCTTCCGGTTCAGGCAGCGACGGGCAATCTGGTCGGTCCCGGTGGCACGGCACGCGGCACCATCACGGTCACGGGCGCGCCCAAGGGCGTGATCCTGCGGATCGAAGCCATCGGATTGTCGCCGGGATGGCATGGCATGCATTTTCACGAGAAGGGCGACTGCAGCGACATGAAATTCACCAGTGCCGGGGCGCATGTCCATTCCACGACGCCGGTAGTTCACGGTTTCATGAATGATCAGGCCAATGACGCAGGCGATCTGCCGAACCTCTATGTCAGCGCCGACGGTTCAGCCATGATAGAATTATACTCGACCCTGGTCTCGCTCAGCGGCGGCGACGCCGCCCATCCTGCGTTGATGGATGCAGATGGTGCAGCATTGGTGATCCACGCCAATCCCGACGATTACCGCACGCAGCCGATCGGCGGCGCTGGCGATCGCGTCGCCTGCGCGGTCATTCGCTGAGCCGATGTTCGATCTGAAGTCGAACCCTGCCGCCGATGCCGCCACATTCTATGACGAGTTGGCACAGCAACTGACGGGGTTGCTGTCGGGCGAACGCGACATGATTGCCAATGCCGCCAACACCGCGGCATTGATTTTCACGTCGCTTCCCGAACTCAACTGGGCCGGATTTTATTTCCTGCAAGGCGACACGCTGGTGCTGGGGCCGTTCCAGGGCAAGCCTGCCTGTGTGCGGATCACGGTCGGGCAGGGCGTTTGCGGCACGGCGGCGGAGCAGCGCAAAACGCAGCGGGTCGGGGACGTCAATGATTTTCCCGGTCATATCGCGTGCGATGTGGCGTCTCGCTCCGAGCTTGTCGTTCCCCTGATCCATGCCGGTCGCGTGATCGGGGTGCTGGATCTGGACAGTCCGATACCGGCTCGTTTTACCGAAACGGATCAATCGGGGCTTGAGCGGCTGGCTGAGATTTTTGTCGCGGGCAGCAGCCTCTCATAAAAATCACAGCATCTGCGGTTCTTCCAGGACCGTGACATTCATTGAGGCAGGGAAGCGTCATGCCGCAGCAGAAAGTCATCGGATTGATCGGCGGCATGAGCTGGGAAAGCTCGTCCGAATATTACCGCATCATCAATCAGGCCGTGCGCGAGAAGCTGGGTGGATTGCGTTCGGCGCGCTGCCTGATGTGGTCATTCGACTTCGGGGAAATCGAGGCGCTGCAGCATGCCGGCCGCTGGGATGATGCGACGGCGCTGATGATCGATGCGGCGCAGCGGCTGGAACGTGGCGGCGCCGACTTTTTTCTGATCTGCACCAACACCATGCACCGCATGGCCGACCAGGTGCAGGCCGCGGTCGGCATACCGCTGTTGCACATCGCCGATCCGACGGCGGAGCGCATCAAGGCGCGGGGCATCAAGCGCGTGGGCCTGCTGGGCACCGCCTTCACCATGGAACAAGAATTCTACAAGGGGCGTCTCAAGGACCGGTTCGGCCTGGACGTCCTGGTGCCGGACACCGAAGACCGCGCCACCGTCCACCGGATCATCTATGAGGAACTGGTGCAGGGGCGGGTCGAGGCCGCATCGCGCGAGGCCTATCGCAAGGTGATCGCCCGGCTGGTCGATCGTGGGGCCGAAGCGGTAATCCTGGGCTGTACCGAGATCATGCTTCTGGTGAAGCCGCAGGACAGCAGCGTCCCCCTGTTCGACACCACCGGGATCCATGCCGAGGCGGCTGTGGAACGGGCCCTCTCGACCTGACGCCAGAGACCGCCTGGCGGGTCCGGGGCGGGGCTCCCGACCAGCCCCAAAATGGGCCGGCAAAGGCATTTTTAAGAATAAATCGGCGTCACCAATATTTTTTGCCGCTTTGGGGCCGAATCCGCGCTATAGCGGTTCCAATCACTCCAAGATGGCCATTGTGAACGCACCCCTTATTTTGCCGAAATCGACCGAAAGCTGGCAACAAAAGCTGAGTCGATATCGCAAGCCGAAAATTTCCCGCGCGGTCTTCGAACTCGCGGTTACGGCGATCCCTTTTGCGCTGACCTGGCTGGCGATGTTTTTCGCGGTCTATCACGGCTATGTCTGGCTCTATGCCCTGCTTCTGCTGCCGGCCGCATTGCTGCTGATTCGCCTATTCATGATCCAGCATGATTGCGGGCACGGGGCTTTTCTTCCGGGCAAGCAAAGTAACGACTGGACGGGCCGCGTGATCAGCATTCTCACGCTTGCGCCCTATGACCATTGGCGGCGCTGCCATGCCGCGCACCACGCCACCTCGGGAAATCTGAGCCGGCGCGGCGTGGGCGACATCGACACCCTGACCGTCGCGGAATATCAGGGACGTTCGCGTTGGGGACGCCTCTGGTATCGGCTGTACCGCAATCCCCTGGTGATGTTCGGCATCGGCCCCCTGTACTTTTTCGGATTCAAGAGCCGGTTGCCATTCGGCTTCATGCGCGATGGCTGGAAACCCTGGATCAGCACCATGACGACGAATATCGGCATCGCTATATTTGCCGGCGTGGTCATATCGCTTGTCGGGTTCTGGGCTTTCCTGTCGGTCCATCTTCCCATCGTCATCGCCAGTGCGACGATCGGGGTCTGGCTGTTTTATGTCCAGCACCAGTTCGAGAAGACACATTGGGCTTACGATGGCGCGTGGAGCATCCAGGATGCGGCACTGCGGGGGAGTTCCTATTACGATCTGCCGGGCGTCTTGCGTTGGTTCACCGCCAATATCGGCGTGCACCATGTTCATCATCTCTCCAGCCGGGTTCCTTATTATCGACTCCAGGACGTTATCGAGGATCATCCGGAACTGGAAAATCTCGGGCGACTGACATTGCTGCAGAGCCTGAAATCCGTTCGCCTGGCCTTGTGGGACGAAAAGAGCCAACGGCTGGTGTCGTTCAGGGATGCGCGACGGCTGACTGCCGCCTGACAATCAATCTGACGATCAAACGACTTAAAGATCGAATGAAACGCCCTGCGCCAGGGGAAGGTCGCGGCCGTAATTGATGTTTTGGGTTTGGCGCCGCATATAGGCTTTCCAGGCATCCGAGCCGCTCTCGCGTCCGCCGCCGGTTTCCTTTTCGCCGCCGAACGCGCCGCCGATTTCGGCGCCGGATGTGCCCATATTGACGTTGGCGATGCCGCAATCCGATCCCGTGGCGGAAAGGAACGTCTCCGCTTCCCGCAGATCCGTGGTCAGGATCGCCGAGGAAAGACCCTGAGGCACATCGCGCAACAAGGCGATGGCTTCATCGAATTCGCGATAGCGCAACACATACAGAATCGGCGCGAACGTCTCTTGTCGCACCAGATCGGTTTGGCCGGGCATTTCGGTGATGGCGGGCTCCACATAAAGCCCTTCGCGGCGTTTGCCGCCGGTGATCCGCGCGCCTTCTTTTGCTGCCGCTTGCAAGACATCCTGCATCGCTTGCGCGGCCGCTTCGTCGATCAGCGGGCCGATCAGATTGCGCGCCTCCAGCGGATTGCCGATGGGAAGCGCGGCATAGGCGCGCCGCAATCGATCGAGCAGTGGATCGTAGATGTCCTGATGCGCGATCAATCTGCGCAGGGTGGTGCAACGCTGGCCCGTGGTGCCGGCGGCGCTGAAGGTGATCGCCCGCACCGCCAGTTCCAGATCGGCGGACGGGGTCACAATGGCAGCGCCATTGCCGCCCAGCTCGAGCAGGCTGCGCCCGAAACGGGTCGCGATTTTTGTTCCGACGGCACGGCCCATGGCGGTGCTGCCGGTGGCGGAGAGCAAGGCGATGCGGGGATCGCCGGCCAGGGCTTCACCGATGTCGCGTCCTCCGGGAAGAAGCGCCGACAGTCCTTCCGGCGCCGCCTCGAAATCCGAGATAACGCGTTCCAGCAGCGCATGGGCGGCAAAAGCCGAGAGCGGTGTTTTCTCCGACGGCTTCCATAGAATGGGATTGCCGCAGACCAGCGCCAAGGTGGCATTCCAGGCCCAGACTGCAACAGGGAAATTGAACGCCGAAATGATGCCGACGGCCCCCAGCGGATGCCACATCTCGCGCATATGGTGGTTGGGCCGTTCCGACGCGATGGTCAGGCCGTGCAGTTGACGCGACTGGCCGACAGCGAAATCGCAAATGTCGATCATCTCCTGGACTTCACCCAGGCCTTCCGACAAGGGCTTGCCGCTTTCGATGGTCACGATCCGTCCCAGGCCGCTTTTGTTGGTGCGCAGGATTTCTCCGAACCGGCGTATCAGTTCGCCGCGCACGGGTGCCGGAACGCACCGCCATTTTTCAAATGCAATGACGGCGCGCGCCACGGCGGCATCGGTTTCTGAAGGGTTGACGAAGGATATATCAGGCAGGGCCGAACCGTCGATCGGCGACGTGCGCGGCCCGGGACCGCGAACCGGTAGCTTGAGATCGCGCAGCGCATCCGCTGCCTGGGCCGAAGCTGTCGTCACGTGAGACGGAACGGGAGAATTGGGTTTCATGTCGGCACCTTGCTTGCATGACTTTTCCGCAAGAAAGAGTCCGGCTTGTATGGCGGCCGGTCGCGGAACGGAAAGCGGAAGTTAAGCCTTTGCAACTGTTTATGAAAGCATAGACAATGGGATTGTGCCCGTTGTTTTGACCTTCCTGTATTCGCTGCAAGGCCTGCGCCATGACATTCCTGTGGCGCCATGTTTAGATTGCCAGCTATCCGGCAGAGGGCGTCATGCCAAACATGCGTGCATTTCGTTCGGGAATCCGGGCGCTCGCTTTTCTCGGTGTCCTCGCCGCGACCGCCGGTTTGGCGCACGCCACCGATTGGCCCCGCAGCGATATTCCGCCCGATCCTGCCGTCACCTTCGGCACGCTGTCGAACGGCATGCGCTATGCGATCATGCGCAGCGGCACGCCCAGCGACCAGATCTCGATCCGCTTCCGGATCGCGGCGGGATCGATGCAGGAAGCACTTGCTCAGCGCGGGCTGGCGCATTTCCTGGAGCATATGGCGTTTCGCGGTTCGGCCCATCTCGCCGATGGCGAAATCAACAAGACCCTTGAGCGTCTGGGCGCTCGTTTCGGAGCGGACACCAACGCATCGACCGGTCAGGAAGAGACGATCTATCAGTTCGACATTCCAAAATCCGACGACCAGACCATCGACACGGCGCTCGGCATTACCCGGGAAATCGCCAGCAATTTGAGTATCGATCCCGCTGCAGCGCAGACCGAAGCAGGGGTGGTGCTTTCCGAACTCAAGCTGCGTGATTCCCCGGCGTCGCGGGCCTTGCAGGCGCAGCTCAATTTCATGCTGCAGGATGCACATGCGACGGCGCTGCCGAACGGCGACCCCGCGATCATCGCGCAAGCCCCGGTCGCCCAGATGCGCGCCTTTTATCAGGCCTATTACCGGCCGGAGCGGGCCACTCTGGTCATCGTCGGTGACCTGGATCCCGCCCGCGTCGAAGCCAAGATCAAGCAAAATTTTACCGATTGGCGAGGCCTTGGCACAAAGGGCCGGGATCCGGATCTCGTTATTTCCCGATCGCGCGATCTGGACGCGGAGACTTTCGCGGAGCCACGGGCGACAAACAGAATCTTGCTGGCCTGGGTCAGGCCGCCGGATCGTACGCCGGAACGCAAGTCGGACGAAAAGGCATCCCTGATCCAGGACATTGGCCTGGGTGTGATCAATCGCCGGTTCCGGGATTACGACGTACCCGTGCGCCCTTTCACCCGGGCCGGAGTCAGCCGCGAGTCGGTTTTCAAGGATGCAGAACTCACTACCTTTTCCATCGGCTATGAGCCCGGCCAATGGCGGGCGGCGTTGGACACGACGGACCGTATTCGTCTTGGCGTATTGCGGTCCGGGGTCACCCAGGCCGAAGTCGATCGCGTCGTGGCGGACCTGCGCAATGCCCTGGAGAATGCCAGCAGTTCGGCCGACACGCGCCCGAGCCGTGGCATCGCCAATTCGATCCTGCGGGAAGTCAGTGCGGACAATGTCTATACCAGCCCCACACGGGATCTCGCCGCGCTGAACGAAGATGTCGCGCACTTGACCGCGGATGACGTTAACCGGGCGCTGCGCGATCTCTTTCGCGCCGGCGGGCCGCTGATTTTCCTGTCCGGCACGAATGACATCGAAGGCGGCAAGGCCGCCGTCAAAACCGCATTCCTCGAGATCGAGAAATCCATCGCGGCGGAGCCGTCAGCGCCGGCCGAGGCTGCGTCCAAGGTGGCTTGGACTTTCACGAATTTCGGAACACCCGGCACTGTGGCCGAGAAAACGGAAATTCCGGATCTGGGCGTGACCTTTATTCGGTTCACCAATGGCGTGCGGCTCACCGTCCGCCCTTCAAAGCTGCACATCAATGAAGTGCTGGTTTCGGTCAAGATCGGCGGCGGGCGGCTGGACCTGCCCAAGGATCGCGTGACGGCGGCCTGGGCGACGGGCATGCTGACCGAGGGTGGGCTCGCCACCATATCCTATGCCGACATGCAGCGCGCATTGACGGGCAAGAATTACCGCGCCTCGTTCGGCATGGGCGAGGACGGGTTCAATTTCTCCGGCCAGACCACACCGCGCGATATCGATACCCAGCTTCAGGTCTTCGCCGCCTATGTCCAGTCGCCCGGCTTTCGGCCCGAAGCCTTCGAACGCGGCAAGAGCTCCTATGCCGCGCAATTGCTGCGCGCCGGCGCCAGCCCGGCCGCGACCATGCGCTTGATGGCACCTCAATTCCTGCACGACGGCGACAAGCGTTGGGCATTTCCGTCAGCGGAAGAGGCGCAGGTGGCAAAGCCGGAAGAATTGCGGGCCCTGTTGACGCCGGCTTTCGCCAATGGCGCGATCGATATGACGATTGTCGGCGACATCACCGTTGACCAGGCGGTTCAGTCCGTAGCGGCGACGTTCGGCGCCTTTTCTTCGCGTCCGGACAAGCGGGTGCAGCATGGTCCGGAGAATGCCACCCATTTTCCAACCGAGCGCGATGTCGCGATCAAGATCGTCACGGCGGGCCAGACGGAGCAGCAGATCGCTAGCGTGATATGGCCCACGCATGGCCGCTTCCCCGACATCAAGGAGCAGGCAACCCTGCAACTGATGAGCGACATCATGGAGCAGCGGCTGTTCGACCGGCTGCGCGGCATCGGCACGGTCTATGTGGCGCAGGTGAGCAACGCCTCATCGGAAGTGTTCGACTATGGCTATGTCCAGGCGCTGGCCCAATTGTCGCCAGGCGAATCCCAGAAATTCCAGGATGCGCTCGATCAGATCGTCGGCGAAATGATCGAAGGCAAATGGACCGAAGACGATCTGGCGCGCGCGAAACTCCCCGCCTTGCAGGAAGCGCGCAAGGCCCGGGAAACCAACGGCTATTGGCTGTCGGTGCTGGATCGTGCCCAGGAAGATCCCAACAAGCTGGCGCTGGCGCGCACCTATGCCGCGTCGCTGGAAAGCGTCACCAAAGCCGATATCGTGGCGGCCGCCCGTAGGTTCCTCGACCAGCCGCGGGCCATCAAGCTGACGGTCGGGCCCTAGCTGTCAATGCGCTGCTGCCCGGGTGAAATGCAGGTCCTGGTAATCGAAGCTAAAATCCGCCAGAGGTGAGATCGCCGCCATGCTGGCGCTCGCGATTTTTCCGTCCCTGACTGCGAAATTCACAGTGGCGTCTTCGATGCTGTTTTCCGTCCAGCGGGTGCGGAATCTATCGCCGGAGACAGGCTCCAGCGCGCCTTCCATGCCGGGCGTGCGGTCGAAGCTGATCGACAGCTTTCCCTGGCCTGCGTCACGGATGGTCATGCTGCCATACCAGGGATCCATGTATTTGCCGGCATAGGCCGCCAGCGCGAGCGAAGGCCTGACGCCGTTGACCGGATCGGTCTTAGGCAAAATTTTCATGGCCGCCTGTGCCTTGGTGATGGTTTCCGCCTGGGATTTCTGCAGTGCGGCGATCCAGTCGGTGGGCGGGACGGCGAGATACTGGTCGAGTAGGTGATACAACACAGCCAGCATCGCCATGCCGTCTTCCGAATTGATGGTGACGGCGATGCCGACATTCTTTTCCGGAATCAGATACAGCGCGGCGAGGGCGCCGCCAACCGCACCGGTGTGCCGGACGATCTTGTGGCCGCGATACATTTCCACGTACCAGCCCAATGCATAATTCTGCATCTCCGGTTTCAATAGCGCGACACTGCGCGGTCCTTGCGGTGGCACGACCATAACGGGCTCCCACATCATGCGCGCCTGTTCTTCGCTGAAGATCTGTTTTCCGTCGGGCAACTTGCCATGTGCCAATTGCACATTCATCCAGCGCGCCAGGTCCGTGGCGCTGGCATTGATGCCGCCCGCCGGCGCGATGACCGTGGCCTCGCCATGGGGCAGAATATTTTGACGCGCGACGCCCTGGATCGGGCCGTCATTGCGTTCATGCAGGGCCACTTTGTTGGCGGCATTCGGATCATAGCTCGTATGGGCATCGGTCATGCCGACGGGCTTGAAGATATTCTGGGTGATGAAATCTTCCCAGCTTTGACCAGAGACCGCTTCGACCAGGGTGCCGGCCACGATGTAGAGAATATTGTCATAGGCATAGGATTCACGAAATCCCGTCACCGGCTTCAGATAGCGCAGCGCGTGCACCAGTTCCGCCCGGCTGCGATTGGTATTGGGAAACAGCATCAGATCGCCTTCACCCAAGCCAAGCCCGCTGCGATGGGTGAGCAGGTCGCGCACCGTCATATGGGCGGTGATATAGGGATCGTACATCTGAAAGCCGGGCAGCCTGTCCTTGACCAGATCGGTCCATCTCAGCTTCTTGCGATCCACCAGAATGGCGAGCGCCGCCGCCGTGAAAGCCTTGGATTCCGATCCAATCGGAATTGCAGTGTGCGCATCCACCATTTTGGCCGTATCGATCTGGCGCAGGCCATAGCCCTTGGCTAGCACGATCTTGCCGTCTTGGACGATGGCTAGGGACAAGCCCGGCGCCCCGAATGCCGCCATGGCTTTCGCGGTATAGGTATCGGTGTCCGCCGGGGCGGCGGCCGGGGATGGCGAGACGCCTGCAAGCGTCATGATAAAACCCGTGATCAGCGATGCTGCAGACTGTTTCATCTGACCGTTTCCCCACATGTCTAAGCCGGTTGAGGCTGGGACCCATCCGGCATGGCCCAGCCGATCATGGCATGGGCGATCTCGCGCTCGCCCATGATCACCTTGTTGGCGCCGCGAGCAATGAGATGATCGCCTTCGGCATCATAATGCGCCCGCGCCACGATGCGGAGCCCAGGATTGGCGCGGCGCGCCTGTTCCACGATCTGGCCTGCCTCGAAGGCTTCGGGAATTGCCACGAATAGCATCGTGGCGCCCGCGATATTGGCGGCGGTCAGTGCATCGCCCTGTGCGGCATTGCCGCTGATGTGCTCGATACCGGCGGCGCGCAATTTCTCGGTGGCGTCCGCGGCTTCCTCGATCACCAGCAAAGATTGGCCTTTCAGTTCCTGCGCCACCAAACGTCCCACGCGGCCATAGCCGACCAGCACGGCATGGCCGGTGAGGGTGGTGGGTTGCAGCACCGGCTTCTTCGAGACTTTTGGCACTTTGGGTTCTGGCGCCTCGGCGGGTTCCTGTACACGGTCGCGGGTCGCCAGCCAGAACAGCAGCGGATTCAGAAGTATCGACAGAATCGAGGTGCCCAGGATCAAGTCCCGCGCCTGGACCGGCAGCACGCCCAGCCCGATGCCGAGATCGGCCAGGATGAACGAGAATTCGCCGATCTGCGCCAAACTGACTGCAATGATCAGGGCCGCTGCCGTTTTCTGGCCCAGCAGTCGCAGCAACAGGAAAGCGATGCCGCCGCCGCCCACGGTCACGACGGTAAAGGTCAGGGCGATCATGCCGGGTTGGCGCAACAGGATCAGCGGATTGAACAACATGCCGACGGACACGAAGAACAGCACCGCGAAGGCGTCACGCAGCGGCAGCGATTCTTCCGCCGCGCGCTGGCTGAGGGGCGAGCCGGACAGGATCATGCCGGCGAAGAACGCGCCCAGCGCGATGGAAACACCGAACAGTTCCGCTGCGGCGAACGCCACGCCCAGCGCCACCGACAGGACCGCCAGGCGGAAGAGTTCGCGGCTGCCGGTATGGGCAATGTAGTGCAACACTGCCGGAATGACGCGCCGCCCCACCAGCAGCATCAGCGCTGCGAAGACCGCCAGCTTGCCGAATGTCAAAGCCAGCGCTCGGGCCACGAGCAGGGGGTGAATATCCGCGCCCTTCATTGCGCTCGCCAGCGGCGGCAGCACCACCAACGCCAGGACGGTGAGCAGGTCTTGCACCACCAGCCAGCCGATGGCGATGCGGCCACGCTCGCTTTCCATCAGGCGCCTATCCTGCAGCGCCCGTAGCACCACCACGGTGCTGGCCACGGAAAGACACAGGCCGAACACCAGTCCCGATGCCAGCGGCCAGTCGAACAGCCACGCCGCGCCAAAGCCCAGCACGGTCACTACTGTCATCTGCAGCGCGGCACCCGGTACCGCGATGGCGCGTACCGACATCAGGTCTTTCATGGAAAAATGCAGGCCGACGCCGAACATCAGCAGGATGACGCCGATCTCGGCCAGCTGCAGCGTTAGATGCTGGTCGGCGACAAAACCGGGCGTGAAAGGGCCGACCGCGACCCCCGCCAGCAGATACCCCACAAGCGGGGGCAGCTTAAGCCGCTGGGCGGCGGTGCCAAAAACAAAGGCGAGGGCAAGACCGACGACAATCGCGGCGATAAGGGGGGAGGTTTCAAGCATGCCCCACTATAGGGACAGCCGTTGCGCCAGGTTAACCCCGAAGATGCGCCGCCGGACAATAATGTGCCGTTTTGCGGGGGTGTACGCTAAGTCCGGGTGTTGAGGTCGCGCAGCCGGTAGCCCACGCCCTGTTCTGTCAGCAGCAGGGCAGGCTGCTGCGGATCGGCCTCGATCTTCTGGCGCAGGGTCCGCACATAGATGCGCAGATACTGGACGTCAGTCTCGCCGCCCCACAATTCCTTCAGGATGAATTTGTGGGTGAGAACCTTGCCCGCATGCTGGACCAGTAGCCGCAGCAGATCATATTCGCGGGGCGTCAGCTTCACGTCCTGGCCGGCAACCGTCACCGAGCGCCGCACCAAATCCACCGACAAGGGACCGCTTTGAAAGACGGGGCGCTCGCCTTCTTGTTGCAGGCGATGGCGCAGGGCAGCGCGGATGCGCGCCAGCAATTCTTCCACACCGAACGGCTTGGTAATGTAGTCGTCGGCGCCCAGATCCAAGGCCGCGACTTTGCCGCCCTCGTCGGACCGGCTCGAAAGCACGATGATGGGTGTGAGCGTGCCGGCTTGGCGCAAGGTGCGGATCACGTCCAGCCCGTCCATCCCGGGAAGACCCAGATCGAGCACTACCAGATCGACCGGATTGCGGCGCAGAAATTCCAGCGCCGTCTCGCCGTCGGGGGCTTCGTCCAGGCGGTATTTCTCCGCCTGCAGCGCCGTCATCACGAAGCGGCGGATGGGCGGTTCGTCATCGACGATCAAGATGCGGGGCGGCGCTGTCATGTGGCGGATGCGGGTACGGTGGGCATGGGAACGGTCGGTATGGGAATGGTCAGCGTGAAAGCAGCGCCGCCTTTGCGGTCGGTGCGATTGGCGGCGGTGATCGTGCCCCCCATTGCCTCCATGAAACCGCGGCAGATGGCAAGTCCCAGGCCGGTGCCCGCGCGTTTGCGGTCCATCGCCTGCACCCGGTAAAATTTGTCGAAGATGTTTTCCAGATCGGCTTCGGGAATGCCGTCGCCTTCATCCAGAATGTCCATCACCAAAACGGATCCCGTGCGCCGCGCCCGCACGATGATGCTGCTGCCGGCCGGGGAATATTTGGCGGAATTGTCCAGAAGATTGAACAGCACCTGCTCGAACAGTACCGGATCCAGCTTCACGATCGGCAGATTTTCCTCGATTTGCAGGATGGCTTTGTGGCCCGAAAGCGGGATCGCAGCCCTGCGCAGCACGCTGCCCACCACATCGCCGATTTCGACGGGCTCGAAATTGGGCGCCAGCGCACCGGATTCCAGCCGGGTCATGTCCAGCAGATTGGCGATGAAGCGGTTGAGACGCTCGGCTTCCTCGCAGATGGTACGCAGCAGATCGTCCTGTGTGCTCGCGTCGAGCTGGCCCCGATAATGACTGAGCGAAGAAGCCGAGCCCAGAATGCTGGCCAGCGGCGTTCTCAAATCGTGGCTGATGGATGTCAGCAAGGCCGCGCGCAACTTCTCGGTTTCCGCGGTCAGGCGGGTCTTGTCCATTTCGTCGGCCAAGGCGATGCGCTCGATGGCCAGGGCGGCCTGATCCGAAAGCGAATCCAGAAGCCGTTGTTGATCCGGCGTCAGAAGCGGTCCGGCGCGGTCGGCGTCCAGGCCGATGATGCCGATGACGCCGCGTTTGGTGGCCATGGGCAGGAAGAGCCGTTTGGCGCCGGGGAGGGTGTCGGCGCCGCGGCCCGCCGGCGTGCCACGCTGGAACACCCACTTCGCCGCCGCCAGATCGGAATCGTCGAGAATGTCCTCAGGCGGATAACCGGCCCGGACCACCAGGTCTTCGCCCTCAGGGAGCAGAAGCACCACGCGCAACTTCAGCATATGCGCCACCTGATACGCGGTCGCCCAGAGCAAATCGTCCAGCGCCGTGGTACCCGCCAGTTTGCGGCTGAAGCGATAAAGATCTTCGGTGGTATCGGCGCGTTCGCGCGCCATAATAGCTTGCATCCGCATCCGTGATGTCAGATTGCTGGCGATCACCGCAACGAGCGTGAAGACAACAAGGGTCAGGATATTTTCGGGATCGGCGATGGTGAAATTATAGAGCGGCGGCAGGAAGAAGAAATTATAAGCGAGAGCGCAGATCAGGCAGGCGAACAGCGACGCCCACAAGCCATAAGCGACGGCGCTGCCCAGCACCGCCACCAGCAGCACCAGCGCCACATTGGAAACGGCCAGATAATTCCGTAACAAAAGCCCAACACCCAGCGCTATGGCGCTCATGGCGAAGCTGCCGGCATAGGCGCCCGGCGACAAAGCTGGCCGCCATGCGACCTTGTCCGCAGAGGCGTCCGAGACTGGCATGATGTGGATCGCCAGATTTGGCGCGCGCCGGATAATCTGCTGAAGCGGTGACGGGCGTAGCGCCGCGAGCCAGGCCGGCCGGCGCGCCTCGCTGGCGGCGATGTGCGCAACATTGTGAGCGCGGGCATATTGCACGACACCTTCGGCTTCGCTCGCTGCGGGCATGGTCGCCGTCTCGCCGCCCATCTGTTGTGCCAGCCGCAGCGCGCGCGCGACGCGGTCGCGCTGCGCAATGGTGCGCTCGCGTCCAGTCTCGACATCCAGGACGGTCCAGGGCGCCTTCAGCCGTTCGGCCAGGCGGCGGCCCTGACGCACCAATGCCGGATCGCTGTCCTTGCCGCTGATGGGGACCAGAACGCGATCTCCCGCTTCCCAGGGGCCTTCGATGGCATGGGCGCGCATGTAATCCAGCATCTGCGCATCGACCCGCTGGGCCGTGCGACGTAGCGCCAGCTCGCGCAACGCGGTCAGATTGCCGGGCAGGAAATAATTCCGGGCGGCGCGCTCCGCCGTGTCCGGAAGATAAACCTTGCCGTCCTTTAGCCGCTGCAGCAGGTCTTCCGGCGTGATGTCCACCAGTTCGATATCGTCGGCCTGGTCCAGGACGGAATCTGGAACAGTCTCGCTCATCACCACGCGGGTGATCTTCGCCACCACATCGTTGAGGCTTTCGACATGCTGGATATTGAGCGTGGTATAGACGTCGATCCCTGCCGTCAGCAGCTCCTCGACATCCATGTGGCGCTTGGGATGCCGGCTGCCGGGCGCATTGGTATGGGCGAGTTCGTCCACCAGCACCAATTGCGGTTTGCGCTGGAGAATAGCGTCCATGTCCATCTCCGCCAGCACATGGCCGCGATACGCCATGCGCTTCTTCGGTATGGTTTCGATGCCCTTGGTGAGAAGGTCGGTTTCGACCCTGCCATGGGTCTCTACCACACCGATGGCGACATCGGTGCCGTCGAGCTTGCGGCGACGCGCCTGGGACAGCATCTCGTAGGTCTTGCCCACGCCGGGGGCTGCGCCGAGGAAAATCTTCAGTCGTCCACGGCCGTTCTTCCCCAGTTGTTTGAGGAGTGCGTCGGGCGAGGGGCGGGCATCATTCATCCGGCAGGTGTTTTACTATCTTCCGCTCCGCGCCGCATGCGTGCCGCATAGGCGTCCAGCGCAAGGTTAAGCTGTAGGACATTGACATGCGGCTCGCCGATTAGTCCGAAAAGTCGGCCCTGGGACTGGCTTTGCACCAGATTGCGGATGCTTTCCGGGAGCAATGCGCGGGCGCGTGCCACGCGCGGGACCTGGAAAAGGGCGGCGGCGGGGGTGATGTCGGGGTCTAGGCCGCTGGCCGATGCCGTCACCAGATCGTCCGGCACGGGGGCGCCGGGATTTTCCTGCCGCAGCTTCGCGGCGTCGGCGGCAACGCGGTCCTTCAATTTTTTGGCGGTCGGGCCAAAATTCGAGCCGGAGGAATTACCGGCGTCATAACCATTGCCGGCGGCGGACGGGCGGCCATGGAAATAGCCGGGACTGACAAAGGACTGCCCGATCAGTTCCGAGCCGATCACTTTGCCGTTTTGCTGGATGAGACTGCCGGCCGCCTGGTGGGGGAAGATCGCTTGCAC
The DNA here is from genome assembly GCA_041690975.1 of Alphaproteobacteria bacterium. Taxonomy (GTDB): domain Bacteria; phylum Pseudomonadota; class Alphaproteobacteria; order Micropepsales; family Micropepsaceae; genus Rhizomicrobium. The sequence goes on from JBEPVO010000002.1 coordinate 30,437, forward strand.
CAGCGCGGTGAAGCCCAGCGGATAGAGCAATCCGGTGATCAGGGTGAAAGCGATAAGCATGACGATGGCAGGGCGAATATGTTGCATGACGGACTCCTCAGACCAGGCCCAGTGCGGTGACGGCAAGATCGATTGCCTTGATGCCGATGAAGGGCGCGGCGATTCCGCCCAATCCATACAGAAGAAGATTGCGGCGCAGCACCGCCGTCGCGCCCAACGCGCGATAGGTCACGCCCTTCAGCGCCAAGGGAATCAGCGCCACGATGATCACGGCATTGAAGATGATCGCCGATAGAATGGCGCTTTGCGGCGAATGCAGGTCCATCACATTCAGGGCCTGGAGCTGGGGATAGAAGGCCAGGAACATGGCCGGGATGATGGCGAAATATTTCGCCACGTCATTGGCGATGGAAAAGGTGGTGAGGGCACCGCGCGTCATTAGCATTTGTTTTCCGATTTCCACGATCTCGATCAGCTTGGTGGGGTCGCTGTCCAGATCCACCATGTTGCCGGCTTCGCGTGCCGCCATGGTGCCAGTGTTCATCGCCACGCCGACATCGGCCTGGGCGAGCGCAGGCGCGTCATTGGTGCCATCGCCGCACATCGCCACCAGCTTGCCCTTGGCTTGCTCCTCGCGGATCAGGGCCAACTTGTTTTCGGGCGTGGCCTGGGCGAGGAAATCATCCACCCCCGCCTCGGCGGCAATGGCAGCAGCGGTCAGGGGATTGTCGCCCGTGATCATCACGGTGCGGATGCCCATGCGGCGCAGCGCCCCGAAGCGTTCGCGGATGCCGGCCTTCACGATGTCCTTGAGATGGATGATGCCCAGCAAGCGGCCATCCCTCACCACGGCCAGTGGCGTGCCCCCGGTTTTGGCGACCCGTTCGGCGATGGTGCTCAGCGCGGCCGCTTGCGGTGCGGCGCCCACACCGGCCCAGCCCAGCACCGCATCCACAGCGCCTTTGCGAATGACGCTGGCGCCGTCGATGCCGGAAAGGCGCGTATGGGCCGAGAACGGAATGAAACGGCCTTGCGGCACAGCGTTCAGGCCGTATTTCTCCCGCGCCAGGGTGACGATGGACCGTCCTTCCGGCGTTTCATCGGCCAGGGACGCTGCAAGCGCGGCCTCTGCCAGCTCGTGTTCGCTGACGCCGTCCAGCGGAAGGAATTGCGACGCCTGGCGGTTGCCCAGGGTGATGGTGCCGGTCTTGTCCAATAACAACGTGTCGACATCGCCCGCCGCTTCGACGGCGCGGCCCGACATGGCCAGCACATTGAAACGCACCAGCCGGTCCATCCCGGCAATGCCGATGGCGGACAGAAGCGCGCCGATAGTGGTGGGAATAAGCGTCACGAACAGGGCCACCAGCACCAGCACGCTGAGTTGACCGCCCGCATAGGCCACAAAGGCGGGAATGGTTGCCACTGCAAAGACGAAGATCAAGGTCAATCCGGCCAGCAGGATATTGAGCGCGATTTCGTTGGGCGTCTTCTGCCGCTCCGCACCTTCGACCATGGCGATCATGCGATCGAGGAACGTATTTCCTCGGCTGGCGGAAATGCGCACCACCACATAATCGGACAGAATACGGGTGCCACCCGTCACGGCAGAGCGGTCGCCGCCGGATTCGCGGATCACCGGTGCGCTTTCACCGGTGATGGCGCTTTCGTCCACCGAGGCGACACCTTCGATCACATCGCCGTCGGACGGAATGATTTCTCCCGCTTCCACCAGCACCAGGTCGCCGCGTTCCAGCATCTGGGCCGAGACCGGGGAATAGATCTTGGCCTCCTGATGGGCCAGGCGCTTGGCCATGGTGTCGCTTCGGGTACGGCGCAAGGTATCGGCCTGGGCTTTGCCACGGCCTTCCGCCACGGCTTCGGCGAAATTGGCGAACAGCAAGGTGAACCAGAGCCACAGATTGATCTGGAAGGCGAAACCGGGATGCGGCATGTGGCGCAGCACGTCCCGCACCAGAAGGACAGTAGTGAGAATGGCGACGATTTCGACCACGAACATCACCGGATTGCGGGCCATGGACCGAGGATCGAGTTTCTTGAACGCCGCCCCGATGGCGGGGATCAGGATGGTGCGATCGGTCAGGCTGATAGGGGCGGAGCTCATGGCGATCCTCAGAAGAATTGGCCGGACTGCATCGCCAACTGCTCGACGATGGGCCCCAGTGACAAAGCCGGGAAGAAGGTGAGGCCACCCAGGATCAAGATCACGCCGATCAGAAGGCCCACGAACAGCCCGCCATGGGTGGGGAAGGTGCCTGCCGAGGCCGGCACGATCTTCTTGGCGGCCAGCGAGCCCGCCACCGCCATCATGGGAATGATGAACAGGAAGCGTCCCGCCAGCATGGCGAAGCCCAGGGTGAGATTATAAAAGACAGTGTTGGCGCTGATGCCGCCAAAAGCGCTGCCATTGTTGGCGGTGGCGGAGGTGAAGGCGTAGAGAATTTCGCTGAAGCCATGCGGGCCTGTATTGAGTGGCCCTGCCAGACCCAGCTTGGTGACGGTCGCCAGGGCCGAAAAGCCCAGAATCGAAAGCGGCAGCACCAGGATGGCCAGCATCGCCATCTTCACTTCCCGGGCCTCAATCTTCTTGCCCAGATATTCCGGTGTGCGTCCCACCATCAGCCCGGCCACGAACATGGCGGTGATGGCGAACAGCAGCATGCCATAGAGACCGGACCCCACGCCGCCAAAGACGATTTCGCCCAGCTCCATGTTGATCATCGGCACCAGGCCGCCCAGCGGCATCAGGCTGTCATGCATGGTATTGATCGCGCCGCAGGAGACATCGGTCGTAATGGTGGCAAAAAGGGCGGAATTGACGATGCCGAAGCGGATTTCCTTGCCTTCCATGTTGCCGGCTTCGCTGACCTGTGCCGCGGCGACAGCGGGATTGGCCCGCGCCTCGCTCCAATAGGTGATGCCGGTACCCGCCAGCATCAGCAGCGCCATCACGGCGAAGATCGCCCAGCCCTGGCGGGTGTCTCGCACCATTTTGCCGAAGGTGTAGGTGAGGCTGGCCGCGATCACCAGCAGCGCCCACATTTCCAGCAGGTTTGTGAGTGCGGTGGGATTTTCGAAGGGATGCGCCGAGTTAGCGTTGAAGAAGCCGCCGCCATTGGTGCCCAGCATCTTGATCGCTTCCTGGGACGCGACGGGACCCTGGGCGATGAGCTGCCGGGCGCCTTCAAGCGTGGTCGTGACTGTGTAGCTGCCCAGATTTTGCGGCACGCCCTGCCAGACCAGCGCTAATCCAATCAGGATCGCCAATGGCAACAAGACGTAAAGCGTGGCGCGGGTGAGATCGACCCAGAAATTGCCCAGGGTCTGCGCCGAGCGGCGTGCGAAGCCGCGTATCAGCGCAACGGCCAGGGCGATGCCTGTGGCGGCGGAGAGAAAATTATGCACCGTCAGGCCCATCATCTGAACCAGATAGGACATGGTGGTTTCGCCGGCATAGGCTTGCCAGTTGGTGTTGGTGATGAAACTGACTGAGGTGTTGAAGGCGAGGTCCGGCGCCACGGCCCCCAGATTATGGGGATTGAAGGGCAGCACAGCCTGCAGCCGCTGCATCGTATAGAGCGACAGGAAGCCGGCCACCGAAAAGACCAGCATGGCGATGGTGTATTGGGTCCAGCGCTGCTCGCTATTCTCGCGGATCCCGCAAAGCCGGTAGAGGACACGTTCAACCGGCGCCAGCAGCGGCGACAGGAATACCCGTTCGCCCTCGAACAGCCGAGCCATGTAAAAGCCCAGCGGCTTCACGCAAATGAGTATCGCAAGGCAGAAAAGGCCGATCTGCAGCCAGCCATTGAGCGTCATGGAATTTTCCTCAGAATTTTTCCGGCCGGATCAGCGCGTAAATGAGATAGGCAAGGACACCGATGGTCACGAGCCCGGCCAGGATGTAATCGGTGCTCATGACAGCCGCTCGCAGGCGCGGACATAGGCGAAGGCGACGATGAAGAAGGCCAGTCCGGCGGCGAGCATCACGAGATCGAACATGCGTATCTCCTTTGCACGCATGAATGCGCCGAAGGGCATATAGGTTCGATGGCGGATGGAGCGTCGGGATATATAGATTCCATATAAACAGTCGAAGGGTTCGAGCACTCTCGAATTTATATGCGGCGGCGATGGATCATCTGGACTTCCAAGGGAGTCTTCCATGTTGCAATTTCAAAAAATGCTTGGTGTCCTGATGCTTCTTCTGTCCGGCACCGGCGCTGCGTGGGCACAGGATGCATCGCCTATCTGTTCGGATCGTCCGGGAAGAAACACCGGAACTTGTACACCGGGGGCGGGTACGGTCCAGCTTGAGCTGGGCCTTTTTGACGGCACGTTTCAGCGCCGCGACGGTATAACCAGCGATCTATATGTCTATTCGGCGCCGATGCTGAAATATGGCATCACCGATAGCTGGGATATCGAGGGCGGGTTGCCGCTCTATCAGCAAACACGCACGCATGGAACGGACTTTACGGCGACCCAATCCGGCATCGGAGATTTCGTACTCAGCAGCCAGTGGAATTTCTTGGCGGCACAGAGCTTCACTATGGCGGTGCGGCCTTATGTGAAACTGCCGACGGCAGACGATGGGCTGGGTAATGGTGCAATGGAGGAAGGCGTCCTGGTGCCGATGGCATATGATCTGGGTGGCGGCTGGGGGGTGGCATCGACACCGGAAGTCGATGTGCTGCTCGATGCGTCGGGACGCGGGCGCCACGCCCGCCTGATCGATGTGTTGGGCCTTACCCGGGCGGTCGGCAGCGGCATCACTCTGGGCGCGGAAATCTGGACGGCCCAGAATTTCGATCCCATCGGGACCGCGTCGCAATATACTTTCGACCTCACCGCCGCATGGTTGATGGACAACGACACGCAGTTTGATGCGGGCGTGAATCTGGGCCTCAACAAACCCACGCCCGATCTGGAAATCTATGCGGGAATATCGCGTCGCTTCTAGGTTATTTCGGCGCGGGATCGCTGACCGGGGCAAGCATTTCAGCGGGAAACAGCTGCTTCCAATCCGCTTCCGCCTGGATGCGTGCAAAATAACCCCAGCCCTTGATCTGGATGGCGCGCGCCAGCCAGGGTTTGGCTTTCTCGCGCTCGCCCATCAACAGGTAATATTGCGCGATGCTGTAGCTGGTCGATGCGATCACCCCGTCTGCGGTAGCGAAAGGCTGGCCGCCATCGCTGGTGCTGAACATGGAACTGACCGGCCGGTTGCCCTTGAAGAGCTGGATGCCGTCGAAATAGGTGTCGGAATCGCCTTTGGGATGAACTTCGAAAAGCGTCTGCTTGTAGGCATCGAGGATGTCCCGCGCTTCGGCTGTCCTGCCGGCCCGCGCCGCGCACAGGAACATCCAATAGACGGTGGAGGATTCGGTATCGTTGTCGCGGCTGAAAGACGCGATCTCGCGCGCCCTGGCGAACGATTTCTGGGCGTTGTCGTAATCGTGTTTGCCGAAATAGGCCTGGCCCAGGTGATAATGCAGATACATCTGCACCATGTCGGGGTCGCCGGGGAAATAGGTCGGACCTGGTTTTTCGCGTTCGATCGGCTGGCCTTCATAATATTTGACGCCCGCCAGCCCATCCGCAATCGATTTGTCGAACTCTCGCAGCGTCAGATAACGCTGGGCGCGATGGCGCAGCAATTTTCCGGATGTCGGATATTGCTTCAGGCCGCGATCCAGCACCGCGATCGAATCCAGGATATGGTTCTGGTACATCAAAAGGCGCGCATACCAGGTCGCGGTATCGGGTGTGACGGATTGTTCGAACGCCGTCTTGGCTTCCGCGGTCGCCTTCAGCAGATTCTCCATCTGCGCGGGCGGGAAGCCGATCTGCTGGGTGATATAGAGTGGCTCGCCCAGCAGCGACTTGCCCTGCAGGTCGGCGGCCGATACCGCCGCCCCAAAACTCAGTGTTCCGATCACGACCAAAGCTGCAACGCGTCCATACCGCATTCTGTTTTCCCCTCTTTATTGTGCGACAACCAGGGTTTGCATCACAGAGACACGCTCTTGCGAAGCTTGGACACACCGTCCAGAAGCAAGTTGAGATCGGTGCCCACCGAAATCATGCAGGCGCCGGCTTCGGCATATCGTTTTGCCGCTTCCGCAGACGTGGCAAAGATGCCCGCAGCTTTCCCCGCTTTCCGAATTCTTGCCAAAGCACTTGAAATTTCATTTTGGACATCGGGATGGCCGGCATTGCCCAGATGACCAAGACTGGCACCCAAATCGCTCGGGCCGATGAACAATCCATCGACACCGTCGAGGGCGGCGATGTCATCGATCGCCTTGAGCCCTGCCGCACTTTCGATCTGGAGAATGAGACAGATGTTCTCATGTGTATTTTCCAGATATTTGGCATTTGCGCCAAAACCGGCTGCCCTGCTGATGGCGCTGGCGACGCCGCGATTGCCATGGGGCGGATAGCGCGTCGCTGACACGAGCATCTGGGCCTGCTGCACGCTTTCGACCATCGGGATGATGAGCGAGCGAAAGCCGATATCGAGATATTGTTTGATGAGGACCGGATCGCCCACCGGCGGGCGGGCCACCGCTTCCACCGGATAGGCCTTTACGGCCTGGAGTTGCGCCAGAAGCGTCTGGATGGTGTTGGGCGCATGTTCGCCATCGAACAGCAGCCAGTCATAACCGGCGCCGGCGCATATTTCGGCGGTATAGGCGTTGGCGAGAGCCTGCCACAGGCCGATCTGCGGGCGATGCGCTGCGAGCGCTTGCTTGAGCTTGTTCATGCGAACCGTACCGAGATGTTGCCGTGAGGACCAAAATCAACGTGGAAATCGTCACCGGGAGAGGCAAAGACTGGCGCGGTAAAGCTTCCGCAAAGAACAATCTCGCCTGGCTGCAGGGATTCGTCCCATTCCGACAACTTATTGGCGAGCCATGCCACGCCCAATGCGGGATGGCCGAGCACCGCCGCCGCTACACCGGAGTCTTCGATCACGCTATTGCGATGGATCAGCGCCGACACCCAGCGCAGGTCAACCGTGCCGGGGCGGATGGGATTGCCGCCAAGGACCAGTCCGGCGCTGGCCGCATTGTCGGATATCGTGTCGAATACTTTGCGCGTGGCGCCGGTTTCCGTGTCGATGCGCCGGATGCGGGCGTCGATGATCTCGATGGCGGGGACGATGGTGTCGGTCGCGTCCATCACATCGGATAGGGTGCAGCCGGGTCCCGACAGGCGATCCTTCAGGATAAAGGCAAGCTCCACTTCCACGCGCGGCTCGATGAAGCGAGCGGCGGGAATGTCGCCATTGTTGGCGAACAGCATGTCGTCCAGCAGGGCGCCAAAATCCGGTTCGTTAATGTTGGACGAGCGTTGCATGGCGCGGCTGGTGAGGCCAATTTTGTGCCCGATCAGCTTGCGGCCTCCCGCCAGCTTGCTGGCGATCCAGGCGCGCTGCACCTGATAACCATCTTCGATCGTCATTCCCGGCTGCTCGCGCGAAAAATGGCCGATCTGCTGGCGGCTTTTTTCAGCGGCATCCAACCGGAACGCCATGTCCGCGATCTGCGCGTCCGATAACGGCATCAGGAATCCTTTTTGAAACGCTTGTGAATATTATTATGCTTGAAGCTGTTCTGCTCGTCGGTTTCCTCGACATACAGGGAAAGGGCCAAAGACCGGCGGGCATAAAGCTCAGCGAAATGCGCTTTGATCTGCTCGAAGAGATCGGTGAAGAAAGCCTTCTTGAACTCGGCGCTCCGGCCCGCCGCCATCTTGATTGTGACATTAACAAAGGCGTCATCCGCCTTGCCGTCGGCGATAACGTAATCGTCCAACCGAATGGCGCGTACTCTAATACCGCCCCAGGGAAAAACACCGCCGGAATTGCGCATCGCCGCTGCGATCAGTTCCAGCAGACCACGGATATCGGCATCGCCTTGCAGGTTGGATGTCCATTCGACGGTGGCATGCGCCATTACGCAATCTCCAGAGTGGCGACGGTACAGCCGACGGCGAAAATGGGGATCGGTGCATAGAAGTGAACCGTACCCTTGCCCCGGGCTGCTGCAGCGGCCGCGATGAATGTGCGGATTTCGAACCCGCCCTGACCGGCGTCGCGATAGGTTTCCGCATCGGTGTAGGCGAGCATGGCGTCCTTGTCCTGCCGCGCCCAGCGATCCAGAAAATCTTTGTCCCAATCGACATTGATCATGCCGCTGTCGGGCGTGGCGGGCCAATGGGAAATCCCGCCCGTGCAGACCAGCGCGATCCGCTCCGGCACGGCGTCGCAAGCGCGGCGCAATGCTTCGCCGAACGCCCAGGCGCGTCGCAACGGCGTCAGCGGTGGGCCCTGACAGTTGATATTGCCCGGAATGACGGTAAGCCGATTGTCGGGATCAAGGAAATGCAGCGGCACCATGATGCCGTGGTCGAAACGCCATTCCTCGGCATAGGCGACATCGACGCTCTGCTGCACTTCGACAATCAGGCGGCGTGACAGGTCGGGATTGCCACGGATGGTCCGGCGCGGGATACGAAGCCATTCGGTATCCTCGATCGGCCCGTCATAGCTTTCCGCCATGCCCAGGGCGTAGGCGGGCATGTTGTTCATGAAGAAATTTGCAAAATGCTCGGCGGCGATGACGATGAGTGCATCGGGGCGTGTGGCGTGCACGGCATCGCGCATTTCGCCGAAGGCCTTGTAGAAGGGATCGCGCAGGGACGGGTCGGCCCGCTCTGATCGACCAGTGATGCCAGGGGCGTGGCTGCAGACGCCGCTGAAAACCAGGCTCATGACCCCACCACTTTTTCGTCGGCATCCGACAACATGGCGTAGATGCCGGCCCTGACCGGCCCATGCTGCTTCACGCCATCGCGCATGCGTTGAAGATAGTCGGACCATTCGATGCCGTTGAAGGCCGCGAAATGCATCAGGATCTGGCCGTTCACGCCCAGGACATAAAGAAGACCGATATCGGGTTCGAGCACTGCGCGGCGCTCGTCATCGTTCAATCCGAAGGGAGCGATTGCGTCCTGCGGCGTGCGCTTGAATTTCAACTTCAGGTCTTCGTCGCGGTTGAGATGAAACAACAGCTTGGAAAGTTGATACAGGCTCATGACGCCGATTCCGCGATGAGGCGGTTCGCCAGGCGCCCGATACCTTCGATTTCACAGATCACTTCGTCGCCGGCGGCGCAGAAATGAACGCCTTGCGGTGTTCCCGTCATGATCATGTCGCCCGGCAAAAGGGTCATGGTCTGTGAAAGATAGGCGATCAGGCCCGCAACATCGAGTACCATGTCTTTGGTCGAGCCGTCCTGAACTTGCTGGTCATTTACGAGGGTGCGCAGGCGCAGATTCTGGGGATCGCGAATATCGGCGGCATCGACGATCCAGGGCCCCAGAGGTGTCGTGGCGTCTCGGTTCTTCACGCGCAGATTGGGGCGGTAGTAATTCTCGAGATACTCGCGGATGGCATAGTCGCAGGCGATGGTATAGCCGCTCACATAATCCAAGGCCTCTTCGGCCCGAACGTTGCGCGTGGGCTCGCCGATGATGGCGACCAGCTCGCATTCTGGATGCATTTGATTTGCGTCATCGGGCCGCACCGTCGTAGCCAGATGGCCCACCAGGGTGTTCGCGCCTTTCAGGAAAATGAGCGGCGGTTCCTTGGTCTTGAAACCCAATTCCTTGACGTGATCGGCGTAATTGAGGCCGAGTGCAAAAATCGATGCGCCCGGCGTGACGGGGGCAAGCCAATGCGCTTCTGCGATGGAGAGCGTCTCGCCGTCGCCAAGACGCAGGGCGCTGTCGTTATCGACAAGATCGGCCCAGACGGCAGATCCCTTATGGGCGATACGGGCGCGCTTCATGCGGCGCTCGCGGGTTGGAGGCGGATGGCAAGTGGTGCGAGACCGGCACATTTGACAGTTACTCGATCGTCCGGCCCCGCGCGGGGGGCATCGTGGGGCAAACCGATCAGCAGCAAGTCACCGGGTGCCAAGGTCATGAAGCTGCTGATGTCCGCGATCAGGGTTGCCACATCGCGCACCAACCGCTGCGGCGACCAGGCATGAACGGGCGTGCCATTGACGGACGTCTGGATGCTGGATTTCAGCAGATCCCGGTCGAATGCACCGGGGTGGCCCAATGGCAGAAAGCCATCGCGGCAGCGCTGCCGCACGGTGGGCCGGTAATAGCTGGCTTCGGGTTCGCTGATGTCCAACGCCACGCAGGCGCCCGCGACGCAATCGAGCGCGTTCTCACGCGATATCTTGGTGGCGGCCCGGCTGAACATCAGGCCCAATGTCGCAGCTATTTCGACGTGTGCGAGATCCAGTGCGATATCGCCGCCGATCGCCAGGCAGTTCCGCGTCTTGATATACAGGACCGGAGCTTGCGGCGGCGCCTTGTAAGGCGGCATTGCAAAGCTGTCCGCCATTTGGGCAAGCTGCGGACGGTCGTTCAGGACAACACCGTAGATGTTTCCTGCGATCATCCGTTGCCACCTTCCCCAAGCTTGGGCATATATTTAACACGTTAAATAGAAAAAGTGATCCCTTGGCCCGAAGAATCCGCGATATGCCCGAACCGGAAAAGGCAAGAAAGTTGCTGCCCTATCGGCAATCCCTGGCGGGCACCTTGCTGGCGGCCCGCGAAGCGGTGATGGCGCCGATTCGTCCCATGCTGAACGAAGCGGGGGTCACCGAGCAGCAATGGCGTGTCCTGCGTGTTCTGGATGGGGCGGGGCCGATGGATCTGAAGACGCTGGCGGATTCCGCGCTTCTGTTCGGCCCCAGCCTGTCTCGGATCATCAAGGATCTCGCCGATCGCGGGCTGGTGTTGCGCAAAAACAATCCGAAGGATGGTCGCGGCTCCATCGTTTCGTTGACCCCAACCGGGCGGGCCCTGATTCAGGGGACCGCGCGCCGGACGGTACGGCAATTGGAGAGTTACGCACTCAAATTTGGCGACGAGCGTCTGAAGAAGCTGATATCCGAACTGCATGCGTTTACCGGCGCCATCCGCGGCGATTGAAGGTCAGGCGCCCAGGCGCTGGATCTTGTGATTGCCTCGCGCCAGGGCAACGTTTTTCGTTTCCATATAGAAATCGAAACTCCAATCGCCGCCATCGCGCCCGATGCCGCTCGCCTTGGTGCCGCCAAAGGGTGTGGGCAAGTGGCGGACATTCTCGCTGTTGACCCAGATCATGCCTGCTTCCAAGGCTTCGGACACGCGCAAGGCCCGCTGGATATTGTTCGTCCATAGATAAGCGGCAAGGCCATAGACAATGTCATTGGCCTTGGCGATGGCATCTGCTTCGTCGGTGAAGGGGATCACAGTCAGCACCGGCCCAAAGATCTCTTCCTTGGCGATCCGCATCGATTGGCTGGCCCCCGTGAACAAAGTGGGCTGAACGAAATAACCGTTGCCTGGTATCGCTTCCCCGCCGACCGCGATGGTGGCGCCGTCCTTGCGCGCGATGTCCATGTAACTCACCACCTTGGCACAATGTCGGGGATGGATGAGGGGGCCAACTTCGGTGGCGGGATCGAAGGGGTCGCCGACTTTCAGATTGCGCACCCGCGCTGCCAATTGTTCGACAAAGCGGTCATGAATCGAGACCTGGACGAGAACGCGCGAGGATGAGGTGCAGCGCTCGCCGTTGAGCGAATAGATCATGAAGATCGCGGCATCCAGTGCGCGCTCCAAATCGGCATCATCAAACACGATGACGGGATTCTTCCCGCCCAGCTCGAAATGCACGCGCTTCAGCGTGTCCGCACCCTGCCGCATGATCGCCGAACCGGTCTTGGATTCGCCGACAAAGGCGACGGCCTTAATGTCGCGATGTTCGGTCAGGCGCTTGCCGGTGGTTTCGCCAAGGCCGTTGACCGAATTGAACACGCCGTCCGGCAGGCCGGCGCTCTGCGCAATCTCCGCCAGAAGGCGTGCGGAATAGGGTGCCCATTCCGCCGGCTTATGCACCACGGTGCAGCCCGCCGCCAATGCCGGCGCGATCTTCCAGGTCGACAGCATGAAAGGCGTGTTCCAGGGCGTGATCACGGCGACCGGGCCGATCGGCGCGCGGGTGGTGTAATTCAAGTGATCCTGGGTGGGCAGAGTGTGGCCGTCATTCGCCATCGGTGCCCGGTCGGCGAAGAAACGAAAATTCTCCGCGCCGCGAACGGCCGCTTTGGACATGAAGCGCCAGCATTGGCCCGCATCCAGGCATTCGACGGCGGCGATTTCCTCGGCCCGCGCTTCGATGATGTCGGCGATCTTGTGCAGGATGGCTTTGCGCTTATCGCCGGGGGTGGCGGCCCATTTCGGAAAGGCCGTCTTGGCGGCCGCGACGGCTTGGTTCAGCTCCGGCTCGGTCGCATCGCAGACCGTGCCGATGGTCTCGCCGGTCGCGGGTTCGGTCACCGCGAAACTTTCGCCGGAACCTGCGAGCGATTGGCCATTCACGAAATGGCCCAGAGGTGTGGGCATCCGCCCGATGGCGGCCAGGGCAGCGGCGCGACGCGCATTTGTCATGGGAGGTCTCCTGCGAGGCGGTCATGATAATAAACATGTTAAGTAATGCAAGACCGCGCATATCCTTGTCCACTGGCCTTGCCAGAAAAAGATAACATGTTAAATTAATCCGCGCCGGGCCGACGTGCGGGCAACCTTCGGAATTTGCGGCACCTGCGAAGCAAACATCCTGTCTGGCAGCCGGATCACCGGAATATGATACGAATTGGGGTCAGGAACGTGTCAGCACCGGCCATGGTGCTTTTCTGTCCGCAGCGAAAAGTGCGCGGCTGACAGACGATCTGCGAAGGGGAGGAACGGCATGCTTCAACAATCCACCGCTTACGGACGCAAACAACCGACTTCCTTCGAAGAATTGACGCGCGTGGGCGCGGGCACGCAGATGGGCGAGCTGCTCCGCCGCTACTGGCATCCGGTCGGGCTTGCCGCCGATGCCAACGAGACGCCGCGTCCGGTTCGGGTTTTGGGCGAAGATCTCATTCTCTTCCGTGACAAGGCGGGCCGCCCCGGGCTTCTGCATAAGCGCTGCGCTCATCGCGGCGCTTCTCTTTATTATGGGCGGGTGGAAGAAGAGGGCATCCGCTGCTGCTATCACGGCTGGATGTTCGCGGTGGATGGCCGCTGTGTTGACCAGCCTTGCGAGCCGGACAATGGCAAGGCGACCCGCAAGAATATCCGCCAGCCCTATTATGTGCTGCAGGAGCGTTATGGCCTGATATTCGCCTATATGGGACCGCCTGACCGGCAGCCGGTTCTGCCGCGCTACAATATTTTGGAAGAATTGGCCCCCGGCGAATTCATCGAAACCGACGACAGCAGCATCGGCAGCGGCGGGGCCGTCATCGTGCCGTGCAACTGGCTGCAGCATTTCGAGAATGTGATGGACCCCTTTCACGTTCCCATCCTGCATGGCGCTTTCAGCGGCAATCAGTTCGTGGCCAAGATGTCGGTGATGCCGCGGGTGAAATTCGAGAATACGGATCGCGGCGTCCGCTCCATACAATTGCGCGATGTCGAAGGCGGCACGCATCGTCGCATCACAGAGGCGGTGCTTCCTACCATCCGCGCCGTCGCCAGTCCGCGCGCCGAAGGCGAGGGATCGTGCAATCTGCTGGGATGGGTCTTGCCCATCGACGATACCAGCTTCCGTATCTATTCGGCGGGGCGTGTCACTGAAACTGGCACGCTTTCCAAGATCCGCTCTCATTTCAACGGCAAGCTCTGGCACGAACTGAACGAGGAAGAGCACCGGAAATTTCCGGGCGATTTCGAGGCCCAGGTCAGCCAGGGCGAGATCACTTTGCATTCCGAAGAACATCTGGCGTCCACCGATCTGGGCGTCTCGAAGCTGCGGCACATGTTCCGGCGCCAGCTTGAGGCCATCGCCGCCGGCAAAGACCCGATGGGCGTGACGTTCGAGGCTGACAAGGATCTGGTTCAGCTCGACGCCGGCACTAGCCTGGAAGCGAAAGAAATCCAATCATGACCACCAGGCAGGGGCGGCAGAATTATATCGACGGCGCCTGGCAGGCATCTTCGTCGACCACGACCATCGCGGTCGTAAATCCTGCTACGGAGGTCGTTATTGCGGAAGCAAGCGCGGGGTCCGAGGCTGACGCGGCACGGGCCGCATCCGCTGCACGCAAGGCCTTTGGCCGCTGGTCGCAAACGCCGGTGGCCGAGCGCATCGCCTTGCTGGAGCGCGTGCGCGCCGGCATCGAGGCGCGCGCCGACGAACTGGCGGGCCTGATTACGGCGGAGATGGGATGCCCCATCGGTTTCTCGCGTGCCGCGCAGATCGGCTTGGCGATAGGGGATATCCGGGCGACCCTGGCGGTTGCTGCGGAACTCAATGATCGCGAACTGGGTCGTTCCATTGTCCAGAATGATCCGATCGGCGTGGTGGTGGCGATTACGCCCTGGAATTTTCCGCTGCATCAGATTTTGGCCAAGCTCGCGCCCGCACTGGCGGCTGGCTGCACAGTGATCCTGAAGCCCAGTGAAGTGACGCCCTTGGACGCCACTATCCTGGCGGAAATTTTCCATGCGGCGGGAACGCCGCCTGGTGTGTTCAACATGGTCCTGGGTGGCCGCGAAACCGGCGCGGCGCTGGTGGCGCAGCCGGACGTGGACATGGTGTCCTTTACTGGATCGACTCGGGGCGGCCGGGCCGTGGCGGAAATCGCCGGCCGCGCATTGAAAAAGACGGCGCTGGAGCTGGGCGGCAAGTCCGCCAACATCATTCTCGACGATGCCGATCTGGAAAAAGTCATACCGGCGGCGCTGGGCCAAGCCTTCATCAATTCTGGACAGGTCTGCGCGGCGTTGTCGCGCCTGATCGTGCCGCAGTCGCGGCGCGCCGACGTCGAAGCCATTGCGGTGGAAGCCGCGAAGAGCTGGACCTTGGGCGATCCCATGGATCCCGCGAACCGTCTCGGACCTCTCGCCAGTCAGGTGCAACAGCAGAAAGTGCGCGAGGCAATCGACGGTGCCGAGAAAGAGGGCGCGGCGCTTTTGTGCGGCGGATCGGATCAGCCTGCGGGATTGTCCAAGGGCGCCTATGTGGCGCCGACAATTCTGTCCAATGTCACCAGCACCATGGCGATTTTCCATGAGGAGACGTTCGGGCCGGTGCTTTCGGTGATCGGTTATGCGGATGAAGCGGACGCCGTCCGGCTTGCCAATGACAGCCAGTATGGCCTGTCGGGCGGTGTGTGGTCGGACAGCCTGGAACGGGCTGAAGGTGTGGCGCGGCAGATGCGGACCGGCCAGGTCATCCTCAACGGCGCATCTCTCGATCTGGCGGCACCGTTCGGCGGGGTGAAGCAGTCGGGCCTTGGCCGCGAGAATGGCCGCTACGGCCTGGAAGAATATTGTTCGCCCAAGGCGATAACCCGTCCCCAACCTCGATAGACGCATGAACATGAAGGAACGGCAGGTATGACCACCGGGGGCCAGGCGCTTGTCGAGCAGCTGCGCCGTGAAGGCGTCGAGATCGTGTTCGGGATTCCAGGCGTACAGCTGGACTGGGCGGTCGATGCGCTTTGCGATGCCGCCAGCGACATCCGGTTCATCGTGCCGCGGCACGAGCAGGCCACTTCTTATATGGCGGACGGATATGCCCGTACCACGGGCAAAGAGGGCGTGTGCATTATGGTGCCGGGCCCCGGCATGCTGAATGCGCTGGCGGGACTGGCAACGTCCTGGGCCTGCAATGCACGGGTGCTGTTCATCGCCGGGCAGATTCCATCGGCCACGATCGGCAAGGGCTTCGGCATGTTGCACGAGATTGCCGATCAGTCGGGGATCTTGAAATCCCTGACCAAATGGCATGGCATTGCCCGCTCGCCGGCCGAAATTCCCGCGCTGGTTCATGAAGCCTTTGCGCAACTCCGCTCGGGCCGCCCGCAGCCGGTGGCGATCGAAGTTCCGCCGGATATCCTGCAGGGCGTGATTGATGGCGTGCAATATTTCGATGCAGCGCCTTTTGTACCCATGCCGGTCGATCCGTCATCCGCAAAGCGCGCTGCCGAACTTCTGGCTGCCGCAAAATTTCCCGTGATCTATGCCGGCGGTGGTGTGGGCGCGGGCGGGGCTGGCGACGCGTTGGTGTCGTTGGCCGAAAAATTACAAGCACCTGTCGTCATGACCGAAGGCGCGCGGGGCGCCGTGTCCGCCCGCCATCCGCTGGCGCTTACGACCTTGGGTGGCCGATGTGTCCTGCCGCATGCCGATGTGGTTCTGGTCGCAGGGAGCCGGTTCGTGGATGCGGTGGCAAAGCCGGTATTGGCCTCGCCGCATTGCCAGATAGTCTATCTCAATATCGACGAAGCGGCGGTTGCCGCGCCGCGTCAGCCGGGGCTTTGTCTTCATGGCGATGTGCGTCTGGGACTGGAGGCGATTGATACGGCGCTCGGTGCCGTCACGCCGCGCCCTTCGCGCACCGACGATGTCGCAAAGGTGAAGGCTTGGGAAGATTTGCAGACCCTGGCGATCAAACCGCAATCGGATTATGTCGCGGTGCTGCGCGATCATATTGCCGATGACGCGACCCTGGTCAGCGAGCTGACCCAGGTGGGGTATTTCTCCAACATTGCCTACAAGGTTTACGCGCCGCGCGGCCTGGTGACGCCGGGCTTCCAGGGCACTCTGGGCTATGGCTTTCCGACCGCGCTCGGGGTAGCGGCCGGCGCGCCCCACAAGCGCACGGTGTCGATCACTGGTGATGGTGGCTTCGGTTGGGCGCTTCAGGAACTGGCGACCGCCGCGAAATATCAATTCAACCTCACCACCGTCGTTTTTGCGGATGGCCGCTTCGGCAATGTGCAGCGCATCCAGAAGCGTACTTTCGGGCGCACTTTCGCTGTCGAGTTGCAGAACCCTGACTTTCAGCTTTTGGCCCAGGCTTTCGGCGTGCGATCCGAACGGGTGGATTCACCGGCCGGTCTGGCCGCCGCATTGAAAGCGGCCGAGGTTGCGGGCGGTCCATCGCTGATCGAAGTGCAGGTCGGCGAGATGCCAAGTCCCTGGGCGCTGATTCATCCCTTCGTGCCGCCTGCAAATCCGCCGCCGCCAAATCCACTTGGTGAACCGCAGTTTGGGTGAACCGCACTATGGCTGAACCGTAACGATTGCCGGAACCGCCTCTTAACGGAAGGATTCCACACCGTGCATGCAGATCCCGTTGCCGGCGCTGAGCCGGTGTCTGCCACAGGCTTGCGGCGCTATTATCCCTGGTATGTCGCGGGCGTCCTGATGGTGGCCTATGTGCTGTCGTTTCTCGACCGGCAGATCCTGTATCTGATGGTGGGCCCGATCCGCCGCGACCTGCACATCACGGATTTCGAGTTTTCGCTTCTGACCGGCGGCGCGCTGGGCATTTTCTATACCCTGATGGGCTTGCCGATCGGATATCTGGCCGACCGTTACAACCGCAAGAATCTCATCGCCATCGGCATCACGGTGTGGAGCGTGATGACGGTGCTATGCGGTTTCGCGCGCACCTATCCCATCCTGTTTTTGGGCCGGATCGGCGTCGGTGTTGGCGAGGCGACATTGTCGCCATCCGCCTATTCGGTGCTTTCGGATTCCTTCGACAAGACCCGCCTGCCGCGCGCCATGAGTGTCTATGTGCTGGGCCTGTTCATCGGTGCGGGGCTTGCCCTGATCATCGGCGGCGAAGTGATCGGAATGATCCAGAAGACGCCCGATGTTGTTCTGCCGTTTTTCGGTGCGATACGATCCTGGAATCTCGTTTTCATCGTCATCGGTTTTCCCGGTCTTCTGATCGCGTTATGGGTTTCCACGCTCAAGGAGCCGGCGCGCACCGGCGCGGTGAAATCACCGATGGCCTCCGGGACATTTCCTTTTTCGGAGGTGCTCATATTCCTCCGGACCTATCCATTGATGTCGCTGTCCTTGTTTGTCGGATCGGCGATGTTCTCCGTGATTGCCTACACGGATTCCTGGTATCCGGAATTGTTCATCCGGACCTGGGGATGGACGGCGCGCGAAACCGGCCGGATCAACGGCATATCATCCCTGATTGGCGGCCCGCTCGGCCTTCTGTTCGCCGGCTGGTACTCCAGCCGCGCGCTTGCCCGGGGGCAGAGCGATGCGTGCCTGAAGCTGACGGCCTGGGCGGCGCTGGGCATCATGATCCCGGCCTGTATTTTGCCGATGGCGCCCAGTGCAACGATCATGGCGTCGCTTCTGATTCCCTATAAATTCTTTATCGGCTTCACGCCGGTTCTGATTCCATCCGCCATCCAAATGGTGGCGCCCAATCATTTGCGGGCCCAGCTGGGTGCGACTTTCCTGCTGGCCACCGGCTTATTCGGCGTCAGCATGGGGCCGATCCTACCGGCCTTTCTCAGCGACTATGTCTTCACGGGTGCGCGGGCCTTGCCGCATGCCTTGTCCACCACCGCCTTGGTGCTAGGGCCGCTCACATTCTGCATCACTTGGCTGGGTCTTAAGCAATATCGCCAGCGCTATGCCGAAATGGCGCAGACCCGCCATTCCGGCTGAATGCTTGCGGATTGCACACCCAAACGATAGGAAAATCTCCACTTGTGACAATAGGTCGGGGAATATCTGGAATGTCGGGAATCTCGGAAAGCCACGACGCCGGCATGGGTAAAATGCAGATCCGGAACAACATGATCCGGTTCGCGGTTGCACAGGCTTTCGGCAGCGCCAATTCCGTCATTGTATATGCCACCGGCGCCATCGTGGGCGATATGCTGGCACCCAACAAGGCGCTGGCGACATTTCCGATCTCCGTTTTCGTGGTGGGCATGGCGGCCTGCACCTTACCGATGGGCGCCATCGCGCGCCGCTATGGACGGCAGGCGGCATTCCGCACTGGCACGATGGCGGGCATGACCTCCGGGCTGATTGCGGCGCTGGCGGTGCTGCTGGGATCCTTCTGGCTGTTCTCGGCGGCCATGTTCCTGGGCGGCGCTTACGCGGCGGCCGTGCTGTCGTTCCGCTTTGCCGCGGCCGACTGCGTGCCGCAGGAACAGCGTGCGCGAGCGCTCTCCATCGTGATGATTGGCGGCGTGTTCGCGGGCGTGCTGGGTCCGCAGATCGTCACGCACACGATGAAGCTTCTGCCGCCCTATCTTTTTCTCGCCAGCTATCTGTCGCAGGCTGCGCTGGCGGTGCTGTGCGGATTGATTTTGTCCGGCATCTCGATTCCGCGGCTGGCCGATGAGAATAGCGGCGGCGGCCGACCGCTGATCGAAATCGTGCGCCAGCGAAAATTCGTCGCCGCGATCATTTGCGGCGTGATCAGTTATCTGCTGATGAACTTCATCATGACGGCGGCACCGCTGGCGATGAAGATTTGCGGGCTTTCTCTCGAATCGTCGGACCTGGGATTGCAATGGCATGTCATCGCCATGTACGCGCCAAGCCTGGTCACCGGCAGTCTTATCGCCCGGTTCGGTGCAGGCCGTATCGTTCTCGCCGGCCTGGCGCTGACGGTCTGCTCGCTTGCGACCGGTCTTTCCGGGATCACCCAGGCACATTTCTGGACGTTGCTGATCCTGCTGGGGCTGGGCTGGAATTTTGCATTCCTGGGCGCGTCGTCGCTGGTGCTGGAATGCTACCGGCCGGAAGAGCGCACGCGGGTGCAGGCTTTCAACGATTTCGTGGTGTTCGGGTTCGTCGCCATCGGTTCTTTCATTTCGGGCGGATTGCTGGAGACCTATGGCTGGCAGGCGGTTTGCTGGGTTGCGCTGCCACCGCTGTTCATCGCGGCGATCTCGCTCGCCGCGACCGGCACATTCCGCCGCAAGGTCCATGAGCATCTGGGTGCACTGGATCCGCTGATGGCGGATGCCGTGCCGTCCGATCAAAGGTAGCGCGGCAGCGCCGGAATGTGAAAAGCAGCGCAGAATGCTGTTTCGCGCTGGCCCTTACGCTCCGCCGTTCCGAAAACCAGGCCTGTCGTCAAAATGTGGTGAATGAGAGCTTTCGCCGGTCCGTTATGGCCGAATTGGAATGCGCTCCATTGGCGAAATTTATAGTGACCGGTCGTCTGGCCGCACGGAACGGTCAATGCGGATGTGCCAAAGTCATGCCCGGAATACTATCTGAGGATGATGCCATGTCCCGAATGATGATCCTTGCTCTGAGTGGTGCGCTCTGTCTTGCAAACGGGGCGATTGCGGCCCCGTCCGGCTACCATATCGTCAAGACCATCACGCTTGGCGGGGAGGGCGGCTGGGATTATCTCAATCGCGATCCAGCCACGGGAAATCTCTTCATCACCCGTGGAACGCATGTGATGGTGGTCGATCCCGCCGACGGAAAACTGGTGGCGGACATCCTTGATCTTCAGGGCGTTCACGGGACCGTCTTCGTCGGCGACCGCGCCTATATTTCCGAAGGCGGCGCCAACCGGATTGCGGTGATCGACAAAAAGACTTTCGCCAAGGTCGGCGAGATTGCCGTGGGCACGAAACCGGATGGCATTCTCTATGAGCCGGGCTCGAATCGCATTTTCACCTTCAACGGCGCAAGCAATGATGCCACGGCCGTGGATGCCGCGACTGGCAAGGTGGTCGGCACCGTGGCACTGGGCGGCAAGCCGGAAGCGGCCGAGGCCGATAGCGCCGGAACTATTTTCGTCAATATCGAAGACAAGAGCGAACTGGTGGCATTCGATGCCAAGACGCTGGGCGTCAAGGCGCGTTATCCGCTGGCGCCTTGCGAGTCGCCTTCGGGCATGGCGGCAGATGTCGCGCATGGGCGGATTTTCTCAGGCTGCGACAACAAGATGACGTCCGTGACGGATATGAAGACCGGCAAGGTTATCGCGCATTTTCCGATCGGGGATGGCGTGGATGCGGATCGCTTCGATCCTGCCACCGGATTGATCTTTAGTTCCAATGGGGAAAGTGGCACTTTAACCGTCGCGCACGAGGACAATCCCGGCAAATTCACGGTGCTTGAAAATATCCCAACCGCAAGCGGTGCCCGTACCATGGAACTGGATCCCAAGACGCATCGTGTTTTCCTGGTGACGTCGGATCGCCGCCCAGGCGTTCCGACGGCGGCACAACCCCATCCCCGGGCCGTTCCGGTCCCTGGCACCTTCCGCCTGATGATTCTGGATCGTTGATGCAAAAATTTGCCTTCACGCTGCTTCTGCTGCTGGCGGCCTGCGGACCGAGCGCCACGCCGGAAAAAAAAGAAGACAAGGATGCAGGGCCAGGGGTCAGCCTGAGCGCGGAGGAGGCCAAAGGGCTTGGCATAGAGACCGTTGTTGCTCCCGGCGCGACTTTTCAAAAGGAAGTTACAGGCTACGGCATTGTGACGGCCTTGGATGCGATCGCGCAGACGGATGCGGATTATCTGATGGCATCGGCCGCGGCGACACAAAGCGCCGCTGCGGCTTCGCGAGCACGTTCGCTCGGCACCGGCGATGAAGCGGCCGTTTCCCGCGAAGTGGTCGAGGTGGCCGCCAGCAAGGCGGCAGCGGACCAGGCAGCGTTGGCGCTGGCGCGGCGCAAGGCGGATGCGGTGTTCGGGATTCACGCGCCCTGGCAGAATGCAGCGGAGCGCACTGCAATCATGGCGCGGCTGGGCAGCGGAAAAACCACCCTGGTGCATGTCACGTTTCCGCTTGGCGCTTTGGGCCGTGCCGCGCCTGACACCGTCAAAATCACGCGGCTTGGTGCGGACACGCAAAGCTGGATCTCGCGCAAGGTGTGGGATGCCCCATCGGACCCAGCCTTTCCGGGCAGGGGATTCTATGCGCTGGTTGATGGTAGCGATCTGGCCCAGAACGAGCATGTGATTGCGGCAATTGCGGTTGGCGCTCCCGAGAGCGGAATCGCGGTGCCCGCGTCCGCGCTTCTGATGGGAGAAGGCGAAGCCTCCGTCTACGTCGAAACCGGTGACAAGCACTTCCTGCGGACCCGGATCGATACCGGCAAGCCGATGGCAAATGGCTATTTTGTGCGGCCGGGCACCGGCATCGCGCCCGGGCAGAAGGTTGTCACCAGCGGGGCTGGCCTGCTTCTGTCCCATGAGATCAATCCCAGCAGCGGCGCCGAGGACTGACGATGCGCTGGCTGGTCGATCTTTGTGTGCGCTATGCGGGCGCGATCGCCACCTTGACCCTGGTTGCCTTGCTGGTGGGGTTGTGGTCGGCGCGTACCGCGCCGCTGGATGTCTTTCCCGATTTCGTGCCTACCACGGTGGATGTCCAGACCGAAGCGCCGGGGTTCACGGCGCAGCAGGTCGAGCAACTCGTCACCAAGCCGATCGAGAATGCCGTCAATGGTGCGACGGGTCTTGCGACCATCCGTTCCGAGTCCATTCCGGGCCTCTCCGTCATCAAGATTCAATTCGCGGACAACATCAATCTCTACAATGCCCGCCAGGGCATTTCCGAGCGATTGGGCGAACTGGGCTCCAGCCTGCCGCTGGGCGTGGGAACGCCGAAGCTGTCGCCTCTGACGTCCAGCACCTTCGATCTCCTGAAAATCGGGCTGGTTTCGGACAAGCTCGATGCGTTCGCGTTGCGCGACCAGGCCGACTGGGTCATGAAGCCGGCATTGCTAGCGGTGCCGGGCGTGGCGCATGTGATTGTGTTCGGCGGCGCGGTGCGCCAGATCCAGATCCAGCCCGACCTGCCGCGAATGACATCCTATGGATTGACGCTCACGGATATCGCGGATGCCGCCCGGCAGGCATTGGCGCTGCATGGGGCCGGCTTTGTGGACCTGTCGCACCAGCGCGTGTTGATCCAGACCCCCGTTCCGGTTCCCGATCCGTCCGTCATCGCCAATGCGGTGATGGTGGTCCGATCGGGCAGGCCTGTCACCATCGGCGATGTCGCCACGGTGACCGAGGCGCCGGCGTTGAAGTCGAGTGATGCCCAGATCATGGGGAAGTCGGGCGTCCTGCTGTCCCTGGCCAGTCAATACGGCGCCAATACGCTGGACGCGACCCATGCCGTCGAGGCGGCGATTGCGCAGCTGAGGCCGGCACTCGAAGCGCAGGGCGTGAAAATCTATCCGGCGCTGCACCGCCCCGCGAACTTCATCGAGCAGGCGTTGAACTCCCTCGAACAATCTCTGGTGATCGCCGCCATTTTGATTCTGGCGATCCTGTATCTGTTCCTGCGGGATTGGAGGTCCGCCTTTATCACCTTCCTCGCAATTCCCCTGTCGCTGCTCGCGGCCACCGCCGTGCTGGGGCGGATGGGGCAGTCCCTCAACACCATGACATTGGGCGGTTTTGCCGTCGCGCTGGGTGTGCTGGTGGATGATGCGATCATCGGCATTGAGAATGTCCTGCGGCGGCTGGGCGAGAACGCGAAACTGGCCGATCCACGGTCCCGCGTCCTGGTGATCCGCGATGCAACCCTGGAAGTGCGTGGGCCCGTGGTCTACGCGACCCTGGTCGTGATCGCGGTTTTCCTGCCGGAGCTTTTCTCGACCAGTGTGCAGGGCCATTTCGTGGGGCCGCTGGCATTGGCGTTCATCCTGGCGGTCCTGGCGTCCCTGGGGGTGGCTTTGACAGCGGCGCCGGCGCTTTCGGCCCTCATGCTGAATGCCCGCGATGCGCATACGGATTTTGGCTGGATTCTCCGGCTCAAGGATTGGCAGCGCCGCGGGATCGAAACCGTGCGGGGGAATTTCCGGCTCGTTCTTGTCGCGCTGGGCGTTCTGACTGTTGCGGCCCTAGCTCTTCTTCCGTTCCTGCAATCCTCCTTCATGCCCGATTTCCGGGAGGGACATTTCGTCATGCAGGTCGATGCCTCGACGCCGGGTGCGTCGCTGGAAGAGATGGCGGCGATTGGACGGCGTGTCAGCGCCGAGATCCTGGCGCTTCCCTATATCGCCTCTGCGTCCCAGCAGATCGGTCGCGCCGAACTCGGTGAAGACACCAGCGGCCCGCATCAGAGCGAATTCCATATCGAGATGAAACCCAATGCCGGGGTGGATCAAAAAGAGGCAGAAGATGCCTTGCGCGAGATCGGGACGCACTATCCGGGCGCGCAGATCGACGTACGCACATTCCTGGGCGACCGCATCGACGAAAGCCTGACCGGCGCCACCGCCGATATATCCGTGAAGATATTCGGCGATCAGCTCGATGCCCTGGACACCACCGCGCATCAGATCGTGGGCGCGTTGTCAGGCATATCGGGCATCAAGGACTTGCAATTCAAGCCCCAGAGCGGCACGCCGACACTCGCCATCCAGCTCCAACCTGCTGCCTTGGCGGCAAACGGCCTGAAGGCTGGCGACGTGCTGAACGCGGTGGAAAGTAATTATGCCGGTGCCACCGTTGGCCAGACCTATTCCGGCACGCGGGTTGTGAATGTGGTCATGCTGTTGCCGGCAGGTGCGCGCAATCGTCCCGAGCTTCTGTCCTCGCTCTTGATCGCAGGGCCGTTGGGACCCGTCCCTCTGGGACAAGTCGCGCGGATCACGCCTACGGACACGCGGTATGCCGTCACCCATGAAGGCGGGCAGCGCTTCGACTCCGTTACCTTCAACGTGTCCGGGCGGTCCTTGCAGGCGACCGTAAACGACGCGAAGGGCCGCATTGTGGCGCTGAAATTTCCGGCGGGTGTCTATGTCGAATTCAGCGGTGCGGCGGCGGCACAGCAGGCGGCGCAGATCCAGATGCTGCTTTACACCGCTTTCGCGTTGATCCTGATCGGCCTCATATTATTTGTCTGCTTCCGTTGGCGGGCCCATACATGGCTGGTTCTGGTCAACCTGCCGTTCAGCTTGATCGGCAGTGTCGCGGCGATTGCCGTCACGGGCGTCGGTCTCTCGCTTGGCGCCACGGTGGGTCTGGTCACGGTGTTTGGTGTCAGCGCCCGCAACGCGATCCTGCTCCTGGCCCATTACGAGCATCTTGTTGACAATGAGGGTGCCGATTGGGCGCCGGTGACGGTTCTGCGCGGCGCGCAGGAAAGACTTATTCCTATCCTGATGACGGCAGCGGTGACCGGTCTTGGCTTGATGCCGCTCGCCCTGGGCATGAACCAGCCGGGGCAGGAGATCGAAGGCCCCATGGCGGTGACGGTCCTGGGCGGCCTTGTCAGCTCAACTTTGCTGAATCTTGTTGTTCTGCCGGCTCTTGCTGAGCGCTTTGGCGGCCGCAACCGGAGGCAGCCGGATGCGTAAGCTGCTTCTTTCCACCGTGGCTGCGATCTGCCTTGCTGGCTGTACGGACACGCCACTGCTGCAGCTAGCGGCGGGCGATGTTCCCCCAGCTTTTGAACAGGCTGGCGGGAAAAATGCTCCGCTCTGGCCCGCCGGGGATTGGTGGAATGGCTTTGGCAATGCCCAGCTTTCCGCGCTGATGGCGACGGCGCAGGCCAACAATCTGGATATCGCCCAGGCTGCAGCGCGCCTGCGGCAGGCCGATGCCCGGGCCCGGCAGGCAGGTGCGGCCCTGCTTCCCAGTCTGGGTTTGAATGCCAATGTGAGCGATCTTTACGGCCAGGCGAAAGGCACCTCTCTCCACGAAACCGATTGGAGTGCGGCGCTTGGTGCGAGCTATGAACTCGACTTCTGGGGAAAGAACCGCGACGCGCTCCAGTCGGCGACCGCAGCGCGGTCCGCCAGCGCGGCGGACCGCGCCACCATTGGCCTCACTGTTTCCGCGGGGGTCGCCAACACATTCTTCCAGTTACTTTCCCTTCGCGAACGCATGGAAATCGCCCGCGCCAATCTTGCCGCATCGGAGGAAATCTTGCGGGTTGTGCAGCGGCGTGTCGACGCCGGATATGCGGCGACTTCGGATCTGGCGCAGGAGCGCGCGAATATGGCTGCCCAGCGCGCCGTACTTCCCGGTCTTGCGCAACAAGAGTTAGAAACCCGCAACGCGCTAGGCGTTCTGCTGGGGCGCCCTCCTGAAGGATTTGATGTTGGGGGAAACGGCCTGGCGGGCCTGTCCGGTCCCATAGTAACGCCCGGTCTGCCTTCCGAGCTTTTGACGCGACGACCCGATGTCATGACGGCGGAAGCCAATCTTGCGGCAGCGCATGCCAATCTGGCTGCGGCGCGCGCGGCGTTCCTGCCCGACATAACCTTGACTGCCAATGGCGGCTTTGCCTATCCGGCGCTGGCGGCCGCAATCGATACTTTGCCGGGCACCGGCCTTGCGGCGGGTATCGGCGCAGCGCTGGTGCAGTCGATTTTCGACAATGGGAAAATCCAGGGACGCATCGACGAAAGCAAAGCGCGCGAGGAGGAATTGCTGGCCGCCTACCGGGCTACCGCCATCGCGGCGTTTTCCGATGTCGAAAATGCTCTGGGAAATATTTCGCATCTGGCGGCCCAGGAAGCCGCGCTGCGCGAGCAGGTGGTGCAGGCAGAAAAAGTGCTGGGTGCGGCGCGGCGCAAATATACCGCCGGTTATGGCGACTTCCTGATCGTGACGGACGCCGAGCGGACGCTGAATGCCGCCAAGGACCAGCTTGCCGACATCCACCGCGCCCGCTTGGTTGCACTTGTTGCGCTCTACAAGGCACTTGGTGGCGGATGGACGCGCGCCAGCGCGAACACGCCCTAGGAAGCGCCAGGGCTGATGGGGAAGCGAAGTGAAATCGCAAATCCACGCCCCGCCTGCGGATCGACGGCAACCGATGCGCCATGCAGCTCCGCGATCGCCGCCACCAGCGCCAGACCCAGGCCATAGCCAGGCCGGGTCCGGCTGGCTTCAAGCCGATAGAAGCGCTGAAACAGCTTTTGATGTTCGTCCGGCGGAACACCCAATCCATCGTCGCTGACCGTCGCCACGATTTCGTCATCTCTGCGCTGAAGGCTGACCGTGACGATGGTTCCGGCGGGGGTGTGAATGATCGCGTTTTCGATCAGGTTGGAAAAAGCCTGGGTGAGGAGTTCGCGGTCGCCGGAGATGGTGATGGGACCGCTCAGCGACAGGCTCAGATAATGGCGCGCATCTTCCGCCACCGGCTCGAAGACATCGCCCAGCTGCGCCAGCAGGCCGGAAAGATCGAGTTGCGTGAAGGCCGCGCGCCGCGCGCCGCCCTCGATCTGCGCAATGCGCAGCAAAGCGTTGAACAGGGCTAGGATATCGTCCGATGCCGCAATCGCTGTTTCCAGGGCATGGTCGTAGTCCTCAACGCTGCTGGATTGGTCGCGGGCTCGCTCCAGGCGATGACGTAGATGGGTCACAGGTGTGCGCATATCGTGGGCAATGTCGTTGGTGATCTGCTTGAGATCGGTCATCAGAGCCGCGATGCGGTCCAGCATGGCATTGATGGTTTCCGACAAACGGTCGAGTTCGTCTTCGGTGCCGCGCACGGAGATACGGCTGGCGAGGTTGCCAGCCATGATGGCGCGGCAGGTGGTGGCAATTTCGTCGGCACGTCGCAGGAAGCTGCGGCTGACGATCATGCCACCCAGCAGCGCCAATGCCAGCGCACCGGCAAAAATCCAGATCAAGGTCCGCAGGATGCGCTGGCGCGCCATCTGGGCGGTGCGCAGATCGCTGCCCGAAAACGCATAGAGATTTGGCGCGACAAAGGCCCCCACGCCCAGAATAGTGCGCCCGGCGGTGTCGCCTGGATACGGCAAAGTGAGAATTCCGGTCTTGGGCGGCATTGGCGCCAGATTGCCGGCGACTTTTTCGGTCGCGCCCTGCTGCAGCAGGAAGAAATCGGACGCGCCCGGCGCCGCCATGCGCTGATGGATCACTTCGCGCGCTTCTCCCATGCCTTCGGTGCGATAGCCGTCTTTGATCGCGCCGATATCGGCATTGGCGAATTGAACAATCTGGTCGCGCAGTTCCTGATCGACGACCGCAAGCGTGACGATGGCCATGATTGCCGCCGACAGCGCGAAGATCGCGACGAAGATCGCGGCGACGCGAAAGCCTTCGGTGCGAAAGATTCTAATCGGCACGCAGGATATATCCATTGCCGCGAATGGTATGGATCAGCTCGTGCCCGTAACCCCGGTCCATCTTGGCGCGCAGCCGGCTCATATGCGTTTCCACGATATTGGTGCGGGGATCGAAATGCAGGTCCCACACATTTTCCAGCAGCATGCTCCGGGTCACCACCCGTCCGACATTGCGCAGCATATATTCCAGCAGGCGGAATTCCTGGGGCTGCAGGTCCACCAGCTTGCTGTCGCGATGGACGGTGCGCCGGATCAGGTCCATCTCCAGGCCATCAGCACGCAAGGTCACGGGCGGCCCCGCCTCACCGCGCCGGGTGATGGCATGGATGCGCGCCACCAGTTCCGCCAGCGCGAACGGCTTGGCGAGGTAATCATCGCCGCCGACATTCAGTCCCGCCACCCGGTCATCGATCCCGCTCATAGTGGTGAGGAACAGCACGGGCGTCTGGCATCCCTCCGCGCGGAGTTGCCGCACGAGGCTCAAGCCGTCCAGGCCCGGCAGCATCCTGTCCACGATCAGGGCGGTGTGCTGGCCGCTGCGCGCGGAGGACAGGCCATCCGGCCCATTCCGGGCTTCTTCCACATCATGGCCATGCGCGCGCAGGGCATGACAGATGTGGTCGGCGATCTCCGGGTCGTCTTCAATCAGCAGGATCTTCATGCCGCCATTGTCCAGGGCCGGGGTGGCCGCTGGCAAGGGCCCGTTCGTTCCGCAGGGCAGGCCTTGTCTGCGCTGTAAATTGATTTTT
Source organism: Alphaproteobacteria bacterium (assembly GCA_041690975.1). Lineage (GTDB taxonomy): Bacteria > Pseudomonadota > Alphaproteobacteria > Micropepsales > Micropepsaceae > Rhizomicrobium. Next base: position 59,148 of record JBEPVO010000002.1, read on the forward strand.
CGTATATTCGGTGTCACCGGACCGACAAACGCGCATGCGATTGACCCAGCCCATAAGGGGACTCATCCAGCGCATTTCGCGCCAGGCGCCTTCGCAAAATATGCGAAAGCGTCAATGAGGTTTTTTACCCCTTCCGTAACGAAGGGGCTGTTTCATGTCGAAGATTTCCATTCACCTCAACAGCACGGTTGGTTGCATGGCTTTGTTTGCCGGCGCCTTGCTGGCCATGCCGGCCGCCGCCCAGCAGGTGGCAGCCAATGTCCAGATGGTGGCCGTCAGCGATGCGGCGCCCGAGACCGTCGTAGTGAGCGGCACGGCGTTCAATCCGGATACGGCACCGGCGAAGGCTTCACTGGAAACGATGGAGCCGCAAACCATCATAAACCGCTCCTATATTGAGGATTCAGTTTCCAAAACCGCTGACTATACGACAATTTTGGCTATTGCTCCCGGCATGACCGGGTTCGACGTCAATGGCCCCGGCCTTTCCGATGGCGGCGTTAAGAACACCATGCGTGGCCTGCCCGACGGCAGTTACGGTATGAGCTTTGATGGCATTCCCTTCGGCGATAGCAATGGCCCTAGCCATCATTCCCAGTCCTATTTTCCGGCATCAACTATCGGCAGCATTTTGGTAGACCGCGGTCCGGGCAATGCGGGAACGCTGGGCGCCGCGACTTTCGGAGGCAATATCAGCTTGTTCTCCGATGTGCTGACCTCAGACAATAGAAATACGGTTTCAGCCACTGCCGGCAGCTGGGGCACCAGCGTGCTCGACACCAATGTCCAGACTGGAAATTTTGAACTGGGGGGCCACACCAGTCGCGCGATGGTCAACTTCCAATCCACCACTTCCGGCGGCTACATCACCTATCAGAGCAGCACTGCCAAAAACATTCTGATTAAGACTGAAACCGATCTTGGCAGCAATTGGACCTTGACCGCTTTCGCGAACTACAATGCGTTGTTCCAAAATCTCAACGACAATGCCGGCATCACACCGGCGCAGGTTACCGCTTTCGACAAGAATTACGGATTGCAGATCACCAATCCAGCGGCGGGCAACTACAAAGATTACAACCATGTGCACAAGAAGACGGACATGGAGTATTTGCGTCTGCAGGGCCATCTTTGGGAAGGTCTGTCCATCGACGACACCGTTTATACCTACGCTTATGTCAACAAAACGATGAGCACGACGTCGGTCCAGCAGACGGCGGCTGATATCGCCAAGGGTATAACCGAAGGCCTTGGCACCATCGTAGGTGGTGTCGCCATTCCGAACGATGTACCGGGCTATACCAAGCAGAATGCGTTCCGGATGTGGGGTAACATCGCGCGCGCGTCGCAGGACTTTGATTTCGGCTGGATGAGCGGCCAGCTGCGCGCGGGCCTGTGGTGGGAAAAGTCGGCCTCGCAGCGCCGCCGTTTTGACTATGACGCCACCAAATGCTTGGCCGCGGGTTGCTATCCCTGGCGTGATCAGAGCTTCGCCGATTCTCGCCTCTTCAATGATCCTAAGAAGCCCGCGACTGTCGTGGCGACACCGACCTCGGCGCCTTATGCCGGCGGCTTCTACGAATATGAGGAGCACAGCAATTGGGACCAGTATCAGCCCTTCTTCGAGCTGGAACTGCGTCCGACGGAAGATCTGACGATCACGCCTGGCTTCAAATATGTAAACTGGTCGCGCAGTGTTGCCGCGCCACTGGAACAGAAGACCAAGCCAGTAGTCCCCGTTTTTACGGGCTTCACCACGACCCGTGATCTTCCGTTCGTCATGGCCAATTACAAGCTGCAGCCCAGCTGGAGCGTTTATGCCCAATACGCACAAGGCATTTATATTCCGGACATCAGCTCCTTCGAGCAAGCCAAACCGACTACGACGTTCCCCAAGGCCCAGACCACAACCAACTATCAACTTGGCACGGTCTTTTACGCCGATAATTTCACCTTCGATGCCGACATCTATTACATCGGTGTGAACAACAATATCAGCTTCCAGCCATGCAACCAGGCTCCCTTCACCGGATCGGCCGGCGAAACCTGCGCGCTCAATACTGGCACTGCCTTCTACAAAGGCATCGAAGGCGAGGGCACCTATGCATTCGATGGTGATCTGGAAGGTCTTAGCGTCTTCCTGAATGGCTCAGTGGGCTCTGCTAAGTCAGGTGGGAAATGGCTGAAACAGGCACCGATGTGGACCTCAGCACAGGGTATTTTCTACAAGTCCGGCGCCTGGAAGGTTTCACTGATCGACAAAGTTGTGGGTCAACAATACTCGGACAATGCCGATACGCTTTTCTATAAGCTTGGCGCCTACACCAACTTGGATTTTAAGACCAGTTATTCTGTCGGTCCACTCGAATTCGGGTTTGGTATCTCCAATGTGTTGAACTCCCGCGATCTGGGTGCCGTAAGCATCAACGACAAGACTACAACGGCGGGCAATTCCGCTGGCGCGGTGGCAAGCAGCGTCTACGATGTCGCCAATCGCGGTAACAGTCTGGATCAGTATTCCTACAAGCCGGAACGGGGCTATCAGGTTACGGTCAAGGTGCAATTCTAGAGGCCGGCATTGGTATTTGCCCGGCATTTCCATAAACTGCCGGGCAAATAACAAACACGCTCCGACAGGACCAGTGGGTCCATCGGTGGCGGCGCAGGCGGAAGATGAGCCCCTCCAGAAAGCTTTGGGATATTTCCCAGCCTTTGCGCCCGGCGCTTCCGGTCTGGCCGGGCGATACGGCTTTCGCCATCCGGCCGCACTGGACGTATGGCGGCGGCAGCCCCGTGAATGTGGCCTCCATCGAGCTTTCCACCCATTCGGGCGCCCACGCCGATGCGCCGCTGCATTATGATCCGGCCGGATTGTCGATCGAGGCGGTGTCACTCGAGCCCTATCTGGGACCTTGCCGGGTTGTGGACGCCCGCGGTTCTGGGGACGTCATTGGCGCCGAGCTGGTGCATGCCCATTGGAGCCCCGGGGTCACCCGCATGCTGTTTCGCACGTTCGACCATTTCCCGATGGATCGCTGGCCGGAGAATTTCACCGCCGTCAGCGCCGCGGCCATCCGGGCGCTTTGCGATCATGGCGTGGTGCTGGTGGGCCTCGATTCCCCATCGCTCGACCCCGAAACCTCCAAGACCATGGATGCCCATCTGGCGGTGCCGCGTGACATGCGGATCCTGGAGGGCCTGGTGCTCGATCATGTTCCGCCCGGCGATTATGAGCTGATCGCGCTGCCGCTTCCCCTGGCGGGCCTGGATGCGTCGCCCGTGCGTGCGGTGTTGCGGGAGCTGGCCTGAGGACGCCTGGCCGTGGTTCCCATCGGCTCTACAGGCGGTTAGGCTCTCCGGGTTCGATTGTTTATACTTAGAATAATAGGGGCCAGACGGGGATAGCATCCGGACCAGGCCA
>JBEPVO010000003.1:0-59058 GCA_041690975.1 Alphaproteobacteria bacterium
AGTTGACGCTCCGGGTGCAGAATCTACGAACGCTGGTCACACTGCGACGTTGCTTGATGCGTTACCGATGTGGAGATTATGAGGCCCAGGTGCATTCTTTCATCCGCAGTCTTGCGGTAGGGCTAGCGCTGTTTTCGGGCATCGTGGTGGGACCCGTGTACGCACAGGAGTCTTCGGGCGAGGTCCGCTAGACCCTCAACCCGGCGCGCAGCAGCATCCAATTCTCCATCGGCCATTTCGTCGTCTCCTCCCCGGAGGACGGCTTCACTTCGTTCGATGGCAGGTTGGCTTTCCCGCCCGGGGCACCGGAGCGCGGGACGGTGAGTATTCATGTCTCCCCCGGCTCGATTAACACCGGGATTGCGGCCAGAGACGATCACCTGCGCACTGCGGATTTTTTCGACGTTGCCCGCTTTCCGCAGGCCACCTTCCAAAGCAGCGGCCTCACCTTGACGGGCGGCAGCAAAAGGCCGGCAGACGAGACTTCTGACGCTGCATGGCGTGGCACAACCTGTTAGCCTGGATGTAATGCTTCAGACGCAGGACCGGAATGGCGATCATGTGGCATTTTCGGCGGCAGGCAAACTTAAACGTTCCGCCTTCGGTATGAACGGATTTGAGAGTATGATCGGCGATGAGGTAACGCTCAAAATCTCTGCGCAGTTCGATCGGGTGCCATGAGAATGCCGGCGCCGCTTGAAGGTTTGAATTTGTCCGTCGACCAGAACCTCCGACAGCGTTGTACAGCGACCATGAACCTTTGTTCCTTTTCCGTGATCGGCAACGCTCTGAGTTTGAGGTTCGTATAGCAGCGATGACTCGAGCGCCTAACCGTGAATGAGCGGTGCGCCATTTTCGCCGGGGGGCCAGTGTGCGCCGGCATGCGGCTTGATCACCGCTAATTTGTATTATGCTCAGCAGCTCGCAAATCTCATCAGTGAATCGCAGGGGATGAGGCCCGAGAGCCAGGGACTGTCGGCTGCAAGTTCAACATTGCATGATATTTCTCGAACGCGCGATCGCCTGCTCAATAATGTATTTCTCCGACGGACTCGGAATTCACCACGTGGCGCGGGCATTTCAGTGCAGTCTAATGCATTGTTTGGACAAAATATTTTGTCGCTTCGTAATGCGGGGGTCGCGTGTTCGAGTCACGCAGGCGGCACCATTTCAAAAAACCTCATTCATGCGCCGGCGAATTAACCGCTGGACAGTCACGCAGAATTCCCTTTGGCTAGGCGGGCGCAACGATGGGGGCCATCATGAGCATCGCGAAAAGCCGCAGACAATTTCTTGAAGCCACGGGTTTCGGAACCGCAGCCTTGATGGGTTCGTCTTGGCTCAGCGCCGCCAGGGCCGCTGCCGACAATCCGCCGCCCGATCTGGTCGTGATCAATGCCAAGGTCACCACCATGGACCCAGCTACGCCCGCGGCGGAAGCCTTCGCGGTGCGAGCGGGCCGGTTCCTGGCGGTCGGCAACACCGCCGACATGAAATCGCTGGCCGGTCCAAAAACACGGACCTATGACGCCAAGGGCATGATGGTCGTGCCCGGTTTCAATGACACGCATAATCACGGCGGCGGCGACATCCTGCTGTATGAGGTTTTGGTCGGAAATCCCTATGTCGTCGAGTTCGTCACCATCCAGAGCATCATCGACAAGCTGAAGGCGCGCGCCGCCAAGACGCCGCCGGGCACCTGGGTGATCGGCTATTATTATGACGATACCAAGGTGAAGGATAACCGCCCGCTCAACAACAAAGACCTCGACAAGGTCTCGACTGAGCATCCCGTGATGGTGATCCATCGCGGCGGCCACACGTCTTTCTACAACAGCAAGTCCCTGCAGATGGCGGGGCTGACCAAGAACACCCCGGTCCATTTCGGCGGCACCTTCGACAAGAGCCCCGATGGCGAGCTGAACGGCCGCGTCACCGACAATGCCCGCGATGTCTTCAATGGCGTCGGGAAGATGGCCACCTACAGTCCCGCGGAACAGGAACGCCGGGCCATCACCGGCGTGGAGTTCATGTCCAAGAAGTTCGTGGAATATGGCCTGACCAGTGTCTGCCACGACGAAGACATGTTGAGCGCCATGCAGCTGGTGCGCCAGAAGGGCAATCTGCAGCACCGCATCAGCTTTGAACCCGATGCCATACTGGTGGACGCGATGATCAAGACCGGCATCCGGACGGATTTCGGCGACGAATGGATCAAGTTCGGCGCCACCTCCGAGCATGTGGTGGACGGCTCTTTTTCAGAGCGTACGGCGGCGATGAGCCGGCCTTATCTGGGCATCTCGCCGTCCTACAAAGGCAATGTGACCGAAAAGCAGAAAGACACCAACGCCTGGGCCGAGCGGGTCCACCGCGCCGGCATTCGCTTGAACTGCCATGCCAATGGCGATGTGGCGATCGATCAGGTGATGACGGCGTATGAGTTGGCGTTGAAGGCCTTTCCCGTGCCGAACAGCCGGCCCAAGATCACGCATTGCACCTTCGTCAACACCGATCTCGTGCGGCGCATGAAGGCGGTGGATCTGGTGCCGTCTTTGTTCAGCTCCTACGCCTATTACAATTCGGACAAATTCCATTTCTATGGCGAAGACTACATGAAGAACGCCATGGCCTATCGCACCTTCGAGGATGCGGGCATGCACGCATCCACCGGCTCCGACTTCGGTACACCCGGACCTTTCGCTCCACTGATGTCCATGCAGGGCATGATCACGCGCAAGGGCTTCAACGGCGAAATCTGGGGTGCCAATCAGAAGCTGACCGTGGACCAGGCGATCAAGGCGTCGAGCACCAACGGCGCCTACAATACCCGCGAAGAAAACATCAAAGGCACCATCACGGCGGGCAAGTTGGCGGACTATGTCGTGCTGGCGGACGATCTGCACAAGATCGATCCGGAGAAGATCAAGGATGTGAAAATCATCCAGACCGTGGTCGGGGGCGTTGCGCGCTATCAGGCTTAGCCCGGAGCCTCTGGATCACACGGCAGCGATGCAATAGCCTCTCCACATCACGGCCTGTGTCAGGCGGCCGGGGTTGTGGGGGGAAGATCGCTTGGAAGACACAGCAATCGTCGCCCGCGAAGGCGGTCTGCATAAAGAGCTGACCCGCAGCCAAGTCATCATGATCAGCCTGGGCGGCGCCATCGGCACCAGCCTGTTCCTCAGCAGCGGCATCGCGCTGGGTTATGCTGGCCCCTCGGTGCTGGTCAGTTATGCCATCGCGGGATTCTTCGCCGTCGCCATGGTGCTCAGCCTGTCGGAAATGGCGGTGATGCATCCCACTGCCGGATCGTTCGGCACTTACGCCGAAACCTACATCAATCCGTTGGCCGGGTTCGTCGTGCGTTACACCTATTGGTTCGCCCAAGTGGTCGCGACGGGATTCGAAGCGGTCGCTGCTGGCATCTATATGACCTGGTGGTTTCCCGGCACGCCGGTCTGGCTGTGGTCGCTGGGTTTCGCCACCATCGTTCTGTATGTGAATTCCCGGTCGGTTGGAAATTTCGGCCGGACGGAATATTGGCTGGCCTTCATCAAGGTGACGGCCATCGTGCTGTTCATTATTTTGGGTGCCAGCCGCATCTTCGGTCTGGGCACCGAGGCGGTCGGCCTGCACAATCTCTATCAGCTGCCCGGTGGCTTCTTTCCCCATGGCCTGAAAGGCATGTGGATGGCGGTGATCCTGGGCATGCTGTCCTTCAGCGGCATCGAGGTCATTGCGGTGACGGCCGGTGAAGTGCCCAATCCGGAAAAGGCCATTCCCGCCGCGCTGCGCACCATGGCGGTGCGCCTATTCCTGTTCTATGTGCTGGCGCTGGCGGTGGTGGCGGCGATCATTCCCTGGACGGAGACCGGCGGCAGCGTGACGGTGGCTGAGAGCCCCTTCGTCAAGATCCTGTCCCTGACCGGCATTCCGCATGCAGCTGGGATCATGAATTTCGTGATCGTCAGCGCGGCGCTGTCGGGCATGAACACCAATGTCTATCTTTGTTCGCGGATGCTGTTCTCGCTTTCGCGCGGCACCTATGCGCCTCGCTTTCTGGGCAGGCTCAGCCGGTCGGGTGCGCCGGTGATGGCGACATTGTTTTCGGGACTTTGCATTTTCGTCGCGATTGGCATGGCCAAATTCACGCCCCGCGCCTACGCCTATCTGCAGGGGATCGCCCTGTTCAGCATCATCATCGTCTGGATGTTGATCCTGGTTTGCCACCTGCGCTTTCGCCGCGTGCACAAGGCGGCCGATCTGCGGGTGCGGATGCCGTTCTTCCCTGTGATGCAGATCGCCGGACTGGTGGTGCTGCTGGCGGTGCTTGTCACCATGCTGCTGGATCCGGACTGGCGCTTGTCCTGGATTGTCGGCGTACCCTGGCTGTGTTTGCTCATCGCGGCGTATTTCGTCTGGAAGAAAGCATCGCCGTCGCCGGCAGGACCAGCTTAAGCAAAATGGATAGCCGCATGCATCTTCCCACCGAAGCCGATATCACAACTGCCCGCGCCAATATCGCGGGCATCGCAAGGCGCACGCCGCTCTGGCGGCTCGACGCGGATGTGCCCGGCATCAATGTCTATCTGAAGCTGGAAAATTTGCAGCCACTCGGTTCATTCAAGATCCGCGCGGCGGTCAACGCCATGAAGAGCAAGGATCCGGCGGCGTTGCGCGGTGGTGTGGTTGGCGCCAGCGCCGGCAATTTCGGCCAGGGTCTCGCGATGGTGGCCCGGCAAATGGGCGTTCCCGTTACCATCGTGGCGCCGGATGGCGCAGCTAAAGCCAAGACGGACGCCTTGCAGGCGATGGGCGCCAAAGTCATCCGCATCCCGTTCGCCGATTGGTGGCAGGTTTTGCTGACGCGCCAGTTCGATGGCGCGGAAGGCGTATTTTTCCATCCCGTGGCCGAGCAGGCGGTGGTGGCCGGCAACGCCACTATCGGCGAGGAGATCCTAGAAGACCTTGCCGCATTCGACGCGGTGGTCGTGCCGTTCGGTGGTGGCGGACTGATCAGCGGGATCGGCGCGGTGATGCGACGGCATAAGCCCGGAGTCCGAATGCTGGCGGTCGAATCCGAGGCGTCCCAACCCGCAGCAGCCGCGCTGGCTGCCGGGCATCCGACAAAAGTGAAACACGAACAGAGCTTCGTCGACGGCATCGGCAGCAGCATTGTGCTGGACGAGATGTGGCCGCTGATCCGCGAGACTGTGGATCAGGCGTTGTGCGTCTCGCTTGCGCAAATCACCGATGCCATTCGCCTCTTGGCCGCCAAGCATCATGTAATCGCGGAAGGTGCGGGTGCGGCGTCTGTGGCGGCGGCACTCTCAGGGTGTGCCGGCAAGGGCAACATCGTCTGCATCATTTCCGGCGGCAATATCGATGCGACCAGGCTGGCGGCGATCCTGACCGGTCAAGCTCCGATCTAGCGCCACGAAATTTCAGGAGACTTGCTTTCCATGATCAAGCCCGGGGAACGCGACAGGATCATCTTCGGATGCGGGAATTTCGGCGGGTTGGGCTCGTCGCCGACGTTTCGCGACAAGGGCGACGATCGGGACCGGGCATTGGCCATACTCGATACCGCGCGCGATCTGGGGCTGACTCGCTTCGATACCGCCAACACCTATGGCGGCGGCGCCAGCGAAATCATCCTGGGCGAATGGCTGGGCCAACAGGACAAGGCGTTTCGCGCCCGCCTCCAGATCGCCACCAAGGTCGGCAATCCCCATGGCTGCCCGCCGGACGACCGGCCCCTCAGCCGCACGCAAGTCGCGTATCATCTGGACCAATCGTTACGCCGCTTGGAGCTGGAACAGATCGGTCTTTATTATCTGCACGAATTCGATCCCACGACGCCACTCGAAGAAACCTTGGAAGCGCTGGATCGCGCGCTGGCCCAGGGCAAGATCGCGGCTTTCGGTGTTTCCAATGCGACATTGGCGGATTTGAATGCCGTTCTGGCATTGACCGATGGCGCGTTACGCCGTGCCTTCACGCATCTTCAGAACGAATTCAATCTGCTGGTGCAGCGCGATCTTGAAGATATCATTCCGATCTGCCGCGCCGAAGGCGTCCGCTATGTCGCATTCAGCCCACTGGCCGGCGGCTTGCTCAGCGGCAAATACCGACAGGACCAACAACCTCTGTCCGGGCGGATGAATGACGCGCGCGCGATGTATGAGCATCTGCTTACCGCATCGACATTCGACCTGATCGAAAACCTCCGGCAGAAAGCGACGGAAAATGGCTGGACCGTCCCAGGCGCGGCCTTGCGCTATATACTGGACACGCCGGGCGTCGATCTGATCATCGCGCCGCGCTCCGCCGAACAGTTCGCGGGCTACGGCATCGGGCGAAGCTGAAATTCTTAGGCGCCGTAGGCGGCCAGGAACACGTTCACGCCGGTCGCCACCGTGGTCTCGATATCCTTGTCGGTAGGCGTGTCGATGCTCCACAGCTTGCGGTGCTGCAGCTCGCCCTTGCACAGCGTCATGAAGTGGATGGCCATCGCCATCATGTAGCCGGGCTTGAGATGACCACGCTCGGCGGCGCGGCCGAAAAACTCAGCAAGCATTTCCTTGCCCTTTTGCGGACCTGCCAGATAGAAGGCGCGGCCCAGTTCGGGAAAGCGTCCGGTCTCCGCCGTGATCAACCGGTAGGTCGCGATGCTGTCGTCGCGCAGCATCCAGCGCACGGCGCGCTCACCCAAGGTGGTCAGAGCTTTGCGGAAATCCTGCGATTCCAGATCGGCGTCGTACAGCATTTCCTCGAAATCACGGCAGCGCTCCGCGATCACGGCCGAGAACAGCTCTTCCTTTGAGGAGAAATAATTATAAAGCGTGGCCTTGGACCCACCGACCGCGGCCGCGATGCTGGACATGGAGGTGGCGGCGTACCCGTCTTCCAGGAACGCCATATGGGCGATCTGCAGGATGTTTTCGCGGCGCTCGTCGCGGTCGGAGCGGGGGAGGCGGGATGCAACAGCGCTCATTATTATGACCGTACCGTACAGTTTCCTGTTGACGGTTATTCCCCAGTCTATTAGTGATGTCAACGATTAATGACCGTACGGTACAGTTTCAATGAATACCATTCATCACAAGTTCCCGAAATTTGCCTTGGGGTTGACCTTGTTCGGTCTGGCGGCATGCGCGCCGGACCTCGGGGCGTTGCCCTTCTTCAAGTCGCCGGAAACGTATGCGGCGCAGAAGAGTTTTACGGTGTCTCCTTCTGATTGGCCGACCAGCGAGTGGTGGACGGTTTATGGCGACGACCAGCTCAACACATTAATTGCCGAAGGCGTCGCCAATGCCCCGGACCTCAAAAAGGCCGAAGCGCGCCTGCGTGAGGCGGACGCGGTGGCGCAGCAATCCAGCGCCAGCCTGTGGCCCAAGCTCACCGCCAATGGTTCGGTCAACGAGACCCGCGCCAGCCTCAATCAAGGTTTTCCGGCGCAGTTCCAATCCTTCCTGCCGCATGGGTTCCACGACCAGGGCCGCGTGACGGGCGATCTCAGTTACGATCTGGATTTGTTCGGCAAGAATCGCGCTTCCTTTGCCGCCGCGACGTCGGAAGCCGATGCGGCCCGGATCGATCTCACATCATCGCGCCTCAGCCTGTCGTCGGCGATCGCCAGTGCTTACGCCAATCTGGTGCAGCTGACCGCCGATCGCACGGCCGCCACCGACGCCATCGATGTGCGCATGCAGAGCGCCGAGCTTTTGCATCAGCGCCTTTTGCAGCAGCTGGAAAACACCAGCACTTATTCCGAAGCCCAGTCGCGCACCTTTGCGGCGCAAGCGGATCTGGATCGCATCGACGGCCAGATCGCACTGGCCCGCAATCAGATCGCGGCCCTTATCGGCAAAGGGCCGGATCGCGGACTTGATATTCCCCTGCCGGCCATTCCCGTGCTCAAGACGTTTGGCGCACCGGCCAATCTGTCCATCGATTTGATCGGCCGCCGCCCCGATATCGTCGCGGCCCGCCTTCGCGCCGCCGCCGCCGCCAAGCGGATCGATGTCGCACACGCCGATTTTTATCCGAATATCAGCCTGACCGGTTATGCGGGATACCAGGCGTTGGGGATCAAGGACCTTCTGACCTCAAGCTCGCTCATCGGCCAGCTTGGCCCGGCGATTTCGCTGCCGATCTTCGATCATGGCCGCATCGAAGGGGCCTATCGCGGCGCCCGCGCGCAGTATGACGAAGCGGTGGCGACCTATGATCAGACTCTGACCACCGCGCTGCGCGAAGTTGCCGATGCGCTCGCCAATCAGCGGGAGTTGGGTAATGAGCTGACTCATTCGCGCGCCGCGCTTGCGGCCAGCGAGGATTCATACCGGGTGACGCAACAACGCTATGGTGCGGGGCTTTCCCGCTATCTCGACGTCCTGACGTCCGAGGATACGCTGGTGACGCAGCGCCGTGCGGTTGCCGATCTTCAGGCACGTGCTTTTGTCCAAGACGTGGCGCTGGTTCGCGCTTTGGGTGGTGGATTTCATTTTAACGACCAGGTCGGCGCAAACAGCGCCCGGGAGTAGATCGTGTCAGACCAAGCCATTTCTGCCGGCGTGCAGCCGGTTTCCCAGCAGGCCGAAGCACAAGGCGGACGCATGCGCCGCAGAAGCATAATCTTCATGGCCCTGGGCGGCGTCATCGTCCTGGTGGCGCTGGCTGTTGGCGGCTGGTGGTTCCTGGTCGGTCAATTCTATGTCAGCACGGACAATGCCTATGTGGCCGCCACCACGACACAGATCACTCCGCGCATCGATGGCACCATCGCCAGCGTGCCGGTGCGCGATACCGATCATGTCCATCGCGGCGACGTGCTGGCCACCATTGATCCGTCGGACATGCGTCTGGCTGTCGAACAGGCTGAAGCCAATCTTCGTCTGGCGCAGCAGCGCGTGGCGCAATATTACGCCAATGTCGCCAGCGCGGCGGCAATGGTGACACAACGGCAGGGCGATCTGGCGCGTGCCAATATCGACTACAAGCGCCGCGCCACTTTGGCTTCCAGCGGCGCGGTCTCGGGCGACGAAATGACGGCGGCGAACAATGCGCAGGACACCGCGCGGGCCGCGCTCACCCAGGCGCAGCAGCAGATGGCGGCGCAGAAAGCCATGATCGTCAGCGGTGATGCGGACAAGAATCCCGATGTGCTGGCGGCGCGGGTCGCGCTCGACCGTACCAAGCTGGATCTGGAACGCACTGTGATCCGCGCCCCGGTCGACGGCATCGTTGCCCAGAACACCGTGCAGGTCGGCCAGCGCGTGCAGGCCGGCGCCGCGCTGATGACGGTGGCGCCTTTGGCGCAGGCTTATGTCAACGCCAACTTCAAGGAAAGTCAGCTTGAGCAAGTCCGCCCGCAGCAGGACGTCACGCTGATCTCCGATCTCTACGGTTCAAATGTTGTGTTCCACGGCCATGTCGTTGGCCTTGGCGGCGGCACCGGTTCGGCCTTCTCGCTGATCCCAGCTCAGAATGCGACCGGCAACTGGATCAAGGTGGTGCAGCGCGTGCCTGTCCGCATTTCACTCGATCCCAAGGAACTGGAAGAACATCCCTTGCGCGTCGGGCTGTCGATGACGGCCAAGATTCGCCTTTCCAATTGATGGTGTAGGCATGTCCGCGAGCGGCGCCCAGGCAAGTACCGGCCCAGCCCCCTTGCAGGGTTGGATGCTCGCCGCCGGCATCGCGGTGCTGGCGATGGCCAATTTCATGGCCGTGCTGGACATGACCATCGTCAATGTCTCGATCCCCCATATCGCCGGCAGCATGGCGGTGTCGGTCAATGAAGGCACCTGGGCGATCACATCTTATTCGGTGGCCGAAGCGGTGATGGTGCCGCTGACCGGTTGGCTGGCGCAGCGTTTTGGGCCGGTGCGGGTTTTCACCACCGCCGCTCTGGGCTTCGGCTTCTGTTCGCTGCTGTGCGGGTTGGCGACGACCTTGCCCATGCTGGTCACCGTGCGCGTGATGCAGGGCCTGATGGGCGGTCCCTTGATGCCGATGTCGCAGACTCTTTTGCTGCGCCTGGCGCCGCCCGAAAAGCGCAACATGGCGCTGGGCCTTTGGACCATGACCACGATTCTGGGGCCGATCGCGGGACCGGTCATTGGCGGGCTTTTATCCGACACTTGGGGCTGGCCCTGGGCGTTCTTCATCAATGTGCCGATCTCGATCATCTGCTGCACGCTGGCGCTTCGGATGCTTTCCGGCTTCGAGACCAAGACCGTCAAGCGCCCAATGGATTATGTCGGCCTCAGCCTTCTTATCCTCTGGGTCGGTGCGCTGCAGGTCATGCTCGACAATGGCGAGAATGACGATTGGTTTGCGTCCACTTTCATCGTCACCTTGGCGGTGATTGCATTCATCGGCTTTCTCTCCTTCCTGGCTTGGGAGCTGACGGACGAACACCCCATTGTGGATCTGCGCATTTTCCGACACCGAAATTTCACGATTGCTGCCGTGGCACTGCTCTTCACCTTTGGCTCGTTCATGGGCTCGATCGTGCTGATTCCCTTATGGCTGCAGACCAGCATGGGCTATACCGCGACCAAGGCGGGTCAGATGATGGCCTTCAACGGCATGGTCAGCATCGTCATAGCGCCCATTGCCGCCAACCTGATCGGCAAGATCGATCCGCGATTGATGATGTCGACAGGTCTCGCCATCGTGGCGGCAGATACCTTCTGGCGCACCACCTTCAACACCGATATCGGCTTCTGGGGACTTGTTCCCGCGCAGATGGCGCTGGGAATAGGCATGCCGCTGTTCTTCATTCCGATGATGACCATGTCGATGGCGGCGGTGAAGCCCGAGGAAACCGCATCGGCCGCGGGCCTGATCAACTTTCTGCGCACCATGGCGGGCGCCTTCGCCACCGGCGTGATTGTATTTGCCTGGCGCGACAGCACCGCTGCAAGTCATTCGGGTATCGTGGGCAGCCTGAACAATGCGCCCGGGACCCTGGCGCAGCTTCATGCCGCCGGACAAAGCACGCAGCAGGCGCTGATGTCGCTGGACAATATCGTCCAGACACAGAGCGTGATGCTGGGCACCAATCAGGTGTTCTCGGTTGTCGCGGTGATTCTGGCCTGCGTCTCGGCCGGTATCTGGCTGATGCCCAAGCCGAAAATGCTGGCAAAAGCGGGCGGCGGCGGCGGGCATTAGCTACGTTGCGCGATCTTTCGGAGTTGGCAGCAGCAGCGTGCCAACGCTGCACGTTCGATACGCTGACGCTATCGAACTCCGGATCGCGCTCTAAAGAAAAAGGCGGCGCCCGTTTCCGAGCGCCGCCGCTTTCCAATCCGATGAGAAATCAGGTCAGGCTAGTCTTGTAGAGATTCAGCAACCGGCCCCAGGCGCGATCCGCGTCGGGCTGGTTGTAGATCGGCTTGCCCGCGTTTAGCGGCATGTCCTTAACGCACCAGCCATGCTGGGTGCCGACATAGACTTCCACTTCCGCCGGTACCTTGGCGCTGGCGAAAGCTGTCTTCAGCTTGTCCTTGGCATCGGGCTGCTTGGTGTCGTCGCTGGCGGCGATGGCGATCAGCATATGGGTCTTCATCTTGGGGATCAGCAGATGCGGGCTGTCGGGCTTGTCGGTCACCAGGCCGCCGCCATGGAAGGTGGCGCCGGCGCCGACGCGGTTGGCGATGGTCGCGCTGGTCTTGAACACCAGCGGACCGCCCATGCAGTAGCCCTGGGTGCCGATCTTCTTGGATGTATCGACTTCCTTTTGCGCATCCAGGAACGCGATGTAAGCCGCCGCGTCGCGTTCGATCGCACCGGCTTCGTTGATCGGCGTGGTCCAGGTCTTCATCTTGGCCTGATCGGCGGGCGCAGCAAAATCGAACTTGCTGGCATCGTCGATCACCGGCGCTTTTTGCGTGCGGTAGAAAGGATTGGGCACCAGCACCGAATAGCCTTCGCCCGCCAGGCGCTTGGCGATGTCGCGCATGCTGGGGCGCAGGCCGAAAATATCTGTCCAGATCAGAACGCCGGGATGCTTGCCCGAAGCGGGGCGAATAAAGGCCGCGTCGCAAACGCCATCGGCTGTCTTGATCGTCACATCGGTTTCCGTCAGCGTCATGGCGGCATGCGCCTGGGAACCGGTGGCCACGGTCAATCCGGCTGCGACCGACAATGCTGTGAAGTCGCGGCGCGAAACCTCGCCGGTCATGTTGTTCTGCTTGTTGTTGTCTTCCACGTTACCCTCCTGGCTGAATTGAGCGCGCGAAACTTAGCGCATCGCACAAGGGTTCGCCATGCGCGCATCCCGCCGCGCGCGTGCGCGATGTAAAATCTGCGTGACGGGAATATTTCGGCCCTATTCAATGGGTTGGAGTTCGAGGAAAACGCCGGGCTCCGGCCGCACCGTCATGGTCATCACCGGATGGGGTGCGATCTGGCTGGGCCGGAACCGGAATCGCTGGATCACGCTGGCCAGAATGATCTGGGCCTGCATCATGGCGAAATTGGCGCCCACACAGACGCGCGGGCCAGCGCCGAACGGAAGATACTGATACTTGTCGCGCTTTGGCCCCGTATTGGGATCGAACCGGTCCGGATCGAACATCTCCGGCCGCTCCCACAACAGCTCGTGGCGATGCAGCGCCCAGATAGGAAGGAATAGAATATCGTTGGGCCGCATCGGACGGCCACAGAGTTCGTCTTCCTTCAGCACGGTGCGGGCCAGAAGGCCGACCGGCGGATAGAGCCGCATGGATTCTTCCAGCACCTGTTGGATGAAGGGCATCGCGGATAGATCGCCGGCCTCTGCCACCCGGCCATTCAATTGCGCGCTCACTTCCGCCCGCGCGCGCTCCTGATGTTCTGGGGAATTGGCCAGCAGATACAGCGCCCATGACAAGGCCAGCGCCGTGGTTTCATGACCCGCCACGATGAAGAACTGCATATTGTGAATTAGATCTTGCGCGCTCATGCGCTGGCCGGTTTCCGGGTCCTGCGCCGCCAGCATGTGATCCAGCAGATCGTCGGCCAGTCCCGTTGCATGCTTGCGGCGCGCATCGATGGCCGTTTCCACCATGGCATGCATGGTGCGGACCGATGAGCCCGCCAGCAAT
Organism: Alphaproteobacteria bacterium; assembly: GCA_041690975.1. Taxonomy (GTDB): domain Bacteria; phylum Pseudomonadota; class Alphaproteobacteria; order Micropepsales; family Micropepsaceae; genus Rhizomicrobium. Next base: position 13,101 of record JBEPVO010000003.1, read on the forward strand.
TCACCGGGACGGGGAAACCATTCGGGAAATCCCAGAAAATCCAGCAGCGAAGCGCGGCCCGCGGTCTGGAAATATTGCGTGATGGCGCGGCTGAAAGTTTCGCTGTCGAAATGCTCGCGGCCGGACAGCGCCACATCGCAGATCACATCGAAGGTCGCGGTCAGCATTTCCTTGACCAGCTCGGCCCGCCCGCCGCATCCGGCCAGCCGTGCGATGGCACGTTCGGCGGTGGCGCTCATGGCAGGCGCCAGGGCCACGACATTGCGATGGGTGAAGACCGGCGCCACGGCCTGGCGTTGCCATTTCCAGTCGGCGCCGTCGGCGTTGAACAGGCTTTCGCCGATGGCGGGCCGCAGCATGCGGCGCATGATTTCCGACTTCGGATAATTGGCCAGATTGTCCAGCATCACGCGCTTCATGCCGGCGGGGTCCGCCATCATGTGCCAGCGCACCAGAATGTCGCCGGAAACGATGGGCTGGCGGTAGGCATAGCTGGGAATGATCTCCAGCACATTGCGCCGCGCGATAAAGGCGGTCTGCAATCGGCTGAGGCGTCGCCGGTGAACCGGCGCACTGACGGGAATGAATTGCGTGTTCAGCAAGATGGGTCGACCGATCCGGTGTCGTGGTGCGCGAAATGACAATCTGTTCTACCGAAAAACGCTCGCATATGCAGCATGGGAAATACTTTTCTTCCATCGGCAAAAAGGCATGATGGCAGAAGGGGGAACCGCAATGACAATCAATAAAAAGCAATCCTGGATATTTGGCGCAGGACTGGTTGCCCTTTTGGCAGGCAGTGCGATGGCGCAAACCGGCGCCAATGTGGAATGGCCCCATTATGGCGCCGATCTGGCGGCCAGCCATTACCGGCCGCTGGATCAGATCAATGCGTCCAATTTCTCCAAGCTGGAAGTGGTGTGGCGGTTCAAGACCGACAACATCGGCAACCGCCCCGAATACAAGCTGGAAGGCACGCCGCTGGAAATCGGCGGCGTGATCTATACCACCGCCGGTTCGCGGCGCGGTGTGGTGGCGCTGGATGCGGTGTCGGGCGAATTGCTCTGGGTGCATGGCGAAAAGGAAGGCGCGCGCGGCGGTTCGGCCCCGCGTCAGCTTTCGGGCCGCGGTCTTTCCTATTGGAGTGATGGCAAGGACGCCCGCATCCTTTATGTGACGCCGGGTTATCGCCTGGTGGCGCTGGATGCCAAGACCGGCCAGCCGGTCGAAGGTTTTGGCACCCATGGCATCATCGACCTCAAGCTGGATTTCGATCAGGAAATCCGGCCCGATCTCGTCACCGGCGAAGTGGGCCTGCATGCCACGCCCACGGTGGCGGGCAATATCGTGATGGTGGGTGCCGCCTTCCGCGAAGGCTTTACGCCCGCCACCTATCGCAACAACAAAGGATATGTCCGCGCCTATGATGCGCGCACCGGCAAGCGGCTCTGGACCTTCCACACTATCCCCAAGAAAGGTGAGTTCGGCTACGACACCTGGTTGGGCAACAGCGCCGACGATGCCGGCAATACAGGCGTGTGGAACCAGATCACGGTCGACCGTGATTTAAACACCGCCTACTTGCCGGTGGAATCGCCCACCGGCGATTTCTATGGCGGCCATCGCCCCGGCCCCAACCTGTTCGGCGAAAGCGTGGTGGCGGTCGATCTCGATACCGGGAAGCTCAAATGGTACTACCAGATGGTCCATCACCCCTTGTGGGACATGGATGCGTCGGCCGCGCCGATGCTGATGGACATCACCGTCAAGGGCCGCGCGATCAAGGCAGTGGCGCAGCCATCCAAGCAAGGCTGGCTCTATGTGCTGGATCGCACCACGGGCAAGCCGGTCTGGCCGATCCCGGAAAAGAAAGTCGAGAAAGGCAATGTGCCGGGCGAATGGTATGCGCCGACGCAACCGTTTCCCACAAAGCCCCTGGCCTATTCGCGCAATGGCGTGTCGAACGACGATCTGATCGACTTCACGCCCGCCTTGCGTGCGCGCGCCTTGGACATGGTCAAAAACTACAAGATGGGTCCGGTGTTCGCGCCGCCGGTTCTGTCCACCGTGCCCGAGCCGTTGGGAATTCTGACCTTGGGCGGCGGCAATGGCGGCACCAACTGGCCGGGCGGATCGTTCAATCCGGAAAATCACACGGCGTTCCTGTTTGCCTGCAATTCGTGCTTCGAGCCCATTGGCGCGGTGCCGCCGCCCCCGGGCATGTCCGACATGCGATACGTCGAAGGCATTGCTGACACTAAGGTCGAAATGGTCGGCACGGGCGGTGCGGGTTCGGGCGCCGATACGCCGTTGCCCAAAGGACCGGCGCGTCCGGCCGGTGACGGCAACAGCCTGCGCTGGACGGTGGATGGCTTGCCGATCATCAAGCCGCCTTACGCCACCATCACTGCCATCAATTTGGATACCGGTGATTTCAAATGGCAGGTACCGCATGGCGAGACGCCCGACATCGTGCGCAATCATGCCGCGCTGAAAGGCATGACCATCCCGCGCACCGGCCAGACCACTTATAACATCGGTACTCTGGTGACCAAGAATCTGGTGATCGCGGGCGAAGGCCAAGTCACCAATGGTCCGGATCATCCGCGCGGCGCGATGCTGCGCGCCTATGACCAGGCGAATGGCAAGGAAGTCGGCAATGTCTGGATGCCGGCGCCGCAGTCGGGCACACCGATGACCTATATGGTCAATGGCAAGCAGTACATAATTGTCGCCATCAGCGGCGGCAATTATTCCGGCGAGTTTCTTTGCTTTGCGCTGCCGGACAATCAATAGGATTCAGATGAGGACCATCGCCATGAAACATTCGCTTCGCCGCTCAATCCTTGTTTGCCTGTTTCTGCTGGGCGGCGCCATGGCGGCACAGGCCGGCAACGCGCCCAACTCCCAGCCCAATCCGTATCGCACCATCCGCGATTTCTTCAAGCTGCCCGCGGGACGCGTCTTCGATTCTTCAAGCGCGGTGGCGGTAGACAGCAAGGGCAATATCTGGGTGGCGGATCGCTGCCATGGCAACAATTGCGCCGGCTCCAAGCTCGATCCGATCATGCAGTTCGACAAGACCGGCAAGTTCGTCAAGGCATTCGGCGCGGGCATGCTGTTGTTCCCGCACGGCATTACCATCGACAAGAATGATCATATCTGGGTCACCGATGGTCATGTCGCAAAGGGCCTCGGCAATGTCGTGCTGGAATTCGACCAGAATGGTAAAGTGCTGCGTACCTTGGGCAAGCCTGGCGTCTCCGGCGCGGGCCCTGACACTTTCAACGAACCCAATGCCGTGCTGATCGCACCCAATGGCAATATCTTTGTCGCCGACGGGCATGAACCGGGCCCGGGGCACAATGCACGGGTGGTCAAGCTGGATTCCAATGGCAAGTTCATCAAGCAATGGGGCGGACATGGCACCGGCCCCGGCCAGTTTGAGATGCCGCATGCGCTGGCGATGGACAGCCAGGGCCGCCTGTTCGTGGGGGACCGCGGCAACAACAGGGTCCAGATTTTCGACCAGGATGGGAAATTCATTGCCGCCTGGACCCAGTTCGGCCGGCCCAGCGGCGTTTATATCGACAAGAATGACGTGCTTTATGTCACCGATTCCGAATCCATCGACAAGAAAGGCTATGGTTACAACCCAACTTTCCAGCGCGGTATGCGCGTGGGTAGTGCCAGAACCGGCGAAGTGACGGCCTTCATCCTTGATCCGGATTTCCCGCACGGCAATCCGGATACCAGCGCCGCCGAAGGTGTGTGGGCCGATGACAGTGGCGCAATCTATGGCGCGGAAGTCGGCCCCAAGGCGATTATCAAATACGTCAAGAAATAAGAGCGCAATGACGGGAGACATTTCCCGTCATTTGCAAAAGGGAGCTCAAGCGACATGAGAACGCCGAAATTCATCCTATCGGCTCTGGTGGCCGCTGCGCTGCTTCCGGCTGGCTTTCTTGAGCAAGCAACGGCCGCTGATACGGCGCAACCCGAATATCTTCACTGGCCGGTGTCGGGCGGAAACGCGAAATATGGTGCGATCGACGGCAAGCATCTTTGGCAATATGTGGTTCAGCAGGCCGAGATTTCGCGGCATTACCGGGACGCCGGTCACCCGCAATTCTGGGGCCGCTTTGCCGGTACATCTGGCGATGTCGAGGACGCGCAATGGCTTCTGACCAAATACCGCCAGATCGGATTGACGGATGCGCACATCCAGCCGATCAACTTTTTCGCGCCGCAATGGTCGGCCCAGTCCTGGACTGTCGCGGTGACTGCCGGTGACAAGACGGTGCAGATTCCTTCGGCGGAACCGGCCTATGCAAGTCCCGCGACGGATGGCAAGGAACTCAATCTTGAAGTCGCTTATGTGGGACTTGGCAGCGAAGCGGATTTCGCTGGCCGCGATGTTCGCGGCAAAGCCATACTGCTCGTCAAAGTTCCGCCCAGTTATCAAGCCGGCTCGGCCGACATATTGAAGCGCGCCGAGGATCACGGCGCCGCCGCGATCTTGTCTACGGATTTGCGCGGTGGAAATTACATCGCGCAGTCCTATCGGGCGTATACAAAAACCCCGACCTTCAATCTGGGCACCAAGGACGGTGAGACGATCCGCGACCTGATCGGCAACGCCCCAGCAGGCGCGGCGCCACATATCAAGATCCGCCTGGAGGCCGATTGGGTGCCGGACCAGAAATCGTCCCTGGTCTGGGGCACCTTGCCGGGCGCGACCGATGAAACGATCTATGTGATCGCGCATCGCGACGGCTTCTTCGATGCGGCGGGTGATAATGCCAGCGGCGTCGCCACGATGCTCGGGCTCGCGGAATATTTCGCGAAGATTCCGAAAAATCGGCGCCGCCGGACGATTATTTTCATCGGCACCGATGGACACCACCAGGTCAAGCCCGGTGGCTTCGGGCGCGAGTGGCTGGTTGCCAACCGCATCGCGCTCTTCTCGAAGACGGCGTTGATGATCAATGCGGAACATCCCGCAGAAGTGCTCAGCCATGGCGGCACGACCGGGATGACGAATACCGGCATTCCCCTGGAATGGTATGCTGGCGGTGCCTCGCGGCCGCGGCTGACCAAAATTGCGGTCGATGCCTTTCATGCATTCGGGGTGCCCGTTTGGGCAGAGCCGAGCGCAAAGCCACCGAGTGGCGATCTGGGAAGATTTTATTGGTTCGTACCCGGTGTCGTGGCGCAGTCCAACGATTTCGTGAATATGCACACGGCGCAAGACACGCCCGACAATGTGACATGGACCGGGCTTGAGGCGGCAACGCGGGCCTATGCCAAGATCATCGACGACGTGAACAAGATCCCGTTGAAAGATCTGCAGATATCTGAAACGGCCGACCCGAATGCGCCTGGCACACCCCAAGGCTATCTCAGTCTGGCCCATTGCGAGGCCTGGATGAAAGACGCATCTGCCCCGTGCGTGCAGTAGAAAACAAAACGGCGGGAGAAGTGTCTCCCGCCGTCATTGCTTCTGTTGAAATCTGTCTTAAGCCGACAGCACCCGCTTGTGCAGACGCTCAATGGCGTTCAGCGCAGATGTCACCGCGCCTTCCTGCCAGGCAGGCAGGCGCGAAGCATGTTCGCCCGCCAGCACGATGCGCCCGTCGATGGCGCAGAGATTGGCATAATTCTTGGCGCGGTTTTCTTCCGTCCAGCGGCCCGAGCAGCCAAGCGTCCACGGCACGCGATGCCAGGAAACGCCTACGCCGCTCTTATATTCCTTCATGTATTGCGGATGGATCTTGGCGCCTTGTTCCAGTGCGGCCTTGATCTGCTCTGGTGCCGACAGGGCTTCGAATTCATAGGTGGTGGGACTGTCGGAGAAGATATAGCCGCCCAACAGCACGCCGCCGCCCTTGCGGTGATAATCCGTCGAAGGATAGCTGATGTTGGAGATCGGCTGGTTGGTATAGGTGATGCCGCCATAGATGCCGTCATCTTCTTCCCAGAAGCGGCGCTTGAACTCCAAACCGACCTTGTAGGCCGCGTCATAGGCCAGCGACGAGATCGCGTTCTTCATCGGTGCCCCGACATTCATGGGAATCTGGCCCAGGACGGTGGCGGGGATGGTACAGACGCACCATTTCGCCGTCGCCTTCTGCGGTGGGCCACCGGTCTTGGAATCGATATAGCTGACGGTGACGCCGTTGCCGTCCTGCTGGATATTCGTGACTTTGCAATTGTATTTGATCGCGCCCGTCAGCTGCTGGCCGAAGGCCTTGCCGATCATGCCCATGCCGCCGACCGGCTGGAATAGCGGGGTCTGGAATTCATAGATCTTGCCGGCGATCACCGAGAACCACATCCCGGCATTGAAAAGCTCTTTCATGGGGATGGGATCGGAATCGACCGGCAACGGGGCGAGCCCGCCGCCCGGATCGACATTGAAACCGCGCATGTTGCTGGCCGCTTCGCTCTTTTTGTATTCGTAATTCTTGTCCAGCGCGCCCCAGAAGCGCAGCACCTGGAGCAGGCCGTCCTTCTCGTCCTTGGTGATGGCGCCGGACAGCTTGTCCGCTGCGGTGGCCTTGGCCAGCAGCTCGCCGACATAACCGTCGAAATCCGCCGCCACTTCGCGATGACGCTTGGGCTTGCCGCCGAACGCCTTGGTCGAATGCACATAGGCGTTGTAGTTGACCATGTTGAAGGATTCGAGCTGCACGCCGAATTCCTTGCAGTAATGCAGCAGCCCGCGATGGTGATACGGAATGCGCCAGGGGCCGGGATTGAAATAGAGCCCTTTGTCGAATTCGATCTTCTGGGTGACGCCGCCCATCTCGGTATAGCTGTCGCCGCCATAGAGCGACCAGTTCCGTCCGCCGGGCCGGTCGTTATATTCCAGCACCTGCACCTTGTAGCCGGCCTTGCGCAGCTCATAAGCCGCGGTCATGCCCGCCAAGCCCGCGCCCAGAACCAGCACCGAGGCGCCCTTTACATCACCCGAAAGTTTGATCGGGGTGTTGAAATCCGATGTCCCCGCATAACCCATCGCCACCATGGTTTCATACATCACGGCGCTGCCGGCGGTGGTGCCGATAAGCTTCAGAAGCGAACGGCGGCTGACAGGATTTTCGTTCTTATTTTGCACGGATCATTCTCCCTCACGACGCAGCGATACTATGCTGGCACCGGCAATTTCGGGAAGCTGCAGCGCCGCACCATCTGGCCGCACCGCGCGCCCGCATAGCCCCTCTGCGGCGCTTTCTCGCAAGCCAATATTGCAGCGCGTACATTCAAATTTATGTGATTGATATCAATTGCTTATGAAGCAATCAGCAGCGCTGAGAAAACCTCACCTCACCCGCGAAAAATGGTGCAGCGCAATAACGAGGCTGATCGTCTTTACAGATACAAAGTTCAAGATGAGATTGCCCGCGACTTGGTGGAGGAGCGTGTCTCAGGAGGGTGAGAGACGCAAAAATTAGAAGCCATGTTTCAAATCCCTCGGAGGACGAATGCATACCAATCGTAGAGAAGCACTGGGCGTGATCGGCGCCGCGGCCGCGGCCGCGTCTCTGGCCGGTGCAACTGCTGCCAGCGCGCAAGCCGCGCGCGCCTTGGGCAGCAAGGACAAGACCTTGTTCTGGGTCGCCAGCCTGACCCCGTGCGATAAGAATCTGAAAGTCGATCTGGGCGCGATGAAGGCGCAGATGGAATGGTTCAAGCATCAGGGCGCCGATGGCGTCGTCGTGCTGGGTACCACCGGCGAATATCCGTCCTTCTCGGTCGCCGAGCGCAAGCAGGTGATGGAAGTGGCCGGCAAGAGCAAGGCCGGCATGAACATCATACTCAGCCCCGGCACACCGAATTTCCCTGAGACGATCGAACTTTCCAAGCACGCCGCCGGCCATGGCGCCGATGGTCTGCTGGTCATCCCGCCCTTCTACTTCAAGAAGCCGCCGACGGATGGCCTGGTGAAATATTATTCGCTGCTGTTCGATGCGGTGCCGTCGACCCTGGCGGTGAATCTCTATCACATCCCCGGCACCTCGGCGGTTCCGATCTCGACGGAATTGCTCAATGCCCTCAAGCATTATCCCAATCTCGCCGGCATCAAGGATTCCAACAACGACATGCCGGAATATGTCGAGTTCGTGAAGAATTTCCCCGAGCTCAACATGCGCACCGGCATCGGTGGCGGCGGGCGGCTGGAATATGCGCTGGACCACGGCATGGGTGCGATCTTGGCCGACGGCAATCTCTTCACCAAACAGTATGCAGAAGTCTTTGCCGCGTTCCGCGCGGGCAAGGACTATCACGCGCCGCTGAACAAACTGCGCGACCAGGAAAAGCTGCTGCGTGACGGCGACGTCAATTCCTATGGCCCGATGAAATATGCATTGAGCCTGCAGATGGGATTGCGCCAGACCTATCAGCGTCCGCCGAACCTGGACGTCACGGACGATCAGAAGACTGTCATTCAGCGCGGCCTGGCCCAGATCAGGGAAATGGGCTGACACACCAAAATGGCGGTGGTCGCAGGGCCGCCGCCATTCTTTTCAAGCAAGTGCATAGCGTCAGAATTCAAACGACCAACAACTGTAAGGGGCGGAACGAATGTTGAAGAAGAAATTGATTGCCAGCGCAGGCCTGATGGCGCTGCTGCTGGGCGGGTCTGTGGCAGATGCCCAGACCGGACAGAATGTTGATTGGCCGGGTTATCTGGGCGACGTCACCGGCAGCAAGTTCAAGCCGCTGGACCAGATCAACGCCTCCAACTTCTCCAAGCTGGAAGTGGCCTGGCGTTTCAAGACCGACAACATCGGTAATCGCAAGGAATTCAAGCTCGAAGGCACGCCGCTGGAAGTCGCCGGCGTGGTCTATGCCACCGCCGGTTCGCGCCGCGCCATTGTCGCGCTGGACGCGGTGTCCGGTGAATTGCTTTGGGTGCATGGCGAGAAGGAAGGCGCACGTGGCGCTGCTGCTCCGCGTCAGCTCTCCGGCCGCGGTCCGTCCTACTGGAGCGATGGCAAGGAAGCCCGCATTCTCTATGTCACGCCCGGCTATCAGCTGATCGCGCTCGACGCCAAGACCGGCCTGCGCGTTCCCGGCTTCGGCAACAATGGCGCCGTAGACCTCAAGGCCGATGACGATCAGAAGGTTCTGCCCGACCTGACCACCGGCGAAATCGGCTGGCAGGCTGCGCCGACGGTCGTTGGCGACAAGGTGTTGGTTGGTTCGGCCTTCCGCGAAGGCTTCACGCCCACCAGCTTCCGCAACAACAAGGGTTCGGCCCGCGCGTTCGATGTGCGCACCGGCAAGCGCCTCTGGCAGTTCCGCACCATTCCGCAAAAGGGCGAGCCTGGCGCGGAAACCTGGCTGAACAATTCCAACGAATATACCGGCAACACCGGCGTGTGGACCATGATGACGGCCGATCCGGTCGCCAACCTGGCCTATCTGCCGGTCGAGCAACCCACGTCCGACTTTTATGGCGGCAAGCGTCCCGGCGCCGGCCTTTATGGCAACAGCTTGGTGGCGGTCGATCTCGATACCGGCAAGATGAAATGGTATTTCCAGCTCATCCATCACGAGATCTGGGACTTCGACATGTCGTCGGCACCGTTGCTGATGGATCTGAATGTCGACGGCAAGCCGATCAAGGCGGTGGTCACGCCGACCAAGATGGGCATGCTGTACGCATTCGATCGCATCACCGGCAAGCCGATCTGGCCGATCCCGGAGAAGAAGGTCGAAAAGGGCAATGTGCCGGGCGAATGGTATGCGCCGACCCAGCCCATTCCGTCTAAGCCCAAACCCTATAACCGCACCGGCACGTCGATCGACGAACTGATCGACTTCACGCCGGCGCTGCGCGCCGAAGCGGTCGAAGCCGTCAAGAAGTACAAGATGGGTCCGATCTACACGCCGCCCGTCTTGTCCAATCCCAATGGCCCCATCGCCACCATCATGGTGGGCGCGGCCAATGGCGGCACCAACTGGCCGGGTGGTTCGTTCAATCCGGAAAATCACACCGTCTATGTCTATGGCTGCAACAACTGCATGTCCTTGACCGCTCTGGTGCCCCCGCCTCCGGGCATGACCGATCTTCCTTATGTTGAAGGTCTGGCCGGTCAGCGGATCGTGATGGTCAACGCGGCCGGTACCGACTCCGGTGCCGACGCGGCCCCCGCGCCCAAGCGTCCGGCAGCACCCGCTGCTGGCGGTGGCGGTGGTGGTTTCCGCAACCTCACCATCCAGGGTCTGCCGTTGCTGAAGCCGCCTTATGCGACCATCAGCGCCATCAACATGGACAAGGGTGACATCGTCTGGCAGGTCGCGCATGGCGACACGCCGGATGCGATCCGCAACAACCCGGCGCTCAAGGGCATCAACGTGCCCCGCACCGGTCAGGCGGGATTCAACATCGGCACCCTGGTCACCAAGAATCTGGTGATCGCGGGCGACGGCCAAGTCACCACCACCCCGGAACATCCGCGCGGCGCACCGCTTCGCGCGTATGACCAGGCGACCGGCAAGGAAGTCGGTAATGTTCTGCTGCCCGCCGCACAGTCGGGCGCGCCAATGACCTATATGGTCAATGGCAAGCAGTACATCATCGTCGCGGTTTCAGGCGGCGACTATTCCGGCGAGTACATCTGCTACACGCTGCCGGATAACAGCTAACTGCTGGAAAAATTAATGGGAAGCGGCTCCGGTAAAACGGAGCCGTTTTCTTTATATGCGCCACGCACTGGAACTAATACAGGTTCGGACCCATTTCAGGTTTCGCCATCAATCGGGATATCGCCATGACCAGCGCAGCAAAATCCGGAACTTTCACGATTGGCGGCAAGGCCAAGGTTCATCGGCTGGGGTTTGGGGCCATGCGGACCATCGGCGACGGGGTCTGGGGACCGCCCAAGGACAAGCCAGAAGCAATGGCGACCTTGAGGCGCGTGCCCGAATTGGGCGTTGATTTCATCGATACCGCCGAAGCCTATGGCCCGGAGATTTCGGAGAATCTGATTCACGAAGCGCTCTACCCTTATGACGGGTTGCTGATCGCGACCAAGGGCGGCCTGAGCCGCTCCGGGCCCAATCAATGGGCGCCTCAAGGCGATCCCGACTCTCTGATCAACGCCGCCAAAAAGAGCCGTGACCGGCTCAAGGTGGAAATCATCGCGCTTTGGCAACTGCATCGCATCGACCCCAATGTGCCGCAGGATGAACAGTTCGCAGCTATCAAGTCGCTGCTAGATGAAGGTGTGATCGCGCAAGCGGGCCTCAGCGAAGTCTCGGTGAAAGAGATCGCGGCGGCGCGCAAGGTGTTTCCCGTCGCCACGGTGCAGAACCAATATAATCTGGTGACGCGGGGCAGCGAAGATGTCCTCGATTATTGCGAGAAGAACGATATCGGGTTCATTCCCTGGTATCCGCTGGCGGCCGGTGATCTGGCGCGGCCGGGATCCTTGCTGGATGGGATTGCGAAAAAGCACAACGCCACGCCCGCGCAGATCGCGCTCGCCTGGGTTCTGAAGCGCAGCCCGGTGATGCTGCCGATCCCCGGCACTGGCAAGGTCAAACATCTGGAAGAGAATGTCGCCGCCGCGGATATCGTTCTCAGCGATGCGGAATTCGCAGCGCTGGACAAGGAAGGCCGCGCCTGAATCTCAGGTTTCGGCGGTACCACTCGCTACTGTCGCAAGGCTTTCGGAATCCGATAGCAAAGCTACCCAGTCCTGGCGGCTGAAGGTCTTGGTGTCGCCCCGCCTTGCTGCGTCGGCCAACGCGATCAGTTGTTCGCGCGGGATTTCGGCCGGCGGCGGCACTTCTTCCAGCAGCTTCAGGTGCAGGGCGCGGGTTTGCGGATCGCTCAGCACCAGTTGGCGATAATCGGTTTCACGGGCGACTGCGTCCTTGCGTTCCAGCAATTGATGGGCACGCTTCAGGACGGGAATGGTGCCGGTTTCGCTGGGCACCAGAAACAGATTATCGCGCGCCAGCGCCGCGCCCAGCTTCAAGCTGGAGCTGATCTGCACCAACGGGATGGTCACGATCAGGCCCAGCAGGAGGGGCACGAACCATTCCAGGCTTGCGGGCGCGAAACGATACAAGGCGGCGGCCGACAGGATCCCGATCAGGGTGTGCGGCCAATATTCCCGAAAGACCAGCCAGAACGGCAAGGTGCGATCGTCACGTGTCTGTGTGCCCCAGCCAGTGGCACGCCCGATCAGAATGTTGAAGATGAACCAGCTGTGCACCAGCATCACCACCGGCGCGAACAAAGTGGCGAAAATGCTTTCCAGCACCACCGAACGCAGAATATTAGCGATGCCGCCATGTGCTTTCACGGCGGCGGGTTGCGCCAGCAACACCATTAAAGCCAGCAATTTCGGGGCATACAGCAACACCAGAGTGGCGGTGACAAGCTGCAGAAGTGGTGTGGACTGGGACACCGAAAGCGCCAGCTCCGGATGGCGCCCGGCATAGCTGAACGGTTCGATACCTTCGGGAATGAACATTTCCAGCGCCGATACCACCAGCAGCAAAAGCCAGAGCGGTGAGGCGAGATACGACATGATGCCCATCGCCAGATGCAGGCGCGATGGCAGCTTCAGTCCCTGGGCTAGGATGATACGCGCGTGCTGCAGATTGCCTTGGGCCCAGCGGCGGTCGCGCTTCAGATGATCGTAAGCGGTGGGCGGCGGCTCTTCGTAGCTGCCGGTGAGATCGGGCGCCATCCAGACTTCCCATCCGGCGCGCTGCAGGAACGCCGCTTCGACAAAATCATGACTCATGATCTCGCCGCCAAAGGGCGGCTTGCCAGGAAGCTTGGGCAATCCGCCATGCTGCTGAAAGGCGCGCACACGGATGATGGCGTTATGGCCCCAATAATTGCCTTGCCCGCCTTGCAGCCAGGCCAGACCCGCATTGTAAGTCGGGCCATAGGCGCTGGAGCCGAATTGCTGGATGCGGGCGAACAAGGTGCTACGCCCCACCAGAGTCGCAGGCGCTTGAATCAAGGCGGCGTGGGGATTGGCATCCATCAGCCGGACGAGTGAGGTCAAGGTCTCGCCGCTCATCAGGCTGTCGGCGTCCAGCACCACCATGTAGTCGTAGTGCGAGCCCCAATTCTCGCAGAAGTCCTGGATGTTGCCGCTCTTGCGGCCGATGTTGCGATGACGGTGGCGATAGAAGACGCGCGCTTCCGGCTCCAGGCTGGCGCGCAGATTCTGCCAGGCCACTTCTTCGGCGATCCAGTTGGCGGGGTCGGTGGAATCACTGAGGATATAGAAGTCGAAGCCGCCCGTCGTCGCGACGGAATCGAAGATCGCCTGCACGCCGGAAAAAACCCGCGCCACATCTTCGTTGTAGACCGGCATCAAAATCGCGGTGCGCGAGGCAGAGGGGCCCGATCCTTCGGACAGCGGCAGCAGCCGCGCGCCGGTCAGGCGTGCAAACGTGCCGAACACCGCCATCCAGAAGGAGACGGTGATCCAGCCGAACAGAATCGCGAAAAGGGCAAGAAACAAAAATTCCAGCAGATCGACGCCGTCAATCCGCAGCACCTGGAAAAGCTTCGACACCGCGGCGGCGGTGGAAACCAGAACCAGGACTAGAAAAAGCCATCGCCGTGCAGCGATGTCAGACACGGCGCTTGGTGGTCGTGTTTATCGGGGCGGGAAGAGCGGGGACGGTTTCGGCCATGAGCCAGTCTAACCCGGCAACCGCCAGGAGCGCGAACGTCCAAGGCACCACCGGCTGTGCCAACATGGGGGTCGGACGGCGCGGCGGAATGCTGGCAGGGAAAACGTCGCCCCGGAAAAGATCTATGTCGCGGTCCATGAAAATCATGCTCTCTGAACGCTTGGGAGGCTTTGTAAATGCCCGAACATTACGGCGAAATCATGGATCGGGCGGGGTGATTCCGCGGCCTGGTTCCGCCCCAACTTTTCCATCTTTGACCGGTTTATTGCCTGCCATATTCGGAGTTATTCCATGATCGACCGACGCTTCCTGCTGGCAGCCTTAGCCGCCGCCGGCGCCCTGCCGACGCTGCCGGCCTTTGGTGCGCCGAAAGCGGCGCAGGCCGGGCTGCGTTTCGGCTTGCCACATGCTTTTACCTACGAGGGGCTCAGGGCGCAGGCCCAGAAACTGGCAACGATCCCTTACAAATCAATCGAGCCCCCGGCAAAGGCCATCATCGAAGGTGTGGATTTCGACAAGGTCCAGAAAATCCGCTTCCGCCCGGAAAACACCCTGTGGCGTGGCGTCGCGGGGGCTGACCCGATCGCCTTTTTCCACCTCAACAAATATTCCGCCGACCCGGTGACCATTTTTGCGCTTCAAGCGGACGGATCCGGCAAACAGATGGCCCGGGAGGTTCTCTACCGGCCGGACTATTTCGACTATGGCGCGTCGGGGCTCGATTCCAAGCCGCTGGCCAAGTTGGGCTTCGCCGGGTTCCGGGTGATGGAAAGCCAGACCTCGCCGGTGGACTGGCTGGCGTTCCAGGGCGCGAGCTATTTTCGCTCCTCCGGACAGGACGAGCAGTATGGCGCGTCGGCACGCGGCATCGCCATCAACACGGCGCTCCAGACCGCGGAAGAATTCCCCCGCTTCTCCAAATTCTGGCTGGCGCAGAACGGACAGACCGCCATCGTCCATGCCTTGCTAGAAGGCCCCAGCGTAACCGGCGCCTACCGATTCGAGTGCGTGAAGAATATGGCGGCGCAAGGCGGTGCGGTGGTGATGAATGTCCATTGCGATGTTTTCTTCCGCAACGACATCTCGCGGTTGGGCATCGCGCCGCTCACCAGCATGTATTGGTATGGCGAGAATGAACGCCCCAAGGCTGCTGACTGGCGTCCCGAAATTCACGACAATGACGGGCTTGCGATCTGGAACGGCAAGGGCGAGCGCATCTGGCGTCCGTTGACCGACCCACCCGTGCTGCAGACCAATTCCTTTGCCGACAACAATCCCAAAGGCTTCGGTCTGCTGCAGCGAGATCGCGATTTCGCCAATTACCAGGACGATGGCGCCTTCTACGACCGGCGACCTAGTATCTGGGTCGAACCCAAAGGCAACTGGGGCAAGGGCTCCGTGCAACTGGTGGAGATTCCCACCGATGACGAGATCCACGACAATATCGTTGCCTATTGGCGTCCCGAAGAACAGATCAAGAGCGGTGACAGCCTCAGCTTCGATTATCGCCTTTATTGGCAGGATGCCGAACCCAATTATCCCAAAAGCATCGCGCGCGCCGTTGCCACCCGCATCGGCCGTGGCGGCATGCCCGGGCAAAATCCCTGGCCCGCCAACAAGCGCAAATTCGCAATCGACTGGCAGGGCGGCACGCTCAACGAGTTGCAGCAGCGCTATGATCTGACGCCGGTAATCAATGTCTCCAATGGCAAGGCGGAAGCCGCCTATGTCATCAAAGTGGTGGGGACGGATCGCTGGCGCTCGCTGTTCGACATCACCGTCGACGGCAAGGGACCGATCGATCTGCGCTGCTATCTTAAGCTGGGCGACAAGACGCTCACCGAGACGTGGATCTATCAATATTTCCCGTAAAGCCCAGTTCGCCGGAACTTGAACAGGAACATTGGGGTAAAGTTTTTACAGCGCCAGTTGCGTTGCCAGATACAGCATGCCTGCACCCAGAAGTGTCGCAATTGTTGTCCAGAGGCGCGGGAACGCGCGCTGACTCTCCGGCAACAGATCGCAGGCGCCGATATAAAGAAAGAAACCGGAGAAGCCCGCCAGCAGCAACCCCAATAGATCGGGGGGCGGTGCGACCAACAGACTCAAACCTGCGCCCACCAGGGGCGCCAGCGCATCCACCACCAGCCAGGCCAATGCGGTTTTGCGCGCGCCGCCATTCTTGACCACGACATTGACGGTGTTCAGCCCGTCGGAAAAATCATGCACCAGCACAGCGGTGGCGACCACGAAGCCGACCGCTTGTCCTGCCTGGAAGGCGATGCCGATGGCGAATCCGTCGAGCAGGCTGTGTGCCGAAAAACTGCCGGCGCCGATGCGCCCGCGCCAGCGGCTGCCATCTTTCCGCGCGCCCTGCAGGCTGACCAACCGGTCGAACAGCAGATACAGAAAGAATCCCATCGCGGCGGCGGTGACGATTACGCGCGGCGGATGCGCGCCCAGGCTCAAGGCTTCCGGCAACAGATCGAAGAAAGCGACCGCGATCACAGCGCCCGCGCTGAAGCCCAGGATGAGATGCAGGCGTTCGCGAAGGCCAAGCGCCGCCAGCCCGCCCAGCATGGTCGCGGCGGACGCGGCCACCGCGACCATCATTACCAAAAGCGCCGTCATGGAACTGCTCCCTCCTTCCGGCTTCTAGCGTATGGCGATGCCAGCCGCGAGAGCCTCATCGGGGCAGGGCGCGATATAGCCTCCTCGCTCGGAACGGGCTAGAAGCGTTTTGCCTGGGCTTTCCGGATTTCCACCATGAAACTCTTTGCATGCCAGGCCTGCGGCCAGCTTCTCTATTTCGAGAATACGCGCTGCGAGCATTGCCATCGCACATTGGGCTATCTGCCCGACCTGGGCACGCTTTCGTCGCTGGAGCCCGAAGCGAGCGGCGGTTGGCTGGTGCTGGCTGCACAGGAAAGAGCCTATAAATTTTGCGACAATGCACGCTATAGCGTCTGCAACTGGATGCTGCCGCACAACGATCCGGAGAGCTTTTGCACCGCTTGCCGGCACAATCACGTGATTCCGGATCTGTCGGTTCCAGGCAATAATCTACTCTGGGCCAGGATGGAGGATGCCAAGCACCGGCTTTTCTACAGCCTGCTTCTTTTGCATCTGCCGCTCGCCAACCGGATCGACGATTCCGAACACGGCCTGGCCTTCGATTTTCTTGCCGAACCGCCCACGCCCCATGCGACCCATGTGATGACCGGCCATGACAACGGCCTGATCACTTTGGCGTTGAAGGAAGCTGACGATGTCGTGCGCGAGCAGCTGCGCGAAGCGATGGGCGAGCCCTACCGCACTTTGCTGGGGCATTTTCGCCATGAGAGCGGGCATTATTTCTGGGACCGGCTGGTGGCGCCCGATCCCGAGATGCTGGAATCCTTCCGGGCCCTGTTTGGGGACGAGCGCACGGATTATGCGGCGGCCTTGAAGAAACATTATGCGCAAGGCGCGCCGCCAGACTGGCAGATGAATTTTCTTAGCGTCTATGCCTCCACCCACCCCTGGGAAGATTTTGCGGAGAGCTGGGCGCACTATCTTCACATCGTCGATACGCTGGAAACGGCGCGCGCGTTCGATCTGTCGGTCGTCACCCGCAAGCAGACGACGCGGATCACCTTCGATCCCTACGATGCGCCCGGCACGCAGCAGTTGATCGATGCCTGGCTGCCGATCACTTTCACGGTGAATAGCCTTAACCGTTCGATGGGGCAGTCGGATTTGTATCCGTTCATCCTGGCGGCAGGTTCCATCGCCAAGCTGGCATTCATCCATACCTTGATCCATCGGCAGCAGAAGCGCGATTAACCATAAGGCGTATTATTACCGTTCGAGGTGGGCTGGGCTGTATCAAATTGATACAATGTGCCGTCGCCGTGAAGGAGGTCGCCTCGTGAAAATCCGTCTTTGTGTTGCTCTTGCCGGTGTTGCGCTTGTGCTGGCCGGTCCGGTGACGGCGAAATCCGTGCGGCACGCCCATCATGCGCATTCCGAGAAGCGAGTTGCGCAGTCACATTACGACTACCGTTCTGCCAGTGTGGTGCGTGAGGAATTCATCGATGCGCCGCGCGGGCGCTGGATGCGATCGTCACGCGATACCAGTTTCGATCGCTATGCTTATCGCGAACGGGGCGAAGTGGTGGAAAATCTGCGTGGTGATTTTACCGGCGGTGTCGGCTATGGCGCCGATGGGTTCGTGGATGGCTACGGCCAGACGCACTATTTCGTCGGCGGCTTCCGTTCGATGAATCCCTTGCCGCACGGTCCCTATACGCCGAACCGTTTCGCTCCCCGCGGACGCGGCTTCTGATCTGGCGGGTTAAGGCTTTCAGTGACGCAGAGCGGCGCGCTGCTGCTTGGCGGCGGGATGATGCACCACCACGGCCACAGGGATGGTCGCGACATATATAAGAAGGCCGATCGTCAAGGTCGCCCAGGGCCAGAACACCAGCAGCATCACCAGAATACCGCCGCAGACGCCGGCCATGAAGCGGTGCTCGCGCGATAGCCGCATATGCTTGACGGAAGGCGTAGGCAGGCGGCTCACCATTAGCGCCGACGTGATGGCGATCATGGTTCCCACAATCCAGGGTTCGCGCACGATCTCGCCGTTCCATTGGAAGCTCACCAGCATCGGCAACAACATCATGCACGCCGCGGCCGGCGTGGGCAGGCCAGTGAAATAAGGATTGGATTTGCTGGCGCCTTCGTCGCGCACGCTCTGCACATTGAAGCGCGCCAGGCGGATGGCGCTGCAGGCGCAGAAGATAAGAGCCGCGACCCAGCCCGCCGTGCCCATGCGCGACAGGCTCCAGGTGTACATGATGATGGCGGGCGCGACGCCGAAGCTGACCAGGTCGGCCAGAGAATCCAATTGTGCGCCGAACCGCGTATCGGCACCCAACATGCGCGCGGCGCGGCCATCCAACACGTCGAAGATCATGGCGAAGACCACGCAGGTCACGGCCATGTGCCAATCGCCGGCCAGCGCAAAGCGGATGGCGGTGGCGCCGCTGCACAGCCCCAGCAATGTCAGGGTAGAAGGCACCAGCTTGCTGACGGAAAGATCTTCCAGCTTTTCCAGCCGCGCCGCCACGAGCTGGCGCGCGCGGGCACGGCGCGTCCGCTTCGGAGGAATGGTGACGGGAAGTTCGCTGTCGCTCACGTCTATTCTTCAAACCTCGCCAGGATCGTTTCGCCAGCCCGGACTTTGCGCCCGGCCTCGGCGACGATGATACAGCCCGGTGGTAAATAGACATCCACCCGGCTGCCAAAGCGGATAATGCCAAACCGGGCACCCCGTTGCACTCCCTGGCCCTGGGTCAGGTCGCAGACGATGCGGCGGGCCACCAGGCCGGCGATCTGCACCACCGCCAAATCCCGAGTTCCATTATCGCTTTGAAGGCGTAAACGCAGCGACATCCGCTCATTATGAACGCTGGCCTTATCGAACGAGGCGTTGAAGAATTTCCCCGGCCGGTAGGATTTTGCGATCACGCTTCCCGACACGGGATTGCGGTTAACATGCACGTTGAAGACGTTCATGAACACGGAAAGCCGGGGGCGCGGTGTGTCGCCCAGACCAAGTTCCTCGGGTGGCACCGCCTGAATGATAGGCAGCAAAAGACCATCGGCGGGGCAGATGATCAGGCCGGGATCTTCCGGGGTCTTGCGCTCGGGATCGCGAAAGAAGGCGACACACCAGATCGTCACGGGCAGCAGGATGACGCCCAGCCAGATCGAAAGCAGAAACGCCAGCAGATTCACCGCCGCGAAGAGGGCGATGAAAGGCCAGCCTTCCCTGTGTATGGGCAGGGTCACAATGGAATGCCTTCATTCTGGTCGCTCCCGCTTTCGCGGACGCTCCTGCGATGAATTGGCAAACAACTCTCCTAAAAATAAAAGGGCGGCCGCCCCTCGTTGACGCAAGCTCGCGATCAGGCGGCGCGGCCGCCGCTGAACGGAAAGGAGCCGAAGGCGCCCGCCTTGACGCTGCCCGACAGCTTGTCGCCGTCAACGGCGCCGCTGAATTCCAGGGTCATGGGCATGGGCGAAGTGATCGAGGCCGACCAGGCGAGGTTATTGCCATCCACCTTGCCGTTGGAGAGCGCCTGGGTGCCCTGCATAGCGGTCTGGGTGCCGGACAGGGTCGCGCCCTCTGCCTTCAGGTCCAGGGTCGCTTTTTGCGCGCCCATCGGCGAATTGATCGTGATTTCCCATTTTCCGTCGATGGCCATGCCGGTCTCCACTGAATAGGTGGGCATCTTTATGGGGGGCGGCAGCCAGCGCAAGCCCGCAAGACCGCACGCGGCCACTTGTCACAAATTCAAGGACTTAGGCCAATAATTGGGCCGTACTGGTTCTTTTTGGCCCAAGGCATGCTAACGCCTGCGCCATGAGCAAGCGGCCCACCGTCATCATCAAACCCCGCGAGGGCCGCAGGGCCCGGGCGGGCGCCCCCTGGATCTTCTCCAACGAGATCGCGATGGAGGGCGCTACCAAGGCCTTGCCCCCGGGTGCGGTGGTGGACGTCAAATTCGATGACGGCCAGGATTTCGGCAGCGGCTTCTTCAACCCCAAAAGCCTGATCGGGGTGCGCCTGTTTGCCCGAACGACCGGCGCGGCGGCGGATGAGAAATTTTTTGTCGCCCGCCTGACGCGCGCACTCGCCTTGCGCGAGCGCCTGTATGGCCGCCCCTTCTATCGCTTAGTCCATGCCGAAGGCGATGGCTTGCCCGGTTTGGTGATCGACCGCTTCGGCGATGTGCTGGTGATGCAGATCTCCATCGCCGGCATGGAAGAAAAACTTCCCGTGCTGCTTACGGCGCTGAACAAGGTGGTGGCGCCGGAAACCATCATCCTGCGCAACGACACGCCGTCGCGGACGCTGGAAGGGTTGGAAATCTATGTGAAGACCGTGCAAGGCGCGGCGAACCGCATCGCGGTCGAGGAAAATGGCGCGCGCTATTTCGTCGATCCTGGCCAAGGGCAAAAGACCGGCTGGTATTACGATCAGCGCGACAACCGCGCCTTCATTGCAGCACTGGCGAAGGATCGCACAGTACTCGATGCCTATAGCTATACCGGCGGTTTCGGCATCCTGGCAGCCAAAGCGGGCGCCAAGGAAGTGATCTGCCTGGATTCGTCCGAGCCTGCGTTGAAGCTGGCCGAAGAAAGTGCTGCGGCGAACAAGGTCTCCGTCCGCGCGGTGCACGCCGATGTGTTCGAGGAGATGGCGCGGCTGGGCACCCAGAAAGAACGCTTCGACATGGTGCTGGCCGATCCGCCGCCTTTCGTGAAAGCGCGCAAGGATCTGGAGCCCGGCGCCAAGGCCTATCGCAAGCTGGCGCGTATGGCGGCGGAAATCACGGCCCCCGGCGGCTTGCTGCTGATGTCGTCCTGCTCGCACAATATTCCGCTGGATCGTTTCGGGGCGGAATGCGCGGCGGGTATTTTGAAAAGCGGCCGCAATGCCAGCCTCATTCATGTCGCCGGCGCGGGTGGCGATCATCCAATGCATCCGCTGCTGCCGGAAACGGCCTATCTAAAGGCCCTGGTCTACGCGCTCGATTAGATCGTGACTTGCGTGCCCAATTCGACCACGCGTCCCGGCGGGAGCTTGTAAAAGCGCGCGGGCGACAGCGCGTTCGATGCCAGCCACATATACAGCGCCACCCGCCAGCGGCTGAGGCTGGGGTGTTCGCCCGGCACCAGGGTTTCGCGGCCCAGAAAGAACGTCGACTGGTCCATCTCCAGCGCCAGGCCCTGCATGCGCGCGTTAGCCAGTGCTTCGACAATGTCGGGACTTTCGAAAAAGCCATAGACGAAGCGGGCGGTAAAGAAACCCTTGCCCAGCTTTTCCACCGTGATGCGGCGACTTGCCGGAACGAAGGGCGTGTCAGCCGCCGACACGGTCGCCAGCACGATGCGTTCATGCAGCACGTGATAATGCTTTAAACTGTGCAGCAGCGCACCGGGCACCACATCGCTGCGCGGGCTCATGAACACGGCGGTCCCGGCCACACGCTGGGTCATCTTGTCGGCGCGCGCCAGGAACAGGTCCAGCGCCAGCGAGCCCTCGCGCACTTTCTCCATATGCGCGCGGCGGCCGACCCGCCAGGTATCCATCACCACGAACACCGCCGCCGCCACTGCTAAGGGCAGCCAGCCACCTTGGGTGATCTTCAAGGCATTGGAAGCCAGGAAAGCCAGATCGATCAAGCCTAGTACGCCGAAGACCGCAAACACGGCGGGCCTGGACCAGCGCCAGCGATAGATCGCCACCATGCCAACGAGCACCGTCGAGATTACCATCACGCCCGTGACGGCGATGCCATAGGCGGCCGCCAACGCATCGGAAGATTTGAAGATCAGCACGATCAGCACCACGCCCACGCACAACATGGCGTTGATGCGCGGCACGTAGATCTGTCCGCGCTCGGTCGCCGAGGTGTGGCGGATTTCCATGCGCGGCAACTGGCCCAGCTGCACCGCCTGGCGGGTGATGGAGAAGACACCCGAGATCACAGCCTGGCTGGCGATGATGGTGGCCAGCGCCGCCAGCGCCACCATCGGGTAATGCGCCCAGCTCGGCACCAGGGCATAGAACAGGAAAGACGCGCTTTCAGGATGCGACAGCAGCAACGCGCCCTGACCGAAATAATTCAGAATCAATGCGGGGAAGGCGAAATAGAGCCAGGCCCAACGGATGGCGCGCCGTCCGAAATGGCCCATGTCAGCGTAAAGCGCTTCGCAGCCCGTCACCGCCAACACGACCGAACCCAGGGAGACAAACGCGGTCCAAGGCTCGCTGCGAAACAATGCAAGACCGTAACGCGGGTCGGCAGCCCACAAAATCTGCGGCGCTTTCACAATGGAGATCGCGCCCAGCACGGCGATGACGATGAACCACAGCACCATCACCGGTCCGAACACCAGGCCGATTTTTTCGGTGCCGCGGCTTTGCACAAAGAACAATCCGACCAGAATGACCAAGGTCAGAGGCAGAACCAGAGGGGCGAACGAACCGCCGCCGACATTCAAGCCTTCCATGGCGGACAGCACCGAAACCGCCGGGGTCAGCATGCCGTCGCCATAGAACAGCGCCAGGCCCAGCAACGCGGCGATGCCGATGGCGGTCTTGGCGGTACGGCTGACAGGCGCGCGGTGCGCCAATGCCGCCAGCGCCAGCACGCCACCTTCGCCGTTATTGTCGGCGCGCATGATGAAGACGACGTATTTGATCGTCACCACGATCACCAGTGCCCAGAAGATCAGCGACAATGCGCCATAGACGGCGGCCGGTCCGTGCAGATGTCCGCCGGCGGCAATGGCCGTCTCGCGCATGGCGTACAGCGGCGAGGTGCCGATATCCCCGAAGACAACGCCCAGCGCGCCCAGGGTCAGGCCGAACTCGCGCTTCCAGGAAGGCTTGGTGGTGGAATCCAAAATCAGATCGCAGTCTGGGTGCCGAGTTCGACGACTCGATTGGGCGGCAGATTGTAGAACAAGGCGGGCGACAGCGCATTGCCGGCGATGGCGCGATATAGCCAGTTGCGGATGCGGCCAAGTTGGGAGCGTTCGGCCGGTATCAAATTCTCGCGGCCGATAAAGAAGGTCGCGGTCGACATGTCCAACGCCAAGCCGAAGCGGCGCGCCTCCTCCAGCGCTTGCGGCACGTCGGGGTTCTCGAAGAATCCGTGACGGATGCGCACGCTGTAAAAGCCCTTGCCCAGCTTTTCGACTTCGATGCGCTTTTCCGGCGGTACCACCGGCATATCCTCGACCACCACATTGGCGATCACCACCCGTTCATGCAGGATCTTGTTATGCTTGAGATTGTGCAGCAGGGCGCCCGGCACGATATCGCTGCGCGACGACAGGAACACGCCAAGCCCGCCGACCCGCTGCACACTTTTATCGGCGCGTTCCAGGAACAGGGCCAGCGGCAAAGATTCGTTGCGGATGATTTCCAGATGAACGCGCCGGCCGCGCCGCCAGGTATCGATCACCAGGAACATGGCCGCGGCAATCAGAAGCGGCAGCCAGCCGCCTTCCGGAATCTTCAGTGAATTGGAAGCCAGGAACAGCAGGTCGATGAGGCCCAGCGCGCCGAACAGCAAGATCACGCCGCCGATCGCCCAACGCCATTGTTTGCTCGCCACCAGTGAAGCGTTGAAGGTGTCGATCACCATGACGCCCGTCACCGCGATGCCATAGGCCGCCGCCAGGGCGCCGGAATTCTTGAAGATCAGCACGATCAGCACCACGCCGACCGCCAGAAAGACGTTCATGCGCGGCACATAGATCTGGCCATATTCCGTCGCGGAGGTGTGGCGGATCTCCATCCGGGGGAGCTGGCCCAGCTGCACCGCCTGCTGCGTGATGGAAAATACCCCGGTGATCACGGCCTGGCTGGCGATGACGGCGGCCATGGTCGCCAGGATTACCATCGGCAGGTGAATTGCGTGCGGCACGATGGAGAAGAAGGCCACGCCTGCCAGGCTGGGGTCGCGCAGCAAAGCCGCGCCCTGGCCGAAATAATCGACCAGCAACGCCGGCAGCGCCACAAAATACCAGGCATATTGAATCGGCTTTTTGCCGAAATGCCCCATATCGGCATAGAGCGCTTCGCATCCTGTCACGGCCAGGACAACGGCGCCCAGCGACACGAAGGCGATCCACGGCGCTTGTAGGAAAAGATTGATGGCATAGATCGGATTGACCGCCGCGAGGATGGTAGGATTTTTCACGATGGAGAATGCGCCAAGGATCGTCAGCGTCGCGAACCAGATCAGCATGACCGGCCCGAACAGACGGCCGATCTTGGCGGTGCCGCGGCTTTGAAACGCGAACAGCACGATCAGGATGACAAGGGTCAGCGGCACCACCAGCGGCGCGAACGCCTTGCTTTCAACTTCCAGGCCTTCGACCGCCGACAACACGGTGATCGCCGGTGTCAGCATGCCGTCGCCATAGAACAGCGCCAGGCCGATGACCGCGCCGATACCAATGGTGGATTTCAATCTGCGGCTTTGTCGCGGCGAACGATGCGCCAACGCTGCCAGCGCCAGGGTGCCGCCTTCGCCATTATTGTCGGCGCGCATGATGATGGTGACGTATTTCAGGGTCACTACGATCAGCAGCGCCCAGAAGATCATGGACAGCGAGCCCATCACCGCGACGTGGTTGGAGAACCCGGTGTTGGTGGCCAGTACGGTTTGGCGCAACGCGTAGAGCGGGCTGGTGCCGATGTCGCCGAACACCACGCCCAGGGCACCCAGCATCAGTCCTGCATTGCGGCGCATGCCCGTGCGCGGCGGCGTTGCCACCGGCTTGGGCGGCGGCAAGCCGGCAAGCGGATCAATCGGATCGGCGGAATCGATGGGTGGAATGGTCACGGATAATAAGAGCTGGTGCTGCGGCTTCTCATGGCGATGAAACGCATCTGATCCGCAGAAGGACCGGTACCCCCGGTCGAAGGGGCGGGAAAATAGGCTTTTCCGCGGCAGGGTTCAAATCGTGCCGTGAATCTTAATTAACACGTTGAAATTATTGAATTATACCGAGTTCGGCACGGGCGATCCGGGCAGGATCGGCCGATGTGTCGGGGTCGGCGAGGGCGATTTGACCGAGATCTGGATCCGTCCGGGGCGCTTCGCGCCCGCCGGGCACGTTGGCGCTACCCGGCCCAATAAAACCCTGGACCGGGTAAATCCGGGTGCCCCAGCCGCCGGTCTTGATGTTCCAGACCCGCACCCGGCTCCAGTCGTTATTCTCACTGACATCCGCAACCGGATCGTCGAGATAGATCGCGCCATCGCCCAGCCAGTTGGCATGATCGATACGAATCTCGCGGGAGGACACCATGCTTCGCACCACCGCGACATGGCCGCGCTCGGATCCGGCATAATCGGTCAGCACCAACACCGCGCCCGATTCCGGTACGGCTTCGCGGGAGAATTTTCCGGAAGCCTTGGCCCACCAGGTCCAGGCATCGCCATAGAGTTTCACACCGGAATGTTCGCGCGCATAAGGCGCGCATTGTAACGGCGTCTGTTGCGGCACCTGCGCCGGTGTTGTGCGCGCCAGATCGGGGCCAGGCATGCCATGACTTTCGATATATGGGCTTTCGACATAGGCGGCGCGATCGTTGGCGCATCCCGCCAATCCCGCAGCCACAAAAGCCAGCGTGGCGATTCTCACTCCACCCGAAAACATCACGCGCCCAACTTCGATCCCGAAGGCGAAGTTAGCGATGCCGGACCAATGCGTGGTTAGGCCAATACTTTAAATTTGAATCAAATTGTCTTACGTCTAAGCGCAGTATTGCGCCGCGCCCAAGCTCGGCGCGCTCGGCACTCAAATCGATCCGCTGGATCGATTTGACCGCTACGCGGTCGTGCCTCTCACTCGCCGGGCGTGATGCGCTGGCGGACGGGTTCGCCGGAGCCGGATGCGCCCATCAGGCCGATCGAGACCAGGCCCGACACGGCGAAGAAGAAGAACAGGGCGCTCCAGTTCGATTCGGCGAAAGCAAAGACCGGCAGCAGAACGCCCGCGATCAATTCCGGCGCGCCGCGCCAGCCGCCGGCCTGTTTCTCGCCCACCCGCGTGGTGCGGTTGAAATCCATGCGGGTGCTGAAGAACGCTTCGAAGGTGGCGCGCGTGTTGGCCAGGATGAGGCCGGATGGAAACACCACCGCCAGAAGAAGCGCGCGATAGAGCCTGGGTTCACGGTGCATGCCCAGCATGCACTGGCCGAGATAAAGATAGCCGATCGAGGAAGCGAGCCCCAGAAACGTAACGATCAGGCCCAAAAGCGCCACGCCGGAATAAGGCTCCACACCCATATACATCAAGGTCAGTGAAATCGCGGCGCTGAAGAAAGCCAGCATGTAAAAAGCGAATTGGCACATCTGCAAGGTCATCGCCGCTTTCTTCCAGAGCGGCATGTCGCTGGACCAGACCAGCGGCAAAAGCTTGCGCGCGCATTGTGCATGGCCCTTGGTCCAGCGCGCCTGCTGTGCGCGCCAGGCGGCCGCAGTTTGCGGCAATTCGCCAGGCACCGTCAGCTCCGGCATCATCGCCGCGCGCCAACCCTGCATCATGCAGCGCATGGAAAGATCCAGATCTTCCGTCAGCGTATCGCCAGTCCAGCCGCCGCCTTCTTCAATCGCCGCACGCGACCACACGCCGGCGGTGCCGTTGAAGGAAATCGGCAAGCCAGCGCGGAAGCGCGCTTCTTGTTCGACCGCGAAATGCGAATCCAGAAGAAGGCCCTGCACCCGCGTCAACCAATTGGCATTGCGGTTGGCATGGCCCCAGCGCGCCTGCACGAAAGCCAGGCCTGGGTCAGCGACCAGCACCGGCATGGTACGGCGCAGGAAATCCGGCGGTGGCACGAAGTCGGCATCGAAGATCGCGACATAGGGCGCATCGCAATGCTTGAGGCCGAACGCCAGATTGCCGGCCTTGAAACCGGTGCGATTGCCGCGGCGCAGGATGTCGAGTTTTACGCCTTCGGGCGTGACCGCCATGGCATCACGGGCGAGCGCAGCGTGATTGTCGCTGTCGCCGTCATCCAGAACTTGAATGGTGAGACGGTCTTTGGGCCAGTCCATTGCGGCAGCGGCTTCTGCCACCCGCACCGCCAGAAGACCTTCATTGCAGACCGGCAGCTGCACCAGGACATGCGGCAGTTCGTCCTCACTCAGGGAGGCGCGCAGCAGTTTGGGGCTTGTGCGGAAAACGCGGACCCAGGCCAAAACCGCCAATTGGACCGAAAGCGTACTGACAGCGACAAGAACGCAGCACAACGCAAATTGCAGGGCGAGGGAAAGACCGTGCATGATGAAAGTTCAGGCCCCCAAGGCTAAATCCAGCGGAACTGCGGGATTTTCCGCATTTACGAATACGCCGGGAGCAGCAAAAAAGGCCATCCCCGGCGACTTGGCGCCCGGCACGGGCCGGACGCCTGAACTTCTTACGCCCGGCCAGCTTTAGCAAGGGGGAACGGCCCCCGAACGGAACATGACTTCTGCTGGAACTTGGCCGCCCCTTCGTCGATTACTATATAGTGAGAGCATCTGTCAGGGAGACGATCCCAATGTTAGGCCCCCGTTTTCGCGCTTTTGCCAAACCGGCACTGATTCTGAGTCTTCTGACTCTGGCCGGGTGCGCCACGCCCGCGCCCTACGCGCCCCGCGCGCCGGGCCAGGCGACCGGCTACACCGACCGTCAATTGTCGGACAATCGCTGGCGGGTGACTTTCACCGGCAATTCGGTGACGCCGCGCGAAACGGTCGAAACCAGCCTCCTGACGCGTGCCGCCGAAGTCACCCTCGCATCCGGGCACAGCCATTTCGTGTTCGACACACGCGATACCAAGGCCCAGACCCGCTATGACGCCTTTCCCATCGGCCCCGGCTCAGGCTTCGGTTATGGCGGGGGCTTCGGCTATGGCGCGGGTTTTGGCTATGGGTTCGGTCGGGGATATTGGGGTTTCCGTCCTGCCTGGGGCTACAATGCCTTTGGTCCGGACGTCGATATCGTCAGCAGCACCAAATATGAATCCTATGCCGAGATCGTGGTGCTGACCGACGAACAGGCCCAGCGCGAACCGCGGGCCGTGGATGCCCGCGCCGTCTTGGCGCATGCGCCGCCACCGCCGCCACCGCCACCGGTTTAGTCCTGTCCTAGGAAGATCCGCGCCGGATCAGGAAACGATGATGGTCGGGCGCAGTTTTGCTCTCGATCATGTCATGGCCCTCCTGGTGACACATATGCGGGATGTCGACCACGGACAGCGGATCGCTGGCCAGCACCCAGACGCTTTCGCCCGGCGCTATCGTCGCCAGATGTTTGCGCGCCATCAGCGCCGGCAGCGGACATTTCAATCCGCGCAAATCCAGTTCTTCCATCATGCTTCAACACACACTGGCTTTCTTCCCCCGCATGGCGAAGCCATTGGCGGGGGAAGATGTCTGCTAGCGGGCTTGCCCGCGTGGCAGACAGATGGGGGAAAACAACCTATCTTGCGAACAGCCTGCATCCAGCACAAGCTGGACGCAGGGAAGAAACGCATGAGCCTGGCCGCCAGTATCCGGCGCGAAGTCATTTATCTCAGCCACATCGTGCGGACATTGCTGATGCTCGCCCGCATCAAACCCCACAGCACACGCACCATCGTGGATGTGGTCGAAGCTCAGGCCCGGGCCACGCCGGACGCGCCCGCGATCTATTATCTCGATGAGGTGATGCGTTATGGCGCGCTGGATGCCCGCGCCAATGCCTATGGCCATTGGGCGTTGGCACAAGGTCTGGGGCGCGGCGACTGCGTGGCGCTTTTCATGGAGAACCGCCCCGATTTTCTCTGCTGCTGGCTGGGCCTGTTCAAGGCGGGCCTCAGTGTCGCCCTGATCAATACCAATCAGCGGGGCCAGGCGTTGGCGCATTCCATCGAGATCGTCGGCGCCAAGCATCTGATCGCGGGTGCCGAGCTGACGCCCTTTGTCACCGAAGCGCTGTCATTCTTTGCCGCGCCGCCGGTATTCTGGTCGCAAGGCGATATCCATGCCGGGATGCAGGATCTGGATGCAGCGCTGGCAGGCATGTCCACCGCGCTGTTGGGCAAGGCACCGCGCCAGGGCATCACCGCCAAGGATCGTGCTTTCTTTATCTACACCTCAGGGACCACCGGGCTGCCCAAGGCGGCGAACTTCAGCCATATGCGCATGATGTTCATGATGTCGGGCTTTGTCGGCGCGCTGACGCCAAAGCCTGGCGATCGCATCTACAATCCCTTGCCGCTTTATCACGCCACTGGCGGCGTCTGCGCCGTGGGCATCGCTTTCATGTCCGGCGGAGCGGTGATCCTGAAGCGCAGATTCTCCCTGGGCGAATTCTGGAGCGACATCCACAAATATGACGCCACCCTGTTCGCCTATATCGGCGAGTTGTGCCGCTGGCTGCTGAATGCTCCGGTCGGGCCGCATGAGCGCGATCACCATGTCCGCGCCATCACCGGCAACGGCCTGCGGCCGGAAATCTGGAAACGCTTCGAGGACCGCTTCGCCATTCCCCGCATCGTGGAATTCTATGGTGCGACCGAAGGCAATGTCTCGATGCTCAATTATGACGGCACGATGGGGTCGGTGGGACGTGTGCCCAATTACCTGGAATGGCTGTTGCCCACCCGAGTGGTGCGCTTCGATGTCGAGCGTGAGATGCCGGTGCGGGGCGCGGACGGTCTTTGCATCGAATGCGGGCCGGACGAAGCGGGCGAAGCGGTGGGCCGTATCTCGACGCGCGCCGGGCGCAATTTCGAGGGCTATACCAAGGCGGCGGACACGGAAAAGAAAATCCTGCACGATGTTTTCGCCAAGGGCGATGCCTGGTTCCGCACCGGCGATCTGATGCGGCGTGACGCGCATGGCTATTTCTATTTTGTCGATCGCATCGGCGACACCTTCCGCTGGAAGGGCGAGAATGTCGCCACCAGCGAAGTGGCGGAAGCTTTGTCATCCGTCCCCGGCATCAAGGAAGCCAATATTTACGGCGTCAAGGTTCCGGGCACGGATGGGCGCGCCGGCATGGCAGCCTTGGTGGTGGATGGCGGCTTCGACATCACCAGCCTGGCGGCAAAACTGGACGGACATCTTGCAGCCTATGCGCGTCCCGTATTTTTGCGCCTACAGCCCCAGATTGAAGTGACGGGAACTTTCAAGCAACGCAAAGTCGATCTGGTGCGCGAAGGTTTCGATCCTTCTGCCATTGCGGATCCGCTTTACTGGTTCGATCCGGTGACACACCGTTATGAAAGACTGGATGCAGTGCGGTTTGGCGATATCGTGGACGATCGTGTAAAACTCTGACACGCCGTCAGCAGTTTCGCTTTTCATCGCGCGTCGAACTCGCCAATAGTTGCACGGCATAATTTCACCCGATTCGATTCACCGGACATGTGATGGCGGCAACGCGCGATCCAATTGCCCGTCTCAAAGATCAGATAACGAAGTCGGGCTGGGGCGTCGCCGTCGACGAAACCATGGCGTTTGCCCAGAGCGAACTGACTATCCTGTACGATCTGTGGCGAACCCGGGCGGACCAGATGGGTGGACTGCCGCGGCGCGAGGATCTCGACATCCGGTTGCTCAAGCCGTTCCTTCGCCATGTCTCGGTGCTCGAAAAGGTCGCGATTGTTCCGAACCGCTCCAGCTACCGGGTCCGACTGCAAGGCTCCTTCCTGGTGGAACATTTTGGCGACCAGACCGGCAAGCTGATGGAAGATTCAGTTCCCACCGATCTGAATGATCGCTGGGCCGCTGTCTATGACGCGCTGCTGGAAGCGCGGCGCCCCCTGCGCCTTCAGGGCACTTACAAACAGGAGCAAATGGATTATCTGGCGGGTGAGTCCCTGGCCGTGCCGCTTGGCAATGGCGATGCGCCGCCGATCAGCGTGCTGTCCGCGACCTATTACACACGCCGCCCGCTGATCGATATCTAGGCGAAATCCTCGGCCAGCGCCGCGCGGGTCTGCGCGCTCAGTACCGCCATATGGCCATAATTCTTGTGGCCGACGCCGATCACCACGCGCTCCGTCTTGAAGCGCGCGATCAGGTCCGGCGTTAGCTTGAAGCGCAGCCAATGCACGGATGATGTCTTGCCGTCCGGCGTGGTGCGGTCATCATATTCGGTGGGCGTGGCCGCGATATGGGCATCGCCGATCTCGATGAAGATGCTCTCCTCGATCCCGCCCAGGGTCAGCAAGGTCGTGTGGCGGCGATTGGCATCCTCGATCTCCAGCATCAGGGTAGCGATCAGTTCGTCGCCCTGGGGGATCAGCGGGTTATAGGTTTCCAGCTCACCGGCGATCTGTTCGGTGCCGCCCTTTTCGATCCGCAGCATCTCCTGCACCTGTAGCCACATGGTCTGGTAATTCTCGAAATAGAAGGTGGCATACGGCCCGACCTCGACCCGGCGATGTTTTTTCAGCGTGATGGCATCGCCCCGCAATGACTTGCGCTGCGCCGCATAATCCTTGTCGGACAGAAGGTCGGCTTCAGTGATCTTGCGGGCGGCAGCGGGCATGTCAGTCCTCGGTCAATCCATAGGCGCGGGCCATGATCTGGATGGGATGTTCCGGCTCGCGGGCGGGCGTGTCGGTGTGCGAAACGATGTGCAGGGCCGCCAGCGGGCAATCCGACACGATATGGCCGCGCTTCTGCGTGTTGGCGGCGCGGAACACCGGGCGACCGATCTTCACGGCGACATCATGGGTGGGCTTTACCACGCCGAAGGTGCCGCCATGGCCAGAACAGCGTTCGATCACATCCACCGGCGTTCCTGGAATCATCTTCAGCATCTGCGCCGCTTTGGGGCCCATATTCTGGGCGCGGGCATGGCAGGCCAGGTGCACGGTGACGCCTTCGGGCAGCGGAGAAAGCCCTTCGGGCAGGCCGTCCTTCTTGGCGATATCGACCACATACTCGTCGATGTCGAAGACATTGTCGGCAACGCGCTTGACGTCTTCATTGTCGGGACAGATGAGCGCCCATTCGAATTTCAGCATCAATCCGCAAGAGGCGGTGAGTGCGACGATGTCGTAGCCCTGGTCGATCAGCTTGACCAATTCCTTCGAGACTTTCGCGGCATTCTCGGCCACGCGCGCCAGGTTGGCCTGCTCCAGGAACGGCATGCCGCAACAGCCGGGATAGGACACGATGGTCTCCACGCCGATATGGTTGAGCACACTGCGCGCCGCCATGCCGATGACAGGGCGGTTATAGTTGACGAAGCAGGTGGCGTAGAGCGCCGCTTTACGCTTGCCGAAGGCGGGCGCGGACAGGTTGGGATGGACCGGCGCGCCTTTGTCGGCAGAGACGAAGGTGTGGCTGTGGAATTTCGGCAAACTCGCCTTGGGATCGATATGCGCCGTCTTTTCCATCACGGCGCGCATCGGTTTGTTGGATTTGTCCGACGCCCAATTGATGATAGGCGAAGCGAAGCGGGCCAGGGTGCCGTTGCGGTCCATCTCGGCCAATTGGCCTTGCGTGAAATCCTTGTGTCCGTGCGCGGCCTCGGTGGCGCGATGGCGCAGCATCAGATGCGGGAAATCCAGCATGAAGGGATGTGGCGGCACATAGGGGCATTTGGTCATGAAGCACATGTCGCAAAGCGTGCAGGCTTCGACGATGGGCTTGAAGTCTTCCGATTTCAGATGCTCGACATCTTCCTCGGGGCTGGAATCGATCAAGTCGAACAGGCGCGGGAAGGAATCGCAGAGATTGAAGCAGCGGCGGCAGCCATGACAGATGTCGAAGACGCGCCGCATTTCCGCATCCAGCTTTACTGAATCGGTAAAGTCGGGATCCTGCCAGCGAATGATCTCGCGGGTCGGTGCCTCGAGGCTGCCTTCGCCGGTCATGGTCAAAACTCCAGAAGCGAGTGCAGGCCGCTTGCGCGGCTTGGTTGCCCCGCTCTCCCCCTTCCGCGCGAAGCGCATGGAAGGGGGAGATGCCGTAGCTCGCTCTCGAGCGAGCGAAGGCAGAGGGGGTTACTTTCCTAAAGTGTCGAGCGCTTTCTGGAAGCGGCCGGCATGGCTCTTTTCGGCCTTGGCCAGGGTCTCAAACCAGTCGGCGATTTCGTCGAAACCTTCCGAGCGGGCCGTCTTGGCCATGCCCGGATACATGTCGGTATATTCGTGGGTCTCGCCCGCGATCGACGCCTTCAGATTGGCGTCGGTGGCGCCGATCGGCTCGCCGGTGGCCGGATCGCCCACTTCTTCCAGATATTCCAGATGGCCATGGGCATGACCGGTCTCGCCTTCGGCGGTGGAGCGGAACACGGTGGCGACATCGTTATATCCTTCGACATCGGCCTTCTGTGCAAAATAGAGGTAGCGGCGATTGGCCTGGCTTTCGCCGGCAAAAGCTTCTTTGAGGTTTTCCCAGGTCTTGGTGTTGTTCAGGGCGGGCATCGGGGGATCCTTTCTGCAAATCCGGACGCGACAGTGGCCCCGTCGACATGCACTGTCAATAGTTTAGAATTAATCTAAACTACTTGAGAATTGCTCTTAAAAACAGGGCTTAAGCGCGTTTTACGCGCACCACGACGTCCACCCGGTCCACCGTCAGGCCGGCCGGAGGAACCGGAACGCCCGCGACCGTGATCTCGTCGCCGGGAATGTCGATCAAGGTGCCTTCGTCTTCCAAGAAGAAGTGCTGATGATCGCCGGTGTTTGTATCGAAATAGCCACGCGCCGCATCCACGATCACCTGGCGCAAAAGGCCGGCATGGGTGAACTGGTGCAGGGTGTTATAGATCGTGGCCAGCGAGATTTTCAGGCCCAGGCCGGTCACTTCCTCATGCAGGCTTTCCGCCGTGACATGACGGTCCATGCCCTTGAACAGCACGCTCGCCAGATCCACCCGTTGGCGGGTCGGACGCAGGCCCACGCCGCGCAGACGCTGGAACGCCTTGCTGTTGTCGCGTGCGGCCTTGCCCATGGGTTCCTGTTCCTGAAGCGGCCTGTAAGGGTCCGCCAATCCTTGCTACAGTGATAAAGATACATGTTAGAATACTTCTAATCAAGAGAAGGCGGAAAAACGTGGCGGGCCGCCCTTTTGACGGTGGTTCCGACACCCCATTTTGCGCTAAGGCGTACTGGGGACTCGAGGCCCGCTAGGCTCTTGAAGGGACAGGACATTGGACAAGCCAGTAAAGCGTTCGAATTTCGACATGGCCGGCCTTCTGGCTTGCGCCCGCGGTGAGTTGTTCGGGCCCGGCAATGCCCAGCTTCCCCTGCCGCCGATGCTGATGTTCGACCGCATCACGTCCATCACCGAAGATGGTGGCGAACACGGCAAGGGCGAAATCATCGCCGAATTCGATCTCAATCCCAATCTCTGGTTCTTCAAATGCCATTTCCAAGGCGATCCGGTGATGCCGGGATGCCTGGGCCTGGACGCGCTGTGGCAGATGGTCGGATTTTTCCTGGGCTGGATGGGTGGATTGGGCAGAGGCCGCGCGCTGGGCGTGGATGAAGTAAAATTCACCGGCATGGTGCTGCCCACTGCCAAGAAGATCACCTACATCGTCAATCTTAAGCGTGTCGTCATGCGCAAGCTGGTGCTTGGGATCGCTGACGGGATCATGAAAGTGGACGGCAAAGTGATCTACGAGGCCAAGGGGCTGCGCGTCGGCCTGTTCTCCGATGCTGCGGCGGCATTGGCGCAAGCGTCCGCGGCGCCGGCTTCTGTCTAGATCACGTCGAGGATTGTCATGAGAAGAGTGGTCGTCACCGGCCTTGGCATCGTCTCGTCCATTGGCAACAATGCCGATGAAGTCACCGACAGTTTGCGCTATGCCAAATCCGGCATCGTCACGGCGGACGATTATGTGCGGCTGGGTTTCCGCTCCCAAATTCACGGCAGCCTGAAGTTGGATCTCGATGCGGTGGTGGATCGCCGCGCGCGGCGCTTCCAGGGCGATGGCGCCGGTTATTGCTGGGTGGCGATGAACCAGGCGATTGCCGATGCCGGTCTCACCGAAAAAGAAATTTCCAATCCCCGTACCGGGCTGATCGTGGGCTCGGGCGGGCCTTCGACCAAGGCGATCGTCATGGCCGCCGATATCGCGCGCGACCCGGCCAAGGGGCCCAAGCGCATCGGGCCGTTCGCGGTACCCAAGGCGATGTCGTCCACTTGCAGCGCAAATCTTTCCACCTGGTTCAAGACCAAAGGTGTGAATTATTCGATCTCCTCGGCCTGCTCCACTTCCGCCAACTGCATCGGCAATGCGCTGGAAATGATCCAGTGGGGCAAGCAGGACATGATGTTCGCGGGCGGCGGCGAAGAGCTGGACTGGACGCTCAGCGAATTGTTCGACGCGATGGGCGCGATGTCGTCCAAGTTCAACGCCACACCGGCCAAGGCCTCGCGCGCGTACGACAAGAACCGCGATGGCTTCGTGATTTCCGGCGGCGGCGGCATTCTTGTGCTGGAAGAGCTGGAACATGCCAAGGCGCGCGGCGCGAAAATCTATGCCGAGATGACGGGCTATGGCGCGACCGCCGATGGTGCCGACATGGTGGCCCCATCGGGTGAAGGCGCAGTACGCTGCATGCAGATGGCGTTGGAGAACGTGAAGGTGCCGGTCGATTACATCAATCCGCACGCCACTTCGACGCCCGTGGGCGATATTCCCGAGATCAATGCCATTCGCGAAGTCTTTGGCGACAAGATGCCGCCGATCAGCGCCACCAAGTCACTCACCGGCCACAGCCAGGGTGCGGCAGGCGTGCATGAAGCGATCTACACGCTTCTGATGATGCAGAACGACTTCATCTGCGAGAGCGCGAATATCGAAGAACTCGATCCGGCTGTCGAAGGCGCCAATATCGTGCGCAAGCGCATCGACAACGTCAAAATCAACACCGCTTTGTCGAATTCCTTCGGCTTTGGTGGCACCAACGCGTCGCTGGTGTTTCAGCGGCTGGAAAAGTGATGTCCCACAATGGAACAAAAAACCCCGCGCGAGGACATTATGGCTGACGCCAGAACGGGATTCATGGCCGGCAAGCGTGGCCTGATCATGGGTGTCGCCAATGATCATTCGATCGCCTGGGGCATTGCCCAGATGCTGGCATCCCAGGGCGCAGAGCTGGCTTTCACCTATCAGGGTGATGCCCAGGCCAAGCGGCTTCGGCCGCTGGCTGAATCCCTTGGCAGCAAGATCGTGCTGCCGGGTGATGTTGAAAAGGATTCCGATCTCGACGACGTGTTCGCGCATCTGAAGAAGGAATGGGGCACGCTCGATTTCCTGGTCCATGCCATCGCCTTTTCCGATGCCAAGGAATTGAAGGGCCGTTATGTCGATACGACCCGCGCCAACTTTCTCAAAAGCCTCGATATCTCCTGCTATTCCTTCACCGCCGTGGCGCGCCGCGCCGCCAGCATGATGACCAAAGGCGGCGCGATGGTGACGCTCACCTATCTGGGCGCGCAGCGCGTGATGCCGAACTACAACGTGATGGGCGTGGCCAAGGCGGCGCTGGAAGCATCGGTGCGTTACCTGGCCGCCGATCTGGGCAAGGACGAAATCCGGGTCAATGCGATTTCCGCCGGACCGATGCGCACCCTGGCCGGCAGTGCAGTGGGCGATGCCCGCATGGTGTTCAAATGGAACAGGAGCCATGCCCCGCTGAAGCGCTCGGTGGAACTTAACCATGTCGGCGGCGCGGCACTCTATTTGCTTAGCAACCTCTCGGGCGGCGTCACCGGCGAAGTGCATTTCGTGGACGCTGGCTTCAACGTGGTCGGCATGCCGCCGACCGCGGATCTGAAGGGTTGGACGCCCGCGGAGAACGGCCATGACGAGACGGGTGCCGCGTAAGTTGATTTTGGCCGCGTCGGCATTGCTGGCGCTGACGGCACCCGCCTACGCCGACTGGCAGGGTCAGGTTACGCCCCGCGACATCGAACGTCTTGCTCATTTGAATGATGCGCGCGACGACGCGCTTGCCCAGGCCCGCCAGCGTGGCGGCAAGGGCGATTATCGTGCCATCGAGAAAATCCTTCGCCCCGCTGCCCATGCAGTGCCCGAACAGGCGCTGGTTGGCAATTGGCGCTGCCGCCAGATCAAGCTGGGCGGCATGAGCGGCTATTATGTCTTCGACTGGTTCAATTGCCGCATCTCCAAAACGAATAGCGGCATCTGGTTCGAGAAAGCCGGCACCCAGCGCATGGCCGGCACTCTGTATCCGCAGGAAGGCATGTGGGTCTATCTGGGCGCGCAAAGCGCCAAGGGCGAGCCGTTGCATCGTTATTCCGGCCGCGCTGCATCGGCTGGCAGCGAAATCAATCCTGACGATCAGATCGGTGCGCTGGTTGGGATCGGCGACAATCATCTGCGCATCGATTTACCGGCGCCCAGCACCCAGGAATCGGATTTCGACACCATCGAGCTGAAGCGCTAAGCGCCCGGCAAATAAAAAGCGGAGAGGGATTGCTCCCGCTCCGCCTTCACGCCGTGGCTTGCGGGGTGAGAGCTATTTCGCCACGACTATGATCGTCCCCACCATCTTGGGATGGATCGAGCAGATGTATTTGTAGGTGCCGGGCTTATCGAACTGGTGCGAGAATTTGTCCTTCTCGTCCAGCGCCTGTGAACGGAAATCACCGGTCAGACTGACCACCGTGTGCGGCTCGCCGTCCTGGTTTTCCCAGATGATGCTCGTGCCTGCGGGCACGGTCACGTCCATCGGATTGAACATGAATTTCTTGATCACGATGGTGTTGTCCGCCGCAGAAGCCGAACCGATGAACAGCAGCATGGCGATTGGGTATGCAAAAGTGTGCCTGAGAAAACGCATAACAAGTCCTTTGTGAATCAAACCAAGGTGGTGTCGGAAAGGGAGAGGTGGTGCCGCTGCAATCGGATGCTAGTGATTCCCAGCATGTGTTGCAGCCGGTCGGCGGGCACCACCAGGGGGCCAGGTCCGTCGCCGACGCCGGGTTCGGGTTGGGGATAGGCCGTCGAACGCGCGGTGTGGAAAGTGATGTTGCCTTCCATTTTTTGGATGATCTGGTGGATGTGGCCGTTCAACACCGTCACCGATCCGAAGCGGCGCAGATAAGACAAGGCTTCTTCGGAATCGCCCGTGCCCCAGCCCCAGCTTTCCAGGATGGTCCACATCGGCATATGCGCAAACACCACGATAGGCATGCTGCTGCTGCGCGCCGCCAGATCGGCTTTCAGCCAGGCCAGTTGATCGGGACCGAATGCGCCAAGCCCGCCGGGCTTGAAGCTCATGACATTGACCAGACCGATGAAATGCACGCCCTGATGATCGAAGCTGTAATAGCCGCGATTGTCCGACGCCTTGCCGAAGCGGGCGAAATATTCCGTGCCGGTACCGTCGGTGACGTCATGCTCACCGGGGACGGTGTGCAATTCGCCCGCGCGCAGATCCATCATCATCTGGTTGGCGTCATCGAATTCCGCCGCCCGCGACAGATGGGTGATGTCGCCGGTATGGATCGTCAGCGCCGGCCGGTCTTTCATTGCATTGACCAGCGCGATGGTCTGTTTCAGCGTGCCCGAAACATCGGGATTGGCTTGCTTGTTGAAGCCGATATGGGTGTCGCTGATCTGCAGGAACAGCGGGATTCCCGACACTTTGCCCGTGGCGCCTTGCGCCAGCGCAGTCGGTGTGAGGATGCCGCCCGATAATGTGAACAGCGTACCGGCACCGCCGAACGCCATGCATTGCAAAGCGCGGCGGCGTGATGGATTGAAATCGTCTGACATTGAGAACCTCGAACCATGTTTCGAGGCCTATACCGGGCGAGGGCGCGATTTATTCCCGGCTCTGACTCTTTTTTACCAAATCGACAAATCGATCGAGTTCAGCCGGATCGACATCCGACACGGCCGCCAGTTCGAGATCTTTTTGTTTCCAGAAAATCATGCGATAGCCGTCGCGCGAACCGGTGCCCGGAAGACGGACGTTGTGATCCGCCCAGGTGAAGAGATTGATGATGTGGGCGCCATGGCGGTAGACCACCACAGCGGCGCGCGCTCCATGCACGTAATCGATGCGGCCGCCGACCAAG
Source organism: Alphaproteobacteria bacterium (assembly GCA_041690975.1). GTDB lineage: Bacteria > Pseudomonadota > Alphaproteobacteria > Micropepsales > Micropepsaceae > Rhizomicrobium. Next base: position 52,418 of record JBEPVO010000003.1, read on the forward strand.
GTGAAGCCATCGGCCTTGAAGTCTTCGGCGGGCGGCGAGACATCGGCATGGCCCGCAAACCAGGGCTTGACGGTGTGATGATCCGATGAGGCGACATCGATAAGGTGCTCGCCCATCAAGGAGCGCACATGCGCGTCTCCCAGATCGGAGACCATGGTGTTGGCGGGCGCTAGGAGCAGGAACGCAAGCGAGGCCGCGATCGCCATGCCGCCTGCGCCGCTGCCGGCGCCCAGCCAGAAGCTTCCTTTGTTGCGGGGCTTAAGCGGAATCACCTTGGTCTCGGCGTCCAGCGCATCGTTGATTTTCGCGCGCAAGGCGGCCGGGGCGCGATAATACTGCGCGCCCGCCATCGCGGCCTTCAAGTCGGCATGATCCGCCGCCAGGGCCTGGCATTCGGCACAATTTTCCACATGTTCTTCGGTTTTCAAGGCGTCGGCGGCACCCAATTCGCCATCCAGATAGGCCTGGGTCTGAAGGCTCTGATCGCAATTCATACCCGACCTCCCGTCAATTCCGCCCGCAGCAAGGCGCGTCCCCGCGACAGCCGCGACATCACGGTGCCGATGGGGGTTCCGGTCGCGGCAGCAATGTCGCGATAAGACATTTCCTCCAGCTCCCGCAGGATCAGCACTTCACGCAACTCTTCCGGCAAGGCCGCGATGGCATTGTCCAATCTCCGCCCATCATCGGTCTGGATGACATTGGCTTCCGGCGTCGGACCATCGGCGGCGACCTCCATCTTTTCATCGTCATCCAGGGGCGCGGCGGCGTGGCGTTTTTTCTGCTCCAGCACCGTGCGGTGACAATTGCGCACGATCGCCAGCAGCCAGGGCCGCACCGCCTCGCCGCGAAATCCATCGAAGCTGCGGAAGGCACGCAGCATCGCGTCCTGCACAATATCGTCCGCCTCCGCGCTGCCTCGAGTCAGCCAGCGCGCTAGATTAGTGACCGCATCCAGATGCGGCATCGCCATCGCTTCAAAGCGGCGGCGCTTGTCATCCATGGTTGGGGCCGTTCGCTGTCCCCAAAAGGGTCGTTACGGAAGGCAATACCGGGTGGATGCGCATTTTATTCCCGGCTCCGCTTTTTTATTTCCGGGTCGCGGCACGGGCGAAGCGGTCGAACAGATAATGGCTGTCCATCGGCCCGGGCGAAGCTTCGGGATGGTACTGGACGCTGAACACGTCCTTGCCTTCGACCGCAATGCCGCAATTGGTGCCGTCGAACAGGGAGATATGGGTTTGTTTCACGCCTTTGGGCAGGGTGTCGGCGTCTACCGTGAAGCCGTGATTCATCGAGACGATCTCGACCTTGCCGGTTTCCAGATCCTTCACCGGATGATTGGCGCCGTGATGGCCCTGGGCCATTTTCTTGGTCTTGGCGCCCAGAGACAGGCCCAGCATTTGATGACCCAGGCAGATGCCGAACACAGGCACGCCGCGATCCACCACGCCTTTGATGGTGGGAATGGCATATCCGCCCGTCGCCGCCGGATCGCCCGGCCCATTCGACAGCAACACGCCGTGCGGGTCGTTGCGCATCACGTCGTCAAGATTGGCACTGGCGGGCACGACGGTGATGTCGGCGCCCCTGCTGGCCAGCAGCCGCAGGATGTTCCGCTTCACGCCATAGTCGATCACCGTGGCGCGCCAGCTGGGCGCGACTTCGGTACCATAGCCTTTGTTCCAGGCCCATTCGGTCTGCGACCACTTGTAGGTCTGGCGCGCGGTGACGTCCTTGGCGAGATCGAGACCTTCAAGCCCCGGAAAATTTTTGGCCTGGTTGAGCAGCGCGGCATGATCCAACGAATCGCTTCCCGCATTGACGATCACACCATGCGGCATGCCTTTCTCGCGGATCAGATTGGTCAGCGCGCGGGTATCGATCCCGGCTACGGCGGGAATATTGTGCGACTTCAGCCAGCGGTCCAGCCCGGCAAGGCTGCGGTAATTCGAGGGATGTTCGGCATCGGCACGCACGATCAATCCGCGCACCGCCGGGGTGATGGTCTCGATGTCTTCGGCGTTGGTGCCGACGATGCCGATATGGGGAAAGGTGAAAGCGACGATCTGGCCGGCATAGGACGGATCGGAGAGGATTTCCTGATAGCCGGTCATCGCGGTGTTGAAGCAGACTTCGCCCACCGCCGCGCCCGCTGCGCCGAAACCGATGCCTTCGAAGAATGTGCCGTCGGCCAACATCACGCCCCCGCGTGCGAGCGGAAGCAGGGTCTGGGTTTGCGGCATGGGAGACGTCCTCGGATTTGCGCGAAAATAGGGATGTGACGCCTATGGGTCAACATCGGTGGCGCACATATTACTCGTGCAATATCAATGGGTTGTACTTATCCCCGGATTCACGTAGATTCTGTCCTTTCCGAAAAGGCAGATTTTCATGTCGCTCCGCCAGCAACTCACTGACGCAATGAAAGAGGCGATGAAGGCAAAAGACGCCAAGCGTCTGGCCACCGTGCGCCTCGTTCTGGCGGCCCTGAAGGATCGCGACATCGCGGCCCGCACCGAAACTAGCCGCGATCTGCTGGGCGATGACGAAATCCTGTCGCTGATGGCCAAGATGATCAAGCAGCGCGATGAATCCGCGGTGGCCTTCGATGCCGGCAATCGCCCGGAACTGGCGGCGGGCGAGCGCGAAGAGATCACCATTATCCGCTCCTTCATGCCCGCCCAGATGGACGAAGCCGGTGTGCAGCAGGCGGTAAAGACCGTCATGGCGGAACTGGGTGCCACCTCCATCAAGGATATGGGCAAGGTGATGGCGGCGATGAAGGAACGCTATGCCGGTCAGATGGATTTCGCCCGGGCCAGCGCCGTAGTGAAAGCTTGCTTGGGTTCGAGCGTAGCGAAGGACGCGTAGTGGCGAGGCTTTCCGCGCCCAAATAGCCGAATCATGCACAGGCCCGGCATTTTTCACCGTCCTGCCTATGCAATTTACACAGCTTTTTCGGGGCTTTTCCCGTAAGATGGCCCCCATGCGCTATGGCGAAGGATTGCTGGAAGAGATCCGGCGGCGGACCGATCTGGTCCAGCTTGTGGGACGGCGCGTCAAGCTGATCCGCAAGGGCCGGGTGATGTGGGGCTGCTGCCCCTTCCATGGCGAGAAATCCCCCAGCTTCAAAGTCGAGAATGAGCGGCACGCCTATAAATGCTTCGGCTGCGGCGTGGGCGGGGATGCCTTCAAATGGTTGGTCGAGACCGAAGGCCTGAGCTTTCCCGAAGCGGTGGAAAAACTCGCCGCCGAAGCCGGGGTGGAACTTCCCAAATGGTCGCCCGATGATGAGGCGCGGGAGCAGAAGCGCAAATCGCTGTACGAGATCGTGGAACTGGCAGCGCAATTCTATGAAGCCCAGCTGCGCGAAAGTGGCGGGCATGAAGCGCGCGGCTATCTGAAGCGTCGCGGGCTGGACGGCCAGGCCGCGACGCAATTTCGCATCGGCTACTCGCCATCATCCGGCCAAGCGCTGATCGAGTTTCTGAAAAATAAGAATGTCACACAGGACGACATGCTGGCGGCGGGCCTGGCGCGTCCGGCCGAAAATAATCGACCGATGCGCGATTTCTTTTTCAACCGGGTGATGTTTGCCATCACCGACGGGCGCGGGCGCGTCATCGCCTTTGGCGGACGGGCGTTGGAAGAAGACGCCAAGCCCAAATACATCAATAGCGGCGAATCCACGCTCTTTTCCAAGGGGCTCAATCTCTACAATTTCGCCACTGCGCGTGCCGCCGCCATCAAGTCCGGCACCATCCTGGTGGCGGAAGGCTATACCGATGTGATCGCGCTGGTGCGGGGCGGCTTCGCCCATGCCGTGGCGCCGCTGGGCACGGCGCTGACATCGGATCAGTTGCAGCTTTTGTGGAAGACCGCGCCGGAGCCGATCCTGGCCTTTGACGGTGACGATGCCGGTCTGAAAGCCGCGCACCGCGCCGCGCATCTGGCGCTGCCGCAGTTGAAAGCGGGCTACTCCCTGCGCTTCGCATTTCTTCCGGCGGGCGAGGATCCCGACAGTTTCCTGGCCAAGAACGGTCCCCAGGCGATGCGAACCCTGCTGGATGCGGCGCTTCCTTTGTCGGAAATGCTGTGGCGGGCCGAAACCGAAGGGCATGATTTTTCGACGCCCGAGCGGCGCGCCGGGCTGGAGCGGACGCTTTCGGGCATCACCGCTCAGATCACCGACGCCAAGGTGGCGGATTATTACCGCCGGGACTTCGACCAGAAGATTTTCGACAATTTCAAACGCCGCGCCCCCCAGCAGCGGCCGGACCGGGCCCAGTTCCAGCGGGGCCAACTTCAACCAGGCCAATCGTTCCGGGGGCAGTCCTTCAAGGGGGCAAAGACCCCTTTCCGGCCCCAGCCGGGGACGGCAGAGGCAGTTTCCCCGGCGGTCAAGGCCAGTTTGCTGGCCAGGGCGGGGCTGGCTGGCCAGTCTCGTGAAGGGGCTTTGTCCCGCAAAGAGGCCGAATTGGGGTTCCTGTTGCTGGAAACACCATCCCTGGCCCTGACGCATGGGGAAAAGCTGGCGGAACTGCCCTTCCGGGATCCGTCGCTTGACAGGCTACGCCACGAACTTTTAAACCTCGCGGCCTCCGGCTCCAGCCTTGAAAAAACGCCGGTTTTGACCCATTTCATGCGCCTGGGAATGGCCGAGTTGCTGGCGCGTCTGGGCGTCACACCCAAGCCCGGCGCCGCAACGCCGGATTCCATACCGGAGGATGAGACAGAAGCCCGTTTCTTGCGCGCCGCCGCGGACTTTCGCGACATGGCGGAGGGAGAACCGGAACGCGAACGCGCCCTCAGACGCTTTGCTGCGGAAGGCAGCGAGGAATCCTGGAACGAGGCACGGCGATTGCTCCGGTCTCCTCACGAATAACGCGGGCCTTCCGTGTTACCAACTCAAGCGCCCCACTTGTGGGGGACATAGGATAATGAAGCTGTGGTGAGTAAAACCGCCTTGAATAAAAAAGCGGCGAAAGCGCCTGGGAAGTCTGGGTCGACTGGCAAGCCGGCCAAGAAGCAGGCTGCCAAGCCCGCCGCCGCCAAGATGGCCGCGGTGAAGAAGTCTGCCAAGCCGGCGCCGAAGCCGTCCAAACCCATCAAGCCCGTGAAGCATGTCGCCAAGCCGGCGGCAAAACCGGCCGCCGTGAAAAGCGCGCCCGTCAAAGCCTCCAAGGCCAAGCATGAGCCCGAGGTGAAAGGCAAGAAGCCGGTCGCCGCAAAGCTCGACCCCAAACCCGTCAAACCTGTGATGCCCGCGCCAGTTGTGAAGCCGGTCACCAAGATCTTGGCCAAGAAGCCTGGCGAGAATGAAACGCCCGGCGATGCCGACAGTCCGCTGCTGGATATGTCCGATGTCGGCGTACGCAAGATGATCGCGCGCGCCAAACAGCGCGGCTACGTCACCTATGACGAACTGAACAAAGTACTGCCGTCCGACAAGACGTCGTCGGAGCAGATCGAAGACACGATGGCGATGCTCAATGAGATGGGCATCAATGTCATCGAAAGTGAAGAAGCCGAAGAAGGCGCCGAGGAAAATCTTCCCGCCGTTGCCGAAAGTGGCAGCAAGGCACTCGCCACCACCGCCAAGGCCGGCGAACAATATGACCGCACCGACGATCCGGTGCGCATGTATTTGCGCGAAATGGGCTCGGTCGAGCTTTTGTCGCGCGAAGGCGAAATCGCCATAGCCAAGCGCATCGAGGCCGGCCGCGAATTGATGATCGGCGCCTTGTGCGAAAGCCCGCTGACATTTGAAGCGCTCACCGTGTGGCGCGACGAATTGAACGAAGGCAAGGTTCTGCTGCGCGACATCATCGACCTGGAAGCCATGTATGGCGCTGGTCCCGATGGCTCGCCCGCGCCGGTGCCGCCGCCGGTCGGTCCGGATGGCAAGCCACTCAACAACGGCATGCCGCCGCCGGAATTCAAGGCGCCCGAATTCAAGAAGCCCGAACCGCCCAAGCCGCCGGAGCCAAAGCCGGTTCCCAAAGCGGAAGGCGAAGCCGGCGAGGGTGGCGAAGCAACAGCATCCACCGATGGCGCTGGTGACGGCGATGATTTCGACGATGAAGGCAATCTGCCGCTGTCGGCGATGGAAGCCGCCTTGAAGCCGCAGGTGCTGGAAGCGCTGGACAATATTGCCGGCCTCTACAAGAAACTGGGCAAGCTGCAAGACGCGTCGGTCGAAGCGGCGCTGGGCGCGGACGAACTCTCCACCGGCCAGGAACGCCGTTTCAAGAAGCTGCGCAGCGAGACGATGGACCTCGTCAAGTCGCTCAAGCTCAACAACAACCGCATCGAAGCCCTGGTCGACCAGATGTACGGCATCAATCGCCGCCTGGTGTCGCTGGAAGGTCGCCTGCTGCGTCTGGCCGAAGCCCATGGCGTGGACCGCGCCGAATTCCTCAAGCAATATTTCGGCAACGAGCTCGACCCCAACTGGGCGCGCCGCGTCGGCCGCCTGACCGGCATCGGCTGGCACGATTTCGTCACCGAGGAACGCGACAAGATTCGCGATCTGCGCGAAGACATCCAGGCGCTGGCGCAGGAAACCCGCCAGTCGGTTTCGGAATTCCGCCGCAACGTCCAGACGGTGCAGAAGGGCGAACGCGAATCCGGCGTCG
>JBEPVO010000004.1:0-56916 GCA_041690975.1 Alphaproteobacteria bacterium
TCACTTGGACGACGCGCGGGCCGCCTTCAGGGCCGCGAAGTCACTGTCGGCATGATAGGAAGAACGCGTCAACGGCGATGCCGAGACCATCAAGAAGCCCTTGGCGCGCGCCACCTGCTCCAGACCGGCGAATTCCTGCGGCGTCCAGAAGCGTTCCAGCTTGGCATGCTTGCGGGTGGGCTGCAGATACTGGCCGATGGTGAGGAAATCCACTTTCGCGGCGCGCAGATCGTCCATCACCTGCATGATCTCTTCGCGGCTCTCGCCCAAACCGACCATCAGGCCAGACTTGGTGAAGCCTTCGGGATAAAGTTCCTTGGCGCGCTCCAAAAGGCGCAGCGAAGCGAAATAGCGCGCGCCGGGGCGTACCGTCAGGTAAAGGCGCGGCACCGTCTCCAGATTGTGATTGAAGACTTCCGGTTTCGCCGCCATCACAATATCGAGAGCGCCGTCTTTGCGCAGGAAATCCGGCGTCAGCACTTCCACGCTGGTGCCCGGGCTCATCGCATGCGTGGCTTCGATCGTCTGTGCGAAATGCGCCGCGCCGCCGTCCGCCAGATCGTCGCGGTCCACCGACGTGATCACCACATGGCGCAGGCCCAGCTTCTTCACCGCCGCCGCGACATGACCGGGCTCCTCCGCATCCAGAGGTCCGGGCAATCCCGTCTTCACATTGCAGAAGGCGCAGGCCCGGGTGCAGGTGTCGCCCATGATCATCATGGTGGCGTGCGCCTTGGTCCAGCATTCGCCGATATTCGGACAGGCCGCTTCCTCGCAGACCGTGTGAAGATTGAACTCGCGCACCACAGCGCGGGTCGCGGCATACTCGCGGGAGACCGGCGCCTTGACCCGAATCCAGTCGGGCTTGCGGAGAATCTCCTGGTCGGGGCGGTGCGCCTTTTCAGGATGGCGCGGGCTGAGGCGATCGATCACGACGGTCATGCCTCAAGATATAGAGGGCGTCCGTCTTAAAATCATCCATCCCGGACGCGATCCGGCCATGCATTCTGGGATTTTTTTCCTGAAACTGAACCTTTATCCCCGGGGGACGTTGCCGAAGGGTTATCTGTAAAAGGCACCACCATGGCCACCCACCACCGTTCCCGCGCCGCCACCCGCCCGCCCGGCCTTTCGAAACGGGTGTACCGGGCAGCCACCAGTCCTGCCGCCAAAGCCGCCTATGTGGCTGTCGGTTCTGTCGGGTTGGCCGCGCTTGCGATCGCAATCTTCGGTCCGCGCCGCTTCCAGCGCGTGGTCATACAGCCGGTCCGGTCCGCTGTTTCGGATCAGGCCGAACGGCTTTGGGGCGAAGCCCAGCCGCTGCGCAATGAATTGGGCGGCCTGATCGAGCGCACCACCAACGAGGCGGGGCGTGAAAAACTCGTCCGCAGCTTCCAGAGTTGGATCGGGCATTTCGGGGCGAGTTAGTCCTTCATTTTGGTTCCGAGCCCGCAAGAAGAAGGACCATCTTTGTGCTAAGGCTTCGATGGCAGGGGGAGCCATATGAGCGATCGCGTCAGACAAAATCCTTCCGGCCGCCCCACCCGAATTCCCTTCCGTCCGGACACCCTTCCCGAATCCATCTTCCAGGCGTTGCTCGACGCCCGCACCGCGTTCGGCGGCAAGACCGCCGCAATGGTCGATGGCGATGGGCGTGTGCTTAGCTATGATGAAATCGTGCGCGCCAGCTTTGCGCTAGGCCATGCCCTCAAGCGCGGCACCAAGCGCGGAGAAAAAGTTGGCGTCCTGCTTCCCACCGGCGTGGGTGCGGCCATCGCCTTTCTGGCGATCAGCGCCTATGGGCGCATTCCCACTATGCTCAACTTCACCTCCGGCCGTGCCGATCTCCAAAGCGCTATTCACACCGCTGAGGTCAAACGCGTCGCCACCGCGCATCGCTTCATCGAGCTGGGCAAGCTGGAAGACGTCGCTGCGGCCATCGGCGAGGTGGCGGAGCTGATCTATCTGGAAGATGTGCGGGCGAAGCTGTCGCTGTCCGACAAGCTCACAGCTTTGGCCGGAAGCGTGGCGCCCGGGCTGGTGGCGCGAAACCCAGGTCGTGAAAGTCCCGCCGCGATCCTGTTCACGTCCGGCACCGAAGGGCGGCCCAAAGGGGTCGTGCTCAGCCACTTCAATCTGCTGGCGAACATCGCCCAGGTCCGCGCCCATATCGACCTTTATGACGAAGACGTGTTGTTCAATCCCCTGCCCGTGTTCCACTGTTTCGGTCTGACGGTGGGAATGCTGCTGCCGCTGATCGCGGGGGTGAAGGTCGTCTGCCATCCCACCCCGCTTCAGCCCAAGGAGATCGTACGGCGCATCCGCGAAGCCGGTGCCACCATCCTGCTCTCCACCGATACTTTCATCACCCAGTATGCGCGCATGGGCGAGACCGGCGATCTCGACAGCCTGCGGCTCGCGGTTTGCGGCGCCGAGCGGGTGCGCGACGAGACCCGCACCTTGTTCCGGCGCAAATACGGCATGGAAATTCTGGAAGGCTATGGCGTGACCGAAGCCGCGCCCGTGATCGCCGCCAACCAGATCGAGGCCAATCATCCGGGCACGGTCGGGCGGTTGATGGCGGGCATGGAAGCGCGGCTCGAGCCGGTGGAAGGCATTCCCCACGCCGGCCTTCTGCTGGTGAAGGGCCCCAATGTGATGCTGGGATATATCTCACCCGATGCGCCGGGCCGCATCGTGCCGCCGCAAGACGGCTGGTACGACACCGGCGATGTGGTCAGCATCGACGATGAAGGCTTCATCGCCATTCGCGGCCGCATCAAGCGCTTCGCCAAGATCGGCGGCGAGACTGTGTCACTGACCGTGGTCGAGAATGTCGCTGCTGCTGTCTGGCCGGACAATCATCATGCGGCCGTGGCAATCAAGGATCGCACCAAGGGCGAGCAGATCGTACTGGCGACCGACGCCGCCGAAGCACGCCGGCTCGACCTTGTCGCCTGGGCGCAAAATCACGGCGTTTCCGAATTGGCGGTACCGCGCCGCATCCTTGTGCTGGAAGCCCTGCCAGTCCTGGGGACGGGGAAAACGGACTATGTGACCGTGCAGAAACTGGTCGAAAGTCAGGCCGAGCAGACATAGTCATGACATTGACAATCACTCGCAACTGACCTATATGACTGGGGACGCCTGAAGGTTTCCTTTCGTGATCGTGTGTGTCTGCAATAGGCTGAACGAGGACCGAATTCGCACCGCCATCGACGGCGGAGCCTGCTGTTCGGAAGATGTTTATGCGCGCTGTGGTGTAAGAAAGAATTGCGGACGATGCCAGGAAACAATCGAGGAAATGCTGGACGAAAATCCCGCTCTGGTAGCGGCCGCGTAGTTCCGGCAGAAGCGCCGGGCCCCAGCCCTCACGCCTCCCTTCCCGGCGATCCCACCACCATCAAATTCCTCAACATCGTTCTGAAGAACGAGTTGACCGCTATAAATCAGTATTTCCTGCATTCGCGCATGCTGGCCGATTGGGGCCTTAGCGAATTCGCGCGCAAGGAATACGAAGAATCCATCGATGAGATGAAGCATGCCGACAAGCTCATCAAGCGCATCCTGTTTTTGGGCGGCCTGCCCAATCTGCAGGATCTCGGCAAGCTGATGATCGGCGAGAATGTGCGCGAATTGATTACCTGCGACTTGTCGCTGGAAACGCGCGCCCTGCCCGACCTCAAGATGGGGATTTCCCACTGCGAGAACATCAAGGACTACGTCACCCGCGAGCTCTTTGTGGACATTCTGGAGAGCGAGGAGGAGCACATCGACTGGCTCCAGACCCAGCTCAGACTAATCGAGCAGATGGGGATCGAGAATTTCGTCCAGCTCCAGACCAAGCCCAACCAGATGGGCTCTTAACCAGGCCAAAAATTTCTTTCGCACTGCAACATAAAATGCACTAGTCTATGGGAATCTTGGGGGGCTGCCCTCTGGGGGCAGGTTTTCCGGGGGCTGGAGTATGGTTTTGTACGACGCCTATCAGGCGCAGGCGGACTTTTTGTCCCCCACGCGCACCTTCGCCAACCTGACCCGCACCATGTTCGACCACCCCCAATTTGGGCCGGGCGGGAACATGTTCGTCCGAGGGCTCTCTGCGGCTACGGAACTTTTCGCCCGCGCAGGCCTCAGCCATGAGCGCCCCGGCTACGACATCGACAGTGTGACGTTGGACGGCCTGGAGGTCGCGGTCCATGAAGAAACCGCTCTGGAAACCCCGTTCGCGCGCCTGCTCCATTTCCGCAAGGAAACCGACCAGGTCCAGCCCAAGGTCCTGATCGTGGCGCCGATGGCCGGCCATTTCGCCACCCTGCTGCGCCAGACCGCGCGGACCATGCTGGTGGACCATGACGTCTTCATCACCGACTGGAAAAACGCCCGCGATATTCCCACTGTGGCGGGCCGCTTCGGCACCGACGAATATGTCGAGCACCTGATCCGCTTCATCGAAACAATCGGACCCGACGCGCACGCGGTGGCGGTGTGCCAGCCTTGCGGTGCTTTGCTGACCGCCGTAGCGGTGATGTCCAAGCACGAAAACCCCGCCATTCCACGCAGCATGACTTTGATGGCCGGGCCGGTGGATACCAGCATCAATCCCACCGAAGTGAACCGTTTCGCCACCAGCCACACATTGTCGTGGTTCGAGGAGAAATTGATCGCCAGCGTGCCGGAGCGTTTTGCGGGCGCGGGCCGGCATGTCTATCCGGGCTTCATTCAGGTCGGTGCATTTCTTTCGATGAATCCGGCACGGCACATCAGGGCCCAATGGGACCTGTTGGGTCATATCCTGCGCGGTCACGAGCAGGAAGCCGATGCCAATCGCCGCTTCTATGACGATTATCTCGCCGTCGCCGATCTGCCCGCCGAATTCTATCTGGAGACGGTGCGCAACGTGTTCCAGGAATTCCGCCTGGCGCGGGGAACGCTGGAATATCGCGGCGAGCAGGTCGATCCCAGCCTGATCACCAAGACTGCCATCCTGACCGTCGAAGGTGAAAAGGACGATATCTGCTCGGTGGGACAGACCAGTGCGGCTTTGACGCTTTGCGCGCATGCACCGTTAAAGCGCAACTACGTCCAGCCCGGCGCAGGCCATTATGGGGTATTCTCCGGCAGACGCTGGCAGACCCAGATCTATCCGGTCGTGCGCGACGTCATCGCGGACACCAAGATCTGATCTGCCGCTAGCGATAAATTCCGTTGAGAATACCCGCCAGACGCAATCCGGCGCGCAAAAGCTGCTGACGCACCGCTGCCCGTTCCCGGCTGTTGTAATCACGCGGCAACCGCACCGGTCCATTGGGTGGAAGGCGCGCATAGATCTCGCGCGACGCGACCTGGAAACTTTCATTGGCCCAATCGCCGGGCGACCCGGCCATCAGCCGCGCCTTGTCGGCGGGAACAAGATCGCTTTCGATGCTGGCCGCGACACGCATCGCATCGGGGCCCAGCGCTTCCACCACGTCCTGATCCCAGACCCGGTGCAGATTGCTGCGGCGGCGGCCTTCAAACACGCTGAAACTGTTGCCGCCCTTGTCATGGCGGTCAGCGGCATGAAGCGGCTGATGCAGGTCGGCCACGAAATGGATCAGGAAGCGGATTGCCTCGAGCTTGGCGGCGCGCGGCGCATGGGGATCGCGCAGCAACCCGATGTCGCGTTCGATCTGGCGCACCACGCAATTGTCGCGCGCGCAGTCGCGGCGCAGATCATAACCGCGCGAGCCGATTTCGATGTTCACATAGTGCCAGCCGGCCGTCTGTGGCCGGTCGGCGCGGACCTCGTCGGCCCAGTTGGAATTCAGCACCATCAGCGCCGGCGCATCGCCGCCCAGCAGCTGAGAAATACGCAGATGCGCGGACGGCGTCAGATTGTCGGCGGCAATGCGCGCCGCAATCTCATGCCCTTCCGGTCCCCAGGCATAGGCGGGTGCCGAAATTGTCAGCAGCACCGGCAGCAGGAATCGAAGAGACACACGCATGGTCTTGCTGTAGCAGGCCGCACTGCCCGCCGTCTCGACCGTCGGACTGCCGGAAATCTCCCAGACGGAACAGTCTGTTGGCCGCAAAACAGCTTGACGCCCTTATTAACTATGGGGCTTAGTCGGCCATCGCGCGTCGGGGTGGGGCCCCGCGGTTGATTGGGCTGGGGCACGGCATCGCCGTTTCCTGAATGACAGGACCGAGATGAATTTGAAATTTCGCGCGCGGCGCCCCCGCTTGAATCTGATTCCCGTGCGCCGTGTCGGCAGCGCGCTTGCCACCACGGATGGGCGCTGGGCGCTGGTTTCGACCTCGCTGTCACTTCTGGTTGCCGGGTCAGTCACCTGGATGGCGATCGGCACCTTGCCCGTCTCAAGCCCCCTGGTGAGCAAGCCCACCCGCACGCCGGTGGCTTATGAATTGTTCATGAAGCTGATCCGCGCGAGCGGTTCGGACCGCTACGCCGCCTTCATTCCGCAAAAGACATCCCCATCGACCGGCGATGAAGACCAGGCCAATGCCACGCCGGGCGAAGAAACCCGCACCATCGCACTGGACCGCGGCGATACGCTGGCAGGCGCTCTGGAAGACCAGGGCATTTCCGCCAGCGACGCCAATGCGGCCATCACCGCCATGGGCAAGGGTTTCAATCCCCATGCCTTGAAGGCCGGCATGATCATCGACCTTACTTTTGCGCTGGCGCCCGATCCTTCCCCGCTGAAAGCCAAGACCACGGTGGTGATGATCAATCGCAAGCCAGTGACGGTGCCGGTGGCGGAAGACAGCGACGCTGACGCCACGCCCACCACCTCGCAGGCCATCTCACGACTCCTGTCGATGCATTTCTCGCCGACCATCGACCAAGACATTACCATTACCCGCACGACCGAAGGCGGATTCACCGCCGACATCGCAAAAAAGCAACTGGAAGTGCATCGTCACCGGGCCGGCGCCACCATCGATTCCAGTCTCTATCTCGCGGGCATGCAGGCGGGCATACCCGCCGACATCGTGATCGAGATGATCCGGATGTTTTCCTACAAGGTGGACTTCCAGCGCGACCTGCATCCGGGCGACGCGTTTGAAGTCTATTACGATTATTACTACACGCCCGAAGGTCAGCCAGCGAAGACCGGCGACATCTCCTATGCGCGCATGCGCTTGGGCGGCAAGGACATCACCCTGTATCGCTATCAAGTCGATCCCGACCAGTCTGCCGATTACTTCGACGCCAGGGGCCAATCGGCCAAGGGCATGCTGATGAAGACGCCAGTGGACGGCGCCCGCATTTCATCAGGCTTCGGCGCGCGGCTGCATCCCGTGCTGGGCTATACCCGCATGCACAAGGGCGTGGATTTCGCGGTGCCCAGCGGCACGCCGGTCATGGCGGCTGGCTCCGGCGAGATTTCCTTCATGGGCTGGGCGAATGGCTATGGCAATTTCGTGGTGCTGAACCACGGCAATGGTTATGCCACCGCCTATGGCCATCTTTCCCGCTTTGCACCGGGAATGCGGCGCGGTGGACGGGTGCGCCAGGGACAGGTCTTCGCTTTCAGCGGTGCGACCGGATTGGCGACGGGTCCGCATCTGCATTACGAAATTCGCATCAACAGTTCCCAGGTCAATCCGCTGACGGTGAAAATCGCGGAAGGCCGCACGCTCGGTGGAAAAGAATTGCGTGAGTTCCTGGACGAGCGGCTGAAAACCGACGCCACCATCGCCGCGATGCCGCTGGAGCGTAAGGTCGCCGATATCTCCACCGATCTTCGTCAGGCCAAGGCCAGATAAAGTAGTGGCCCTGGTCGGCTGAGCTACCGGGGCCAATTCACAATCAGTTGAGCGACGTTCCGGCCGGCACCGCATCGATCAACTGGTCGGGTGATGCGGCAAACTCCTGACCATTCAAGGTCAGGCCGGTCTTGCTGGCGCTGACCGTCACGTGCGCGCCGTCGGTGATCTTGCCTTCCAGGATCAGTTGCGCCAGCGGATCCTGCAGCCGGCGCTGGATCACGCGCTTCAAGGGACGCGCGCCATAGACCGGATCGTAACCGGCATGGGCCAGCCATTCAGTGGCTTTGCGGTCCAGCGTGATACCGATTTTGCGATCGCCCAACAGCTTCGCCAGTCGCGCAATCTGGATGTCCACGATCTTGTCCATGTTGCCCCGAGTCAAACGGTGGAACAGGATGATCTCATCCAGACGGTTGAGGAATTCGGGGCGGAAATGTCCCCGCACCGCCGCCATGACCTGTGCGCGTGCGTGTGCCTGGTCGCCGCCCTCCTCGGTGGAAAGATATTCCGTTCCCAAATTGGAGGTCAGGATGATAACCGTGTTGCGGAAATCCACGGTGCGGCCCTGGCCATCGGTGAGACGGCCATCGTCCAGCACCTGCAGCAGCACGTTGAAGACATCGCTGTGCGCCTTCTCGACTTCGTCGAACAGGATCACTTGGTAAGGCCGGCGCCGCACCGCTTCGGTCAGCACGCCGCCTTCTTCATAGCCGACATAGCCTGGCGGCGCGCCGATCAACCGCGCCACGGCATGCTTCTCCATGAATTCGCTCATGTCGATGCGCACCATGGCGGTGTCGTCATCGAACAGGAACGAAGCCAGGGCCTTGGTCAACTCGGTCTTGCCCACGCCGGTGGGGCCCAGGAACAGGAAAGAACCGATCGGCCGGTTGGGATCCTGAAGTCCGGCGCGGGCGCGGCGCACGGCATTGGAGATGGCACGCACACCCTCATCCTGGCCGATGACACGCTGCTCCAGCGAAGTTTCCATATGCAGTAGTTTTTCGCGCTCGCCTTCCAGCATCCGGTCGACCGGTATGCCGGTCCAGCGCGACACGATCTGCGCGATGTTCTCCGCCGTCACCGCTTCATTGACCAAAGCGGCACTGTTCTTCTCGTCAATCTCGCGGATGTGCTTTTCCAGGGTCGGAATTTCGCCATAGGTCAATTCACCGGCACGGGCGAAATCGCCGCGACGCTGCGCGATCTCGACTTCCTGACGTGCCGTGTCCAGCCGCTCCTTCAGGCTTTGCACATCTGAAACGGATTTCTTCTCTTCTTGCCATTTGGCAGTCAGCGTACCGGATTGCTCTTCCAATTCCGCCAGATCATGTTCCAGTGTGGAAAGACGATCTTTCGATGCCTTGTCGCTTTCTTTTTTCAGCGCCTCACGCTCGATCTTCAATTGCACGATACGGCGATCGAGTTCGTCTAGCGCTTCCGGCTTGGAATCCACCTGCATGCGCAGCCGTGACCCGGCTTCGTCCATCAGATCGATCGCCTTGTCGGGCAAGAACCGGTCGGTGATGTAGCGATTGGACAAGGTCGCCGCCGCCACGATGGCGCCATCGGTGATGCGAACGCCGTGATGAACTTCGTATTTTTCTTTCAATCCGCGCAGGATCGAAATCGTGTCTTCCACTGTCGGCTCGCTGACGAAAACAGGCTGGAAGCGCCGCGCCAGGGCCGCGTCCTTTTCGATATACTTTCGGTATTCGTCCAAAGTGGTGGCGCCCACGCAATGCAGCTCGCCGCGCGCCAGCGCCGGCTTCAAGAGATTGGAAGCATCCATCGCGCCTTCCGCCTTGCCCGCACCCACCAGCGTGTGCAGTTCGTCGATGAAAAGAATAATCTTGCCGGCGGCGGCGGTGACTTCGTTGAGCACCGCTTTCAGGCGTTCCTCAAACTCGCCGCGGAACTTTGCGCCCGCGATCAGCGCGCCCATGTCCAGCGCCATCAACCGCTGGTCGCGCAGGCTTTCGGGCACGTCGCCATTGACGATGCGCAGCGCCAGGCCTTCGGCGATGGCAGTCTTGCCCACACCGGGCTCGCCGATCAGGACCGGATTGTTCTTGGTGCGGCGGGACAGAACCTGGATGGTGCGGCGGATTTCCTCGTCGCGGCCGATCACCGGGTCGAGTTTGCCGTTGCGCGCGACTTCGGTGAGATCGCGGGCATATTTCTTGAGCGCGTCATAGGAATTTTCCGCCGTCGCGCTGTCGGCGTTGCGGCCCTGGCGCAGATCGGCGATGGCCTTGTTCAGGCTCTGAGGCGTGGCGCCGGCGTCTTTCAGGATCCGACCGGTCTCACCCGACATGGCAAGCGCCAGAAGTAGATATTCGGCGGTGACAAAAGAATCGCCGGCTTTCTTGGCGGCCTGTTCGGCGCCATCCAGGAGCCGGGCGGTTTCGCCGGCCAGATAGACCTGGCCCGAACCGCCTTCGACCTTGGGCAGCTTCGCCAGAGCGCGGTCATTGGCCTGGCGCGCGGTCGCGTCATTGCCGCCCGCTGCCTTGATCAGGCGCGTAGCGAGGCCCTCCTCGTCATCAAGAAGAACCTTCAGAAGGTGTTCGGGGGTGAATTGCTGGTTGCCGGAACGAAGCGCCAGACCCTGCGCCGACTGAATGAAGCCGCGCGATCGCTCGGTGAATTTTTCGATGTCCATACTGCCTCCCGCCTGCCCCGTTTTCCGAGCACAGGCAAATCAAGATACGGCCTCCGGGGAGCACCGTTCTAGGCAGATATGGGAAATAAGAAACGTGCCTACAAGGGTTGATTGACCTGAGCTCAGGCTTTCTTCCCCGCGCGTCAAAGCCGCGGGCGGGGGAAGATATCTCCGAGCGCTTGCGCGAAAGAGACAGATGGGGGCGAAATTAACTTGCTTCGGCGTCCTCGCCCTCTTCTTCGTCCGATCCGCCTTCCGCCAACGAAAAAGACGGTGCATTTCCCGGCACGGGTTGCTGGCCGGCAGGCTGGTCGCCAGGCTGACGATTGGGATTCTGCGCCGCCTGCTGTGCCTGAAACTGCGCTTGCTGGGCCTGCTGGGCCACCATGATGCGGAAATAATGCTCCGCATGCTGAAGATAATTCTCAGCCATCACCCGGTCACCGCCCGAATTGGCATCGCGGGCGAGTTGCAGGTATTTTTCATAAACGTGGCTGGCGGAGCCGCGGATCTTGATCTCGGGTCCCGAAGAATCGAACGTGCGGTTGGGATTGAAACCACCGCCATGGTTGCTGCTGCCGCCATTATTATGGTTGCTGCTGCCGCCATTGCTGTGTTGCGGCCTGCGGCCGCCTCTGCGTGAGCGTTTCATCAAAACTTTTACCTGAAGCTTTCCCGGGCGCGCGGCCCGCATGCAGCATCCCTGCCGAATTGGCGGCGCGTCCTGTTCGCGTTTGAGTCCCCTGCCCAGGCTCACATATTTTGTGAGCCGCCTCGCGATCCGCTCTTAGAGCCGCCGCAAGGGGAATCTTCCGATCCCTTCACACCCCAAACTAGTCATCGGCGGGGGCCTTTCCAAGCCCTATTTTGGCCTTTTCAGAACCAAAACGCGTGGAATCCCAGCCAAATCAGGCATTATCCGGTGCGTTTCGAGTCCCTGGAACAAGGGTTCCGCCAGCAAAGACTGCCCCAGGCCGAGTTCCAGCAGTGCCACCCCGCCCGGCCGCAGGAGCCGGGGCAAGATGCCAGCCAAGGCCCGATAGGCGTCGAGCCCATCCGCGCCGCCATCCAGGGCCGCATGCGGCTCATACAGCCGGACCTCCGGCTCCAGGGCATCAATCTCAGCTCTTGGAATGTAAGGCGGGTTGGACAGGATCAGATCGAAGCTCTCCGCGGGAGCGGCATTCCAATCAGCAGCTATAATCTCACCGCGAGCACCCAGGCCATGGGCATCAAGATTGACCTGCGCATATCGCAAGGCGTTGGGTGACCGCTCGAAGCCCCAGCCTCGCGCCTGAGGAAATTCCTTGAGGATTGCAATCAGGATCGCGCCAGATCCGGTTCCAAGATCCGCGACGGCAAGCGGCGCGGCGTGGTCGGACAACAACGAAAGCGCGGTCTCGATTAAAGTCTCCGTATCGGGACGCGGCACCAGCACGCCAGGCCCCACCTTGAAATCCAGACTCCAGAATTCCTTGTGGCCGGTTATGTAGGCCAGCGGCTCGCGCGCCGCGCGGCGGTCGGTCATGGCCCAGAACGAAGCCGCTTCCGCAGCGGTCGGTTGACGAAGCGCGGCGATCAATTGCTCGCGGCTCATATGCATCGCGCGAGCCAGGAGTATCCGCGCATCTAGCCGCGCGCTGTCCACGCCAGCCCTCGTCAACCGTTCTGCCGCTTCATGCAGAAGGTCGCGGATCGTCAGGTCGCCCGGATTTCTCGGATGGGGACCGCTCAAGTATCCGCCGCCTCGAACTCGGCAAGCCGGTCGGCCTGGTCCTGCGAGACCAGTGCGTCGATGACATCGGAGAGTTCGTCGCCGGTGATGATCCGGTCGAGCTTGTACAACGTCAGGTTGATGCGGTGATCGGTGACGCGCCCTTGCGGGAAATTGTAGGTCCGGATGCGTTCCGAGCGGTCACCGGAACCGACCAGGCTCTTGCGCTCGGCCGCGCGGGCACCGTCCACGCGTTGGCGTTCCATGTCATACAGCTTGGCCTTCAGCAGCTTCATGGCATGGGCCTTGTTCTTGTGCTGCGATTTTTCCGTCTGCTGCGCCACCGCGATCCCGGTGGGAAGATGGGTGATGCGAACCGCACTCTCGGTCTTGTTGACATGCTGGCCGCCCGCGCCCTGGGCGCGATAGACGTCGATGCGCAGATCCTTGTCGTTGATCACGATATCGACATCCTCGGCTTCGGGTAGAACCGCAACGGTCGCGGCCGAGGTATGGATACGTCCCTGCGCCTCGGTCACCGGTACGCGCTGGACCCGATGGACACCGCTTTCGAATTTCAGCTTGGCAAAGGCGCCGCGTCCGGTCACTTCCAGGGTCGCGTCCTTGATGCCGCCCAGATCGCTTTCGGTGATGTCCATTACTTCAGCGCGCCAGCCTTGAAGGCCGGAATAGCGTTGATACATGCCCAACAGGTCGGCGGCGAATAGCGCCGCTTCATCGCCGCCCGTGCCGGCGCGGATTTCCACGATGGCGGAGGATGCATCCGCCGCATCGCGCGGCAACAGTTGAACTTTCAGCGCATGGTCCAGGGCGGTGAGCGTTTCGCGCAAATCGGCACGCTCCTGTTCAGCCAGGCTGCGCATCTCGCTGTCATTCGAAGGATCGGCAATCAGCGCGTCGGCATCCTCGATCTGGCGCTGGGTGCTGCGATGAGCGCGGGCCGTCTCGATCACCGGCGCCAATTCGGCATGTTCGCGCGACAGCTTGACGAAGGCCGAGCCGGACGCCCCGGACGACATTTCGCTTTCGATCGCGGCGAAGCGATCGAGCAGACGCTCCAGTTTGGCGGCCGGAATCATAGCACCACGCTACTGCGCGGCTTCGAGCGGCTCTTGAGTCCCATTGCGCTGGGCCTCGATCTCGACAGCCTTCTTCTCGCAGAGGTCAACGACGTGCGAGACCAGATCGTCGTTGCCGAGCTTATAGGCGGGCTTGCCGTTGAGATAGATCATGCCATGACCTTTGCCCGCGCCGCCGCCGGTGAAGGCCAGATCGGTCTCGCGCGCTTCGCCCGGGCCATTCACGACGCAGCCGATGATCGACAGCGACATGGGCGTGGCGATGTGCTTGAGCCTTTCTTCCAAAGTCTTGACCGTTTCGATGACGTTGAAACCCTGGCGCGCGCAGGACGGGCACGACACGATATTGACGCCGCGATGGCGCAGGTTGAGCGACTTCAGGATATCGAAGCCGACACGCACCTCTTCCACCGGGTCGGCGGAGAGCGAGACGCGGATGGTGTCGCCAATGCCGCCCCATAGCAGCATGCCCATGCCGATGGAGGATTTCACCGTGCCGGAGATCATACCGCCCGCTTCGGTGATGCCGACATGCAGGGGGCAATCGATCGCTTCCGATAGCGCCTGATACGCCGCCACTGCCAAGAACGGATCCGAGGCCTTCACGGAAATCTTGTATTCGCGAAAATCCAGATCATCGAGAATCTTGGCGTGATTGAGCGCACTCTCGACCATCGCTTCCGGGCATGGCTCGCCATATTTCTCGAGCAGATCCGGCTCCAGCGAACCGGCATTGACGCCGATGCGCATGGAGCAGCCATAATCCTTGGCTGCCTTCACCACTTCGCGCACGCGGGCGGCGCTGCCGATATTGCCGGGATTGATGCGCAAGCACGCCGCGCCGTTGATCGCCGCCTCGATGGCGCGCTTGTAGTGAAAATGGATATCGGCCACCACCGGAATGGTAGACGCTTTGGTGATCGCCTTCATCGCCTTGGTGGCGTCTTCATCGGGGCAGGATACGCGCACGATGTCGGCGCCGGCCTCCTCGATGCCACGGATCTGGTCGATGGTGGCGCGGGCGTCACCGGTGATGGTGTTGGTCATGGTCTGCACCGTGATCGGCGCGTCGCCGCCCACAGGCACCTTGCCCACCATGATCTGGCGCGATTTGCGCCGGTGAATGTCGCGATAAGCACGAACGCTCATGTCAGTTCCTTCTGCCGCCGCTCAACGATGGAAGCGGTCGACGATTGCTTGCGGGTCTAAGGGGACATTCTCCGCGCTTTGCTGAACGCCACCGGCGACTCCGATCGCCTGTCCGTCCAGATCCAATTCGACCGCACCCGCATCGGTGGTCGAAAGCGTCAGGCCAACCGCGTTGGGCAGCTGGTAGGTGTCGCCCGCCTTCAGATTGCGGTTGATATAGACCGTCCTGTTAGCGCCGCGCACAGTGATATGGGTATCGTTCTTGGCTTTGAGAACCACCCGGGGGTTGTTGTTGCTCTTGCCGTAAACAACGGGAGCAGCGGATGCCGTATCCGTCGCAGGTGGTGAGGTCGCTTGGGTCTGAGCCGGGCTCGGTATCGCCGATTGCTGCGCGGCGGCAGCTGGCGCCGGTGCGGGGGCTGGCGCAGCGGCTGTATTGTTGGGGGTGGTGGGTGCAGCCGGTGCCGGCACAGGCGCCGAGGCGGCCGCTGAACTATCGATAGCGGGACTGGGCGTCGCGGTCTGTTCGGGCGCAGGAGCTGGAGACGCAGGCGGCGCAACGATAGCGGCCTTGGGCGGCGCGAGCGATGGCGGCGGCGGAACCGCTTGCGGCGCCGATCCTGCCGACAGCAAATGCCAGACCCCATACCCGACCGCCAGAACCACAATGCCGGCGACAAAGCGCCAGCCCTGCGGCAGGCGGCGCGGTTCGTCCGGCATCGGCGCTACGGTCTGCATGTGATCGTCGTGACGGCCAGAAATTTCCTGCTTGTAGCGCTCGACCACTTCGGTCGCGTCCAGGCCAAGATAGCCGGCATAGCTGCGAACGAAGCCGATCGCATAAGTTCTGCCCGGAAGATTCTCGAGACGGTCTTCCTCGACCGCTTCGAGGTGATCTTTGCGGATCTTCAGATCGCGGGAGACTGTGGCCAGATCGTCGCCCCGGCGCAGACGCCCGGCACGCAGTTCCTGCCCGACCGTGTCGGCTGGCGTATCGCTGTCGCCGGAAATTTCACGCAAATGAATGCGGCGACGGCCGCTTTTTTCGTCAGCGTTCAGTGGTGTAATCTTGGTCATCAAAACTCTGGCCCCGGCAGCGCGAATCCGGGACGGTTCCGGCTAAAACATTGTTGCGCCCATCATATCGAATTTCCCTAACGGAACAACCCAAACCCGACAAGGTCATGGTTTTCCACGGAAATTCCGATTTGCGAGAAAGCCTCTATTTCAAAACGATTCCCCGTTCCGCCGCGAAAGCCGAAAGCCGGGTTCGCAGGGAATGATCCACCCGGCCGCACAGCCGGTCCACAAAAGCCGAAACTTCCCCCAGATTGAGGCTGCGGATCATCATCTTGATGGGGCCGATCTGGCCCGGCTGCATGGACAAAGTGCGGATGCCCAGCCCCAGCAGCGCCATCGCATCCAAGGGGCGGCCCGCCATTTCGCCGCACAAGGACAGATCGCCGGAATTTTCCGCGGCGCTCTGCACGATCAATCGGATCAGGGTGAGCGAGGCGGGATTGAGGCTGTCATAGCGCCGCGCCACGCGGGGGTTGGTGCGATCCACCGCAAAGGCCAGCGACAGAAGATCATTGGAGCCGATCGACACGAAATCGGCCGAGCGCATCAGCTGGGGCAACATGAAGGCCAGAGCCGGTACTTCCAGCATGGCGCCGACCAGAACCTGGGTCGGGCGCGTGAGATTGATCAGCCGGGCGCGTTCCAGTTCGCGGTCGATCAAGGCGCGGCCGCGATTGAATTCGTCCACATCGCTGACCATCGGCAACAGAATGCGTAACGTGCGTCCTGCCGACGCCATCAACAGCGCGCGCACTTGATAGCGCAGCAGCGCTGGACGATCGAGCGCGATGCGAATGGCGCGCCAACCCAAGGCGGGATTTTCCTCTCGCTCCCAGCGGGCATAGGGCAGCACCTTGTCGCCGCCCAGATCGAGGGTACGGAAGACCACCGGCCGGTCACCCGCCGCATCAAGAATGGATTTGTAGAAGGCACACTGGTCCGCCAGGCGCGGCATGGTTTCGCCCAGCATGAATTGAAGCTCGGTGCGAAACAGCCCGATCCCGTCGGCGCCGGATTCCTTCAGATGCGGCATATCGAATTCCAGACCGGCATTCATCATCAGCCGGATCGGCACCCCGTCTTTTGTGACGGCAGGTAACTCGCGGATGGCCGCGAAACGGGCCTGGGCCTGGCGCCGCAGTCCCCGCTTCTCCTCGAACGCCGCGATGATTTCAGCGGGCGGGCGCAAATGCACTTCGCCGCTCTCACCGTCCAACACCAACCCGTCGCCCGCGCGCGCACTGTCGGCGATACCGGTCAGCGACGACACCAAGGGCAATCCCATCGAACGCGCCACGATAGCGACATGCGAAGTGGATGCCGCATCCTCCAGCGCCAGACCGAGCAGCTTCTCGCGACCATAATCCAGAAGTTCTGCAGGG
Source organism: Alphaproteobacteria bacterium (assembly GCA_041690975.1). Taxonomy (GTDB): domain Bacteria; phylum Pseudomonadota; class Alphaproteobacteria; order Micropepsales; family Micropepsaceae; genus Rhizomicrobium. The sequence continues at coordinate 16,870 of JBEPVO010000004.1, forward strand.
CCCATGTTGCGTGCGACCAGGATGGCGTCACGCGGCAGGCTTTCCACCGCATGACTGTCGCCGGTGAGATGGCGCAGCAAGCGCCGCGCCAGATCGTCCAAATCATGCGCCCGTTCGCGCAGCAGCGGGTCGCCCAGGCGCTGGACCCGCAACCGGGTCTCGTCCTGCACGCGTTCCACCGCCGCTTCAGCGGTCAGACCGGTGCGAACCGCATCGCGCATGCGCTGGCGCCAGCCCTGGTCATAGGCGAACAGCCGGTACGCCTCGATCACTTCACGGCCTTCGCCAGTAAGATCGAGTTCCGACGAGACCAGCATCTGGTCCACGCTTTCGCGCAAGGATGAGATCGCCGCTTCCAGCCGCTTTAATTCCTCGACCGGATTGTCGGCGATCATGCGGTCGACTTTGACGCGCGGCTCGTGCAGCACCAGATGTCCGACCGCGACGCCTTCCGACAGGCCTTCGCCGGTGAATTTGCGCGGCCGGTCGACGCGCAGCTCCGGCTCGTCCAACTCCGCGACATTGAAGAAGCCGCCTTGCGCCACGACTTCCGCCAGCACCATGGCGACGGTCTGCAGCGCCTCGACTTCTTCTTCTGCGTAGATTCGCTCGGCCTTGTTCTGCACCGTCAGGACGCCGAACACCTGGCCACCGCGCACGATGGGAACGCCGAGGAACGTCTTGTAGGGATCTTCGCCGGTTTCCGGACGATAAGAAAAATGCGGATCGGACGGCGCATCCGACAGATTCACCGCTTCGGCTGTTTCCGAAACCAGGCCAACCAGGCCCTCGCCTTCGCGCATCCGGGTGTTGTGAACGGCAGCGCGATTGAGACCCTCGGTAGCGAACAGCTCCAACATCTTGCCGGCGCGGCGCAGATAAATCGAGCAGACTTCCGCCACCATGTTGGCGGCGATGACGCTCACCAGCTTGTCCAGGCGCATTTGCGCGGAGGTCTGTTCCGCCATGATCTCGCGCAAGCGACGCAGCAATAAACGCGGGCCGCCGGCACTGGGCATGGTTCTTATACCTCTTAGACGGCGTCGAGCTCGTAAGCGGAATGCAGGGCCCGGACGGCCAGTTCGACATATTGCTCGTCGATCAGCACGCTGACCTTGATCTCGGATGTCGAAATCACCTGGATGTTGATACCCTTGTCGGACAAGGTGCGAAACATGGTCTGGGCGACGCCAGGATGGGCGCGCATGCCGATGCCGATGATCGAGACCTTGGCGACATTGGCATCATGGGTGACGTCGCGATAGCCGATTTCCTTGCCATGGGTTTCGATTGCCGACAGCGCCCGCGCCAACTCGCTACGCGCCACCGTGAAGGTGAGATCGGTCTGCTTGCCGTCCTCGGAAACATTCTGCACGATCATGTCGACATTGACGCCGCTATCGGCCAGAGGCCCGAAAATGGTCGCGGCCACGCCCGGGCGATCCGGAATCTTGTGCAGGGTGATCTTAGCTTCGTCGCGGCTATAGGCGATGCCGGTGACCGGTTTCTTTTCCACGATATCTTCCTCGTCGCAAAGCAATGTACCGCCCACATCGGGCGTGAAGGTCGAAAGCACGCGCGTGGGTACCCGGTGCAACATGGCGATTTCCACCGAGCGGGTCTGCAGCACCTTAGCGCCGAGAGACGCCATCTCCAGCATCTCTTCGAACGCGATCTTCTCCAGCCGCCGCGCCTTGGGCACGATGCGCGGATCGGTGGTGTAGACCCCGTCCACGTCGGTGTAGATGTCACAGCGCTCGGCATTGATGCCCGCCGCGACCGCCACCGCCGAGGTGTCCGAACCGCCGCGTCCCAGAGTGGAGATGCGCCCACCCGGCGCCACGCCCTGGAAACCCGCCACCACCGCGACTTCGCCGCGCGCCATGCTGGCGGCCATTTCCGCGCCGGGCACCGCCTCGATGCGGGCGGCACCGTGCACGGCAGAGGTCTGGATCGGTACCTGCCAGCCCATCCAGGACCGCGCCTGGATCCCCATGGCGTTGAGCGTGACGGCCAGAAGACCTGCCGTGACCTGCTCGCCAGCCGCCACCACCACGTCATATTCGCGCTGGTCGGGGATCGCTTGGGTGATGTGATTGCTGCCGGGATCCGAACGCGCCGCTTCGTTGGTCCAGGCAACCAGCTTGTTGGTCTCGCCCGCCATGGCCGATACGATCACAGCGACTTGATGGCCGCGCTCGACCTCCCGCTTGACCAGAGCGGCCACATGGCGGATCCGGGGCAGGTCGGCAACCGAGGTGCCCCCGAACTTCATCGCGATCTTCGCCATTGGTGCCTGAAACCCGGTTTGCCCTGCCCGCTGCGGCGGCCTACATAGACGGCGCGGCTTCCCCGCTCAACCCTCGAAATACCATGACAGATTTAGCTTCCTTGGACAGTTCGGCCACCCCTTCGGTGGATCCCGGTGAAGTCGCCAAATTCTCAGCCCTAGCGGCGGAATGGTGGGATCCGAACGGCAAATTCGCCCCCCTGCACAAATTCAATCCGGTCCGGCTCGGCTTCATTCGCCGGGAGGCCGCGGCCCGCTTCGGGCGAGATGACCGCTCGCTTCGACCTTTCGAGGGGCTTTCGCTGCTCGATATTGGCTGCGGCGGCGGGCTGCTGTCCGAGCCCATGGCGCGGCTAGGCTTTGCTGTCACCGGCGCCGACGCGTCGGAACGGAATATCGGCACCGCCCGCGCCCATGCCGTCCAGTCCGGCGTGGCCGTGGACTATCGCGCCACCACCGCCGAAGCGCTGGCAAGCGAGGGCCGCCTCTTCGACATCGTCCTCAATATGGAAGTGGTCGAACATGTCGCGGATGTCGGCGCCTATTTGTCGGCCTGCGCCAGCTTGGTGAAGCCCGGTGGCATCACCATCGTCGCCACTCTCAACAAGACCCTGAAGTCCCTCGCCCTGGCCAAATTCGCCGCCGAATATGTGCTGGGCTGGATGCCCCGCGGCACCCATGACTGGAACCGGTTCATTCCGCCGGAAAAACTTCAACAATCGCTGGAAGACTCTGGTTTAAGCCTTCTGAAAACACAGGGTGTTTTCTTCGACGTACTGACCTGGGATTGGCGCTTGTCGCCCGATCTGGACGTCAATTACATGATGGTCGCGCAGAAGGCCTAAATCTTCTCGAACGCTTCGCGCGCTATCTCGACCGAACGGCCGCCCGAACGAATCATCAGAAATCGTCCGGCCCAGCTGCCGGGGATGAACCAGCGCCCATCGATCTCCATAAAATCATCCGAAATGCCGCCCTCATATTCGACGGCATGGTTTGGCGGCTCGGGGCCTTCATATTGCTTGGTAAAAGCCACGCGCGAGTCGGTTCGGCGGCCCGAGAGAAATGCCGACACGGTCATTCCGTCCCGCGGTCCCTCGACCGCGATCTCGGACATGGATCCGCTCAGACTGTTGCCCGTCTCGATCAAAGTCGCAGTAAACCCGGCCGCGCGGTACATGCGCGGATAGCTAAACAGGCCTTGCCAGACGCCCGTGAGATTTTTCGGGCCAGCGTCCAACTATTTCGCCGCGCTGACCTGGGTATAGACCACGCGCCAGGTACCGCCGCGCTTGGCCCAGACATCCGCGAACAGCAGCATATCCGCACTGTCCTTGCCGTGATCGATGGTCCGGTAATTCACCTTGCCGCCCAGCACCGCGCCATCCGACCAAACGGTGTGAAGCGGCTGCTCGATGATAAACGGCATGAGCTTGACGTTCGGATCGGTCGAAGCGACGACGAATTTCTTCTTGTCCAGCACCACGCCGCCCCGGGCGACCAGCCGATAATCGTCTGCCAACAACCGGTTCAATTCCTGTCCGTCATTGCGAAGCTGGGCTTCGTCATAGTCCAGAGCTGCCTTGGCCAGATCCGGCGGCAGGTCTTTGTAATCCGGCGCAACCCAGCCCGGTATCGCGGCCGTCATCGCAGCCAGTAAGGGCAGAATATTCATGGTCCCTCCCAATTTATGACCGCAAGGATAGAACGGCGTATTTCCCCGCGCCTCCGGATTCCATCAAAGCAGCTTAGCCGTCCCTCAATTCGCGCCATCGAGATCGGGCGGCAGCGGCGCGACGTCCACGCCCTCGTCCACCAACTCGCGCGCTTCCTCCAGCGTAGTCTCGCCATAGATATGACGATCCACGGTCTCGCCGTAATGAATTTTGCGGGCCTCTTCAGCGAATTTCGGGCCGACATATTCGGCATTCTCCTGCACATATTTGCGCAGGCCCGTCATGAACTGGCGCATCTTGTGCGCGTCGGGATTGGTGAGGGTGGGCTTTCGGTCGCTGGCCGCCACGGCGGGCGCCATGATCGCTTTTTCCACACGGCGCGAGTTACAGGTCGGACAGGACAATTTGCCCTCCTCCGCCTGCATGTCATAGGCCGCACTGTCGCGAAACCAGCCTTCGAATTCGTGGCCGTTTTTGCAACGGAGACTGTAAACGATCACCGCTGGTCATGCTCCAACGGCCTGCCCCCAGGCCGAGGCATCGAGATTATGCGGATTGCGGATTTACGCAAGCGCCTAACTCATATCATTGGCCGCGACATTGGCCGCACCTATTCACGAGACGCTGAATTCCCGGTCATGTCCAAGGCTCGGAACCTTGGCGCGTGCTTCCGCCGACAATTGCGGATCGATATCAGCAGCAAAGATTCCAGGATCGGTTCCACCTTCCACCAGAACCTCACCCCAAGGAGCAATGATAAGACTATGCCCAAAGGTGCGACGGCCATTGGCATGAAGGCCACCTTGCGCCGGGGCAATCATGAAGGCGCCATTCTCTATCGCGCGAGCCCGCAGCAGGACATGCCAATGCGCCTTGCCGGTGGTCTCGGTGAAAGCGGAGGGCGCGGTAAAGGCGAAGGCACCCTTCTTCGCCATCGCGCGATAAAGCTGCGGGAAGCGGATGTCATAGCAGATCGAAAGGCCGATCTTGCCCCAGGGCGTTTGCGCCAGCTTTGCTTCGTTGCCACTCGCTACCGTGTTGGACTCGCGATATTTCTCCCCGGACGGCAGGTCAACATCAAAGAGATGGATCTTGCTGTAACGCGCCGAAATTTTTCCATCGGGCGAAAACAGAAACGAGCGATTGGCGGTCTTGGTGTCGCTCACCTTGATCGCCAGCGATCCCGCCAGCAGCCAGATGCCCAGTTCCTTCGCCAGTTCGGCAAACACCGGTAATGCCGGATCATGGGCTTCGTCATAGCTACGGGCGAGCTTGGCGCCGCCATCGGGTGCCATCAAGGTTGTGTTCTCGGGCGTGGCGATGAATTGCGCGCCATCCTTGGCGGCGGCGCGAATCCACTGCACGGCTTCGCGGATATTTTCCGCGACATCGTCACCCGAACGAAGTTGAACGCAGGCGGCGCGAAATTTGCTCAATGGATGCGATCCTGGATTTTGGCGATGCCGGCCCTGGCGCAAGGCTCGTCCTGTGCCCCCGACGGCGCGCCAGAAACTGCGATAGCGCCCACAATATCGCTGCCCAACATAATCGGCACACCGCCCTGGCGGGGCGTACCCATGGCCGGATCGGCCATCAGCTGCGCCATGAAGGCCGTATCGGTCTTGGCGCGTTCTGCGGCCTCGCCGCTGGTCATTTTCATTTTGAGCGCGGTGGCGGCTTTGCCCGAGGCGATGCGCTGGGTAATCGCGGCAGCGCCGTCGCCGGAAATCATGGCGATGGGGGTGCCTGCCGTATCGACCACCAAAGCGGTGACCTTCAGGCCCTGGGCGGTACAGCTGGCGATCGCCGTCTCAGCGGCTTCAATCGCTAGCGCTGTAGAAATGCCGCGCGCACGCGGCGGCCGGGGTGCGCGGCCTTCCTCGGCATTGGGCGCAGGCAGAATGCTTTGGGCGAAGGCGGGCGTAGCAACCATAACCGCGATGACGGTGAACAAGATCCGGTTCATGGTGTTTCTCCCGGTGGCACATCTATTGTCAGTGCGACACGCAGGAATGTCCAGATCAGGACAAGAGCGGATCCAGTTTGCCATCGCGCTCGAGGGCATAAAGCTCATCGCAGCCGCCGACATGGGTCTCGCCGACAAAAATCTGGGGGACCGTGCGTGCGCCACCTGATTTAGCCAGCATGTCTTCCCGCGCCTTTGCGTCCATCATCACATCCACTTCGTCATAGGCGACGCCCTTCTTTCCCAGCAGCGACTTGGCGCGGACGCAGTAGGGGCAGATCGGGGTAGTGTAGATGGTGACGGGCTTCATGGGCACATCGGCCAGGCTAAAGGCGCGACCCTTTCTGAAAAGTTCATTTTGCCAAGTCATCCAGACACAAAGTCATCCGGGCACGGGGCCGTGATTCCGTGCATCAATTTATATAAGCGCTTCGGAAGCCTTCACAACACGCGCCAGGGCCAGAATCTGCACCCGCACCGCGCCGGCTCGTTTCAGCGCCCGGGCGCAGGCCTCGGCCGTGGCCCCGGTGGTTAAAACATCGTCCACGATCAGGATATTGCGGCCCGCCACCTGGGCCGGGTCCGGAACCCGGAAAGCGCCCAGCACATTGCGCCGCCGGCCCCGCGCCGACGCCATCGCGCCCTGGCTCTGCGTAGGCCGGGTGCGTTCCAGCGCCCGCACCGCCACCGCTTTGGCGGTCCGCCGGCCAAGGGCCCGGGCCAGTTCCGCCGCCTGGTTATAGCGCCGCTGCCAGAGTCGCAGGCGATGCAGCGGCACCGGCACGATCAGATCAGTTTCGTTCAGAAGCGGCCTTCCTGTGCGCTCCAGCCAATGGGCAAAACCCGGCACCAACTCCAACCGGTCAGCATGCTTGAGCGCCAGAATCGGCGCGCGGCTGTTTTCGTCATAGACAAAGATCGCACGGGCCCGGTCATAGGATGGCTGCCGGGCGAGGCAAGCGGCGCAGCGCGTTCCCTCTCCCGCATCGAACGCGAAGGGCAGCCCGCAGCAATCACACATCGGCCCATCAAGAAACGCGATGCTGCCCCAACAATCAGCACAAAATCCGTGGCCTGCGCCCAGCGGTTCGCGGCAGGCGATGCAGAGCGGCGGAAACAGCAGGTCCGTCAGCGCGGTTTTCAATTTCGGCCCCATCCTCTGTAATGTAGCGCAATGACCGCAGAACGCCCGACCCTTTTTGACGTCCGCGCTGCCCGGGCTGCCCGTACGCGCGCCGGGCACATCGCGGGCGACCGCTTTCTCGATCAGGCGGCGCTGGAAGGGCTGTGCGACCGGCTGGCCGCCGTGACGCGGCGGTTCGAGCATGGGCTCTGGATCGGCGAAGCCCTGCCCCAGGCGATGCGACCTTTCGCGCAAGCTTGGAGCCTCGCCGATTTCGACGAACACGAAACGCTTGATATCGCGGCTGGCCCATTCGATCTGGCCGTCAGTCTTTATTCCCTGCAGGCGATCAATGATCTGCCCGGCGCGTTGATCCAGATTCGCCGTGCCCTCAGGCCCGATGGCCTGTTCCTGGCGGCGCTGTTCGGCGGCGACACCTTGCACGAATTGCGCGAAAGCTTCGCGTTTGCCGAAACCGAAATATCGGGCGGCATCAGTCCGCGCGTTTCACCGTTTGCTGATGTCCGCGATATGGGCGCGCTGCTCCAGCGTGCCGGCTTTGCCTTGCCGGTCGCGGATGTGGAACGGCTTCAGGTGCGGTATCGCAATTTCAGATCACTGGTGCGCGATCTGCGCGCGCATGGCCAAGGCAATGTGCTTTCGGCACGGCGACGGCAATTTATTGGCAGGCGAATGCTGGAAGCCCTGATTGCCAATTATTCCGCCCATCACGGCAATGACGGAAAATTGAATGCCACGTTCGAGACGCTTTATCTGACGGGATGGGCCCCGGATCAGAGCCAGCAGCAACCGCTCAAGCCTGGTAGCGCCAAAAGCCGGCTCAGCGACGCGCTCGGTACGGTTGAGCGAAAACTCTAGGGCATATTGTCTACGAGACGCTGGAACAGCGCCAGGACGCCCGTCCCCACCATGGTCACAGCGGTCACGATCACGATAGATACGGAACCTGCAATCAATGCGTATTCGATTGCTGTGGCAGCCGATGTGTCGGCGGCGAATCGGCTCACAGCAGATCGCGCAGCATCGGAAGCAGCGGCAAGTCGGCGGCGGGCATGGGAAAAGCGGAAGGGTCGGAAATCAACTCCCGGGGCCGTACCCATTTGATCGCGCGGTGTTCGCGCGCCGTCGGCGTGCCGCCCCAGCGCCGGCAAAGATAGAGGGGCATCAGAAGGTGAAATTCGGGATAGGTGTGGGACGCGAACGTGAAGGGCGCCAGACAGGGCTCCCGCACCACAATGCCCAACTCTTCGTCCAACTCCCGGATCAACGCCTGCTCCGGCGTCTCTCCCGTCTCCCATTTGCCGCCTGGAAATTCCCATAGCCCCGCCATCGCCTTGCCCGGCGGCCTTTGTGCAATCAGCACACGTCCGTCCGGGTCGACCAGCGCCGCTGCCACCACAAGAATGACAGTCTTGGCGTTGTCAGATGTCATGGTCCACAATCCGGGGCTAAGACGGCATTAAATGTCATGGTAAAAGCTCATTAACGGAAATCACGATCCGCGGCGAAGCCACAAGATGCCGCAAAGACAAGGAGATGGAAAATGACGACTTTCGGTACAGCGGTCTGGCATGGCGGCCTCAAGGATGGAAAAGGCGCGATTTCGACCAAGAGCGGGGCGTTGAACGCATACCCTTATGGTTTCGCCAGCCGGTTTGAGGGCAAGCCCGGCACCAATCCGGAAGAACTCATCGGCGCGGCCCATGCCGGCTGCTTCACCATGGCGCTGTCGTTGATCCTGGGCGAAGCTGGCCTGACCGCGGACGAGATGAACACCCAGGCGGACGTGACTTTGGAGAAACTGGCCGACGGGTTCGCCATCACCAAAGTGCATCTGACTTTGAAAGCGAAGATTCCTGGCTGCGACAAAGCCAAATTCGACGAACTGGCAGCCAAGGCGAAGGCAGGCTGCCCGGTATCCAAGGTGCTGAAAGCGGAAATCACACTGGACGCGGCTCTGGTTTGATAGCCCCCATCTGTCTGCCACGACCGCAAGCGGTCTAGCAGACGTTCGGTACGCCGGTGCTGCCGAACTCCCCCGTCAGCGCTCCGCGCACGGGGGAAGAAAGTCGGTGCTAAGCAAATCGGTCAGAAATGATTTTGCCGATATCGGCCAGAGCGCGTTCGTGCGTTGCATCGTTCGGCTTGTTGCCGGCGGTGTAAGCACAAACCAGCACGGGCGCGCGATTGCCGGGTGGCCACAGGATGGCGACGTCATTGAGCTGACCGACACCTCCCGAACCCGTCTTGTCTCCCGCTCTCCAGCCTTGCGGCAATCCAGCCCGCAGCCGCATCAAGCCCGTGGTACAGCCAACCATCCAGTCCGTAAGCTGCTGGCGTGAAGCAGCCGACAAGGTATCCCGCAGAAGAATATCTCTGAGATTGGCCAGCATCGCCGACGGCATGGTCGTGTCTTTGTCGCCGTCCGGCACGTTAAGCGCACCTTCGATGCGGTCGAACTGGGTACGGCTGTCGCCGAGATCGCGCGCAAAGCGCGTCAGGCCCGCCGGGCCGCCAACACCGGTGAAGAGCAGATTGGCGGCCGTGTTGTCACTAACGGTTACAGCGGCAGCGCAGAGCGCTTTCACGCTCATGCCGCGTGCCAGGTTTTTGCTCGTCTCCGGCGCGTAATCGAGCAGGTCGCTCTTCTGGTAATGGATCACGCGATCCAGTTGCTCCTGGCCCGCATCGACCCGCTTTAGGGTCGCAGCGACAAGCACCATCTTGAAGGTGCTGCACATCAGAGCGCGCTCGTTTTCCCGATAGAAAATAGAATTGCCGTTGCCGGTATCCATGGCCGCTACACCGATGCGCAAACCAAGTCGCTTTTCCATATCCGCGATACGGCGGCCCGACACATCATAACCGTCATCGGCCGCCAAGGCGGCGCCCGGCAGCAGAAGCGCCGACGCGCCCAGAATGGAGCGGCGCGTCAATCTGTAATTCGATTCACCCATGGCGCGGTTATAACAGGCAGCACTGGTTTCTCAGAGCATCAGCTACGATAAGAACCATTAATATCAATATAACCGTGCGTCAGATCGCAGGTCCAGACCCGGGCCGCGCCCTTGCCAAGCCCCAGATCAACCGCGATCTGCACCTCGCGTCCCGACACCGCTTTGGTCGCGGCCGCTTCATCATATTTCGGCGCGCGCATGCCTTTTTCAGCGACCACATGTCCGCCGAAGGCAATCTTGAGCTTGTCGCGATCCGCCGCTTCACCCGCCTTGCCCACGGCCATCACCACGCGGCCCCAATTGGCGTCATTGCCGGCGATCGCGGTCTTGACCAAAGGCGAGTTGGCGATCGCCAGTGCGATGCGGTGCGCGGCCTCATCGCTTTCCGCGCCCGCGACATCGACGCGGATGAGTTTCTCGGCGCCTTCACCATCCTTGACCACCGCCAGCGCCAAATCGAGCAACAACGCATCCAGACTCTTGCGGAAGCCTGTAAGCCGCTTGTCCGTGGCCTTGGTCACGGCGCTGTGCTTGGCGCCCTTGCCGGTGGCGAACAAAAGCAGCGTGTCGCTGGTCGAGGTATCGGAATCCACCGTGATGGAATTGAAGGAAGGCCCTGCTCCGGCGCTTAGGCAGTCTTGCAGCACTTGGGCAGGCAGCGATGCGTCCGTGAAGACAAAAGCCAGCATGGTCGCCATATCGGGCGCGATCATGCCCGAACCTTTGGCGATACCGTTCAGTGTCACTTTCACGCCATCGATGTTGGCCGTGGCAGTAGCGAATTTGGGATAGGTGTCCGTGGTCATGATCGCTTCCGCCGCCAGGCGCCAACCCGATGCGGATGCGTCTTCCGCCACTTTTCCCAAAATTTTTGTAATCTTTTCGGTGGGCAGCGGCTCGCCGATCACGCCCGTCGATGCCAGAAAAACCTCCGACGCCTTGCAACCGATCACCGCACCAGCGGCTTCGGCCACGGCCTGCGTGCCAATCATGCCCGCCTGCCCGGTAAAGGCATTGGCGTTGCCGCTATTGACCACCAAGGCGCGGGCCTGGCCGCGCTTCAGTTGGGTCCGGCACCAATCCACCGGCGCCGAAGCGGTTTTGGATTTGGTAAAAACGCCCGCCACTGCCGTTCCGGGCGCAAGAATCACCAGCAGCACGTCGGTACGGTTGCGGTATTTGATTCCCGCCTCGCCGGTCGCCAGCCGCACGCCCGCGAGCGGCGGCAGATGGGCAAAACTCTTGGGCGCCAGGGGGGATATCGCGTGCGATATTTTGGGAGCGGCGGCCTTTTTCGCCGGCGCCTTCTTCCCCTTGGCCATACACGATCCCCCGGAAATGGCCGTCCCTTCGGCCTTTGGCCGGGGATAGTGTGGAAATCGGCCAGTTTGACAAGGCCCTGACCGGCCTTAGATCAAATTTGACAATGGGATAGGCCGTTCTTATGTCTCCCGCGCGGCCGCATCTCGCGGAAATGGCGGTCACGCCCTTAAAGCCGGCCCGACAGAGGATTTTCATGCTGGGCATCAGCGCGCTCGCCAAACAGTTCTTTGGCTCCGCCAACGAACGTAAAATCAAGCCCTTATGGGCGACCGTGGCCAAGATCAACGCCCTGGAACCCCGGTTCCTGGCGATGAGCGACGACGCGCTCAAGGCCATGACCCCCGCCTTCCGTGAAAGGTTGGCGGCGGACGAACCGCTGGACGATCTGCTTCCCGAAGCCTTTGCGGTGGTGCGCGAGGCGGCCAAGCGGACCTTGGGCCAGCGACATTTCGACGTTCAGCTGATCGGCGGCATGATCCTGCATGACGGTCACATTGCCGAAATGCGGACCGGTGAAGGCAAGACCCTGGTCGCCACGCTTGCCACCTATCTGAACGCCCTCACCGGCCACGGCGTACATGTGGTGACGGTCAATGACTATCTGGCCAAGCGCGACAGCGAGTGGATGGGCCAGATCTATCGCTTCCTGGGCCTCACCGTGGGCTGCATCGTTCACGGCCTCAATGATGAAGAACGGCGCGAAGCCTATGCTGCCGACATCACGTACGGCACCAACAACGAATTCGGCTTCGACTATCTGCGCGACAACATGAAATACACGTTGAACGCAATGTCTCAGCGCGGCCATGCCTATGCGATCGTCGACGAAGTCGATTCCATCCTGGTCGATGAAGCGCGTACGCCACTGATCATCTCCGGTCCCACGGAAGATTTGACGGAAATGTACCGGGCCGTGGACACCCTGATGCCCAGCCTGGTCGCCAGCGATTACGACTTGGATGAAAAATCCAAGCAAGTGACCCTGACCGAGACCGGCGCCGAGCATATGGTCCAGCTCCTGAAAGGTGCAGGCCTGCTCGATCATGGCGATCTCTATGACACCGAAAACATTTCGGTCGTGCATCATGTCAATCAGGCGCTGAAAGCTCACAAGCTGTTCCAGCGTGACCGCGATTACATCGTCAAGACTGACCAGGTGATCATCATCGACGAATTCACCGGCCGCATGATGGAAGGCCGGCGTTATTCCGAGGGCCTGCATCAGGCGCTGGAAGCCAAGGAGCAGGTCAAGGTCCAGCCGGAAAACGTGACCTTGGCGTCGATCACCTTCCAGAACTATTTCCGTCTCTACGAGAAGCTGGCCGGCATGACCGGTACCGCCATGACCGAGGCGGCGGAATTCATGGACATCTACAAGCTCGATGTTCGCGACATTCCGACCAATGTTCCGGTGGCGCGCATCGATTACGACGACGAGGTCTATCGCACCGCCGAGGAAAAGAACGACGCCATCGTCAAGCTGGTCGAAGTGTGCCGTTCCAAGGACCAGCCCGTTCTGGTCGGCACCACCTCGATCGAAAAATCCGAGCAACTTTCCGAACTGATGAAGAAGGGTAAAATTCCGCACCACGTTCTGAATGCGCGCTACCACGAACAGGAAGCCTTCATCGTGGCGCAGGCGGGCGTACCGGGCGCCGTCACCATCGCCACCAACATGGCGGGCCGCGGCACCGACATCCAGCTGGGCGGCAACGCCGACATGCGTATCGGCCACGAGCTGGCCGCTGTGACCGACCCTGCCGAACGCGAGATCAAAATCCAGACCATTCGCGACGAAGTCGCCGTCAACAAGCAGAAGGCGCTTGCCGCGGGCGGTCTTTATGTCGTCGGCACTGAACGCCATGAAAGTCGCCGTATCGACAATCAGCTGCGTGGCCGCTCCGGCCGTCAGGGTGATCCCGGCGCCTCCAAATTCTTCTTGTCACTGCAGGACGATTTGATGCGCATCTTCGGTTCGGAGCGCATGGATGCAATCTTGACCCGCCTGGGCCTGGAGCCCGGCGAGGCCATCACCCATCCTTGGGTCAACAAGGCTCTGGAAAAGGCGCAGCAGAAAGTCGAAGCGCGCAACTTCGAGATCCGCAAAAACATCCTGAAATATGACGATGTGCTGAACGACCAGCGCAAAGTGATCTTCGACCAGAGGAAGGAGATCATGAATTCCGACGACGTCTCCGATCAGATCGCGGATTTCCGCGAAGATGTCGTGGAAAACCTGGTCACACGGCACATTCCCGAAAAAGCTTATGCCGAGCAATGGGACGCGGCCGGGCTGCACGATGAGGTGGCGAAGATCTTCGGCGTCGAGCTGCCGGTGCTGGACTGGACCAAGGAAGAAGGCATCGCCGACGAGGAAGTGCGCGAGCGCATCCTGAAGGCGGTAGACGCGCGCAGCGCCGAGCGGGCGGCGAATTTCGGCATCGAAGTCACCCGCTATGTCGAAAAGGCCATCCTGCTCCAGACCTTGGACACCAATTGGCGCGAGCACATCGTCAATCTCGACCATCTACGGCAATATGTGGGCCTGCGCGGCTATGGCCAGCGCGACCCACTCAACGAGTATAAGAGCGAAGCCTTCGAACTGTTCGAGGCGCTGCTCTCCAAGCTGCGCACCGACGTGACCGAACAGCTCATGCATGTTCAAATTCAGACCGGCGAGCCGCCGCCGGAACTGGCACCGCCGCCCCTGCCCGACATGCGGGCCAGCCACATCGATCCGCTCACCGGCGAGGACGAGATGGCCCAGGATACATCGCAGTTTCGGCATGATCCCGTCGGAGCAGTGGACGTCAACGATCCCAACACCTGGGCTAAGGTCCAACGCAACGCGCTCTGTCCCTGCGGATCAGGCCGTAAGTATAAACACTGCCACGGTTCGCTGACTTAAATTTGCTGTCGCGGCCGCGCAGCACGGGCGCGGTTGCGCTTTGGTGTGGTTTCGCGCGTTATGCGCGCGAGAGCGGGGAGATTCAGCTTTGCTGACCGTGCACAAATCCGACGGCAAGATCGCTTGGGTGGACCTTTGCGAGCCAACCGATGAGGAACTGGCGCAGGCCTGCCGCGACTATGGCCTGGATATTCCGCCGCGCGCGCAGTTGGAAGAGATCGAGTTCTCCAGCCGGCTGCAATATGAGGACGACATCTTCACCATCTCGGTGCCGGTGACGCCCCATGCCGAGAACGGTGAAGACACGACATCGCCACTGGGCTTCGTTCTGACCAAGGATCTGCTGGTCACGATCCGCTTCGCGCATCTGCATACCTTTCCCGGCATCATCAAGCGCGTCGAGCGGCGGCCCCGCACCCCGGCCGACATCTTCATGGTGATCATCGAGGCGCTGGTGGATTACGGCGCCGACCGGCTGGAGGAATTGCGCGCCGAGGCGCTCGCCATCTCCAACCGAATTTTCCACAAGGGCATGCAGACAAAGCGGCAGCGCAACGTCAAACGCGTCAACCGCATGCTGCGCGACACCCTGATCGAGATTGGCGACATGGGCGAACGACTATCCTATATTCGCGACACACTTCTGGTGATGCAGCGGGCCGTTCCCTATGTGGCCGAACATGGCGATAGTTGGCTGGACAATCCGGTCAAGGCCAGACTCAAAATGGCCGGCAGCGATGTGCAGTCGCTCAACGACTATGAAGTCCATCTCACCGACAAGCTCCAGTTCCTGCTGGATGCAGCGCTGGGCTTCATCAACACCGAACAGAATGACATCTTCAAAGTTCTTACCATCGCCTCTGTGGTCGGCATCCCTCCGACTTTCATTGCCAGCATGTACGGGATGAATTTTCATAACATGCCGGAACTGAGTTGGGCCTGGGGCTATGAATGGGGGCTCTTCCTGATCATCCTTTCCACCGTCATTCCGATCATCTGGTTCAAGTTTCGCGGTTGGTGGTAGCCGCCCGGTATCGGAATTCGCATCATCACGCGGCGATTCGGACCGGAAAAGCTGGTAGACGGCGGTCCGGTATCGCAATGCGGGATATTGCAGAATTTTCACAGTAAGATAGCATGCCGCTGGCGCGGATTTCGCCCGCGGCTTGGGGAGAGATTTTTTAAAAATGAGGTGTGCCATGCGCTTCGGGATAACCGCTGCCGTCGGAGCGGCCTTCGCTTTGTCATTCGTGCTTCCAGCACAAGCTGCCTCCATCGGCGACAAGACTGCCGAAAAACAGGCTGAGATTCCCAACTGCACGCACAAGATCGGTACCTTGGCTGTGCGCGAACCACAAAACCGTTGGTGGGACGGGCTGGGCCTGGAATCGCCCGAAGCCCTGCTCAAAGTTTTCGTGATGAAGTCCGGCTGCTTCACCCTTCTAGATCGCGGCAAAGGTTTCGAGATGGCGCAGCAGGAACGCGCCCTGGCCAGTGGCGGCGCTTTGCAGCAAGGCTCGAATATCGGCATGGGCCAAGTGAAGGCTGCCGATTACATCCTGGTGCCTGACATCGTGACCAAGAATGGCAATGCCAGCGGCACCAATGTCGGCGGCATCCTGGGCGGCTTCATCGGCGGCGGCGTCGGCGCGCTGGTTTCCAACATCAATATCTCCTCCAAGACCGCCGACGTAGTGCTGACGATCACCAATGTGCGCACCTCCGAGCAGCAGGCGATGGAACAAGGCCATGGTTCCAAGACCGATGTCGGCTTCGGTTTCGGCGGCGGTTGGGGTGGTTGGGGCGGCTTCGGCGGCGCCGGCATTTCCAATTACCAGAACACTGCCATCGGCCAGGTCGTCGTGCTGGCCTATATCGAAGCCTACACCAAGCTGGTCGGTGATCTTGGCGGCCTCTCGGGCGCCTCGGCCGAAGCGCCGGCGCAAGCCGTCAGCATGTCCCGTCCCGGCCGGATGTATGCCAGCGCCTCGGACAAATCGAAGGTCGTGCGCCCGCTGGATGCCGGCATGATGCTCTATCCCACCGGCAACAAAGAAGGCGTGTGGTGGGAAGTGAAAGATGAACTGGGCACCCAGGGCTGGGTCTCGTCGCTGAGCATTGCGCTGGCGAAATGACGGCGGCATCGCCGCCTTCATCCCCCGGCTTGTCCGGGTGATCCGTGAATAAAAGGCCCGCGTTCTGCGCGGGCCTTTTGCTTTAGAGGTTCCGCCCCATGGCGAGGAACTTCTCGCGCCGCGCGCGCAGCAACTGTTCGCCGCTCTGGCCGTCCATCTCGGCAAGGCCCCGCCCGATCTGGTCGCCAACGCCCTCGATGGCACCGATGGGCGCGCGATGGGCACCGCCTTCGGGTTCCGGAATCACTGCGTCGATCAGTTTCAATTGCAGCAGGTCCTGGGCTGTGATCTTGAGCGCCGTGGCGGCGTCCTGCGCCTTATCGGCAGAACGCCAAAGAATCGAAGAGGCGCCTTCCGGCGAGATCACCGAATAGATCGCATGCTCCAGCATATAAACGCGATTGGCCGCAGCGATGGCGATGGCGCCGCCCGACATACCCTCACCGATGATGGTGGCGATGAACGGCGCTTTCAGTGCCAGCCCTGCCTCGATCGAACGCGCGATGGCCTCTGCCTGCCCACGCTCTTCGGCACTGACACCCGGATAGGCGCCCGAGGTGTCGCAAAAGGACAGCACCGGCAGGCCGAAGCGATTGGCCAATTCAAACAGACGCACGGCCTTGCGATATCCTTCCGGCATCGCCATGCCGAAATTGTGCTGCAGCCTGGTCTTGGTGTCGTTGCCCTTTTCCTGGCCAAGAAAGGCGACCGGCCGGCCGCGAAAACGAGCGAGCCCCGCGATGATCGCCTGATCCTCCCCAAAAGAGCGGTCACCGGCCAGCGGCGTCATCTCCTCGAACAGCGAACGGGCGTAATCGAGAAAATGCGGGCGTTGCGGATGGCGCGCCACCATCACTTTCTGCCAGGGCGTCAGCCGCGTGTATGTATCGCGGACCAGTTGCTCGGCGCGCGACGTCAGCCGCGCCACGTCGCCATCAATGTCCATGGTGGGATCGTCTTCGGCGAGCTTTCTCAGCTCGACGATCTTGCCTTCCAGTTCTGCGATGGGGCGTTCGAAATCCAGGTAATGCATGGGACTCTGATCTGAAAACGGGCGGAAAATGCCACATTCGCTTCAATAAGTAACCCCCTCTGCCCTACGCATCGCTAGCGCTGCTACGGGCATCTCCCCCTCCATGCGCACCGCGCGAGGGGGCGACGGGACCGTGTTTGCGTCACGGAAGTTTGGGTTTCCTGGCGAGAGGATGCGCCCTGTGCATCACCTTCCTGAGATGGTCCTTGGCGACATGGGTGTAGATTTCCGTGGTGGCGATATCGGCATGGCCCAGCAGCGTCTGCACCGAACGCAGGTCCGCGCCGCCTTCCACCAGATGCGTGGCGAAGGCATGGCGCAGGACATGCGGCGAAACTTTGGCGGGATCGAGCCCCGTTTTTGCGGCCAAGGTTTTCAGCAATTGATGCAGCCGCTGGCGGGTGAGAAATCCATCGGCCCCGCGCGAGCAGAACAGATAGCGCTCGGCATGCGCACGGCGCGGCGGCTTGGGCAGAAATTCCACCCGCACATCCAGATAGGCGGTTATGGCATCGCGCGCCGATGCATTCAGCGGCGCCAGTCTTTCCTTGCCGCCCTTGCCCTTGACCAGAATAAATCCGTCCTTGTTCTTCACCGCCGCCAGGGGCAATCCCGCCAGCTCCGATACACGCAGTCCGGCGGCGTACAGCATCTCAACGATGCAGGTCAGGCGCTTTGCCTCGACACTGTCTTCGGCGGAGGCGGCCGCAATCATCGCTTCGAGATCAGCGGCGGACAGAATCTTCGGCAGCGGCCGTGATATCCTGGGCGCTTCCACGGCTTCGGTGGGGTTGTCCTTGCGGATGTCTTCGGCATACAGGAAACCGAAAAATTGCCGCAACGCCGACAGCCGGCGCGCCTGCGACGAAGCCGCCAGGCCGGCCGTCGAGAGGCTGACCAGATAGCCCCGAATATCCTCCCGGCTGGCGGCGGCGATACCGCCTTTGGGGAAAGCCGCGAAATCGGCAAGGTCGCGGGCATAGGCGGCCAAGGTGTTGGCACTCGCACCACGCTCGGCGCTCATCATTTCCAGAAAGGCTTCGATCAGGTCGCTGCGCGGACTCATGCGTCTACTTTAGCATTTTTTGAGAATCTTAGCTTTTCGCGCGATCTTGCGGAGCCGCCCAGCGCCAGCGTCGCGGCGGCGCTGGCCGCTTTTCCGGATCGCGCTTTATGCGCTTCGCTCCCTTGCGGGTTTCGTGTATGCGGGTTTCATGAAACTGAACCGCACAGTGTCGCTGGTGGGAATGATGGGGGCGGGCAAAACCTCTGTCGGGCGGCGCTTGGCTGCGCGCCTGTCCGTGCCATTCCGCGACGCCGATCACGAGATCGAGGCGGCGGCCGGGTTCACGGTGGCGGAAATCTTCGAACGCTTCGGCGAGCCACATTTCCGGGACGGCGAGCGTAAAGTGATCGTCCGCCTGCTGGACGAGACGCCCCATGTCTTGGCCACCGGCGGCGGCGCTTTCATGGACGAAGCCACGCGCGCCGCCATGGCGCGTGCGGCATTTACCATCTGGCTCAAGGCTCCGATCGGGCTGTTGCTGTCGCGGGTCCGCAAGCGGGAAACCAGGCCCTTGCTGAAGGAAGGGGATATGCGCGCCACCATGGAGCGGTTGCTGAGCATCCGCGAACCGGTCTATGCCACCGCCGACATGGTGCTGGAAAGCGCCGACGAGCCGCACGGCGCGGCAGTCGAGCGCATTATCGCAGCCCTTCGGGAAAAAGGGCTGTGCGAGGACGCATGAACCAGGTGATACGAGTTGGTCTGGGCGAGCGCGGCTACGACATTCATGTCGGACATGGGATTCTGGCCGAGGCCGGCGCCTTGCTGAAGCCTTTGGCCCGCGGGCCGGTACCGGTCGTCACCGACGCGACGGTTGGAGAAATTCACCTCGCCGCCTTCCTGAACTTTTGTGACAAGTCAGGCATCGATGCCCGGCCCGTGGTGATGCCGCCCGGAGAGGGCTCCAAAAGTTTCTCAGGACTGGAAAAGCTCTCGAGTGCCTTGCTGAATGCCGGTGTCGACCGGAGTGGACTGATCGTGGCGCTGGGTGGCGGCGTGATCGGCGATCTGACCGGCTTCGCGGCCGGCATCCTCAAGCGCGGTGTCGCCTTCGCGCAGATTCCAACGACGCTTCTGGCGCAAGTGGATTCCTCAGTCGGCGGCAAGACCGCGATCAACGCGGCTCAGGGCAAAAATCTGATCGGCCTGTTCCATCAGCCGCGCATCGTCATCGCGGACACCGCATTGCTGGCCACCCTGCCCCGGCGCGAATTGTTGGCCGGCTATGCCGAAGTGATCAAATATGGCGCGTTGGGGGACGCGGAATTTTTTGAATGGCTGGAAGTGAACGGCACCAAGGCGCTGGCCGGTGACCGCGACGCGCTGATCCATGCCGTCGCTCATTCCTGCCGCATGAAAGCCGCCATCGTAGCCCGCGACGAACGCGAGACCGGCGAGCGCGCCCTACTCAATCTGGGACACACATTCGGCCACGCGCTGGAAGCGGTGACAGGTTTTTCCAACCGTTTGATCCATGGCGAAGGTGTCGCCATCGGCATGGCGCTGGCATTCCGGCTGTCGGTGCATCTGGGCCTTTGCCCGGGCCAGGACGCGGACCGCTTTGTCCGCCACCTGCAGACGGCAGGTCTGCCATCGGTGATTTCCGACATTCCGGGCCCCCGCCCCACGACCGATGCCCTGATCGCCGCCATGGGCCATGACAAAAAGGTGACAGACGGCAAGCTGACCTTTATCCTGTTGCGTGGGTTGGGCCGGTCCTTTGTCACCAGCGATGTTTCCCTGGATGCAGTGAAAGATGTCCTGAGCGCCTGAAAACTGGCATTCTTGCCGGGATCTTCGGGACTCAAAATCATGCTGCTGACCACGCTGGGCGCCATCGTCCTGCTGCTCGTCGTTTCCGCCTTCTTTTCCGGTTCGGAGACTGCCCTGACAGCGGTCAGCCGGGGGCGAATGCATCAGCTAGAGAAGGATGGCAGCCGGGCCGCTCGCAACGTCAACCGGCTGATCGCCAACCGCGAGAAGATGATCGGTGCCATTTTGCTGGGCAACACCTTCATCAACATTCTAGCCTCCTCGATGGCAACACAGCTTCTAGAAACGCAGTTCGGACATCGCACTGTGGCCGTGACCACGGGCGTTATGACGGTAACCATCCTGGTCTTTGTCGAAGTGTTGCCCAAAACGCTTGCCATTGCGCGAACGGATCGCTTTGCCCTGACGGTCGCGGCTCCCTTGCGCCAGGTGGTCAAGGTTCTGGCGCCCATCGTCGCGGCGGTGCAATGGCTGGTGTGGCGCGTGCTTTTCCTATTCGGGGTCGGACCGCGCGAAGATGAGACCACCGAAGCGGCGCATGATGAAATCCGCGGCGCGGTCGCGCTGCATCATAAGGAAGGCAGCGTCGAGCGCGAACATCGCGACATGATCGGCGGCATTCTGGATCTGCGCGAACTTACGGTCGCCGATGTGATGATGCACCGGACTCATGTGACATCCGTGGACGCGGATCTCCCAGCTCGCGACATCGTCGCCGCCGTTCTCGACAGCCAGCACACGCGAATACCCTTATGGCGAGGCGAGCCCGAAAACATCATCGGCATACTGCATACCAAGCATCTGGCCCTGGCGCTGGTGGAGCACAAGGGCGATCTGGCGGCCTGCAACGTGGTCGGTCTGACGACACCGCCCTGGTTCGTGCCCGATACCACCACCTTGGAAGAGCAGTTGGATGCCTTTCGCGGACAACGCACCCATTTTGCCCTGGTGGTGGATGAATATGGCGCGCTGCAGGGGCTGGTGACCTTGGAGGACATTCTTTCCGAAATCATCGGCGAGCTGCCGGACGAACATCAGATGGAAGAACGCCCAGATGTGCGCCGCCGTCCCGATGGGTCTTATCTGATCGACGGCACGGTGCCCATCCGCGACCTCAACCGGGAGCTGGAATGGAATCTTCCCGACGAAGGCGCCACCACCATCGCCGGGCTGGTCATCCATGAAGCCCAGACTATTCCCGATCCGGGCCAGCGCTTCGCTTTCTTTGGCTATAAGTTTGAAGTCCTGCGGCGGCAGCGCAACCAGATCACAGCGCTGCGCGTGACCCCGCCCGTCAAGGACGAAATTTTCCCGGCAGGATAATCGTACGCCATGAAGAACGGACTGCTCCCCTTTTTGTGCATCGCGATCACGGTCTGTGGTGCGACGCGCCTGTCTGCACAGACACCGGCGAGTGCCATGGAAATCCCGCTTTCCGGTCATATCAGCACTGACATGGCGAGCCGCCTGCACATGCTCCTCAATGACGCAAAGCCCCACACGTTGCGCGTCACCAGTTCCGGCGGCGAAGACGTTCCCGCGCTTGCCATTGCCGACGACATAAGGCGCAACCGCATAGCGCTTGTCGTGGACGGCATCTGCGCCGGGCCTTGTGCCAATTATCTTTTCCTGGCCGCGGCACGCCGCACCGTGCAACCGGGTGCTCTGGTGATTTTCACCGGCAGCGCGACTTCACGTCTGGCAATGGTGCCGTCCCGGCGCCTCGGTGAAATAAGCAGCAGTTATGAAAAGATCTCGCGACAGGAAAAACAGTTGGTCGGCGACGCCAAGGCCAGTGCCGCTTTGCTGCTGGAGCCACAATTGGGTCTTGGGACAAAGTGCTATTCCCTGACCTCGCGCGACCAGACCGGCAAGGCGTACATCAACTACCAGTCCGGGTTTGTCGGCTGGACCCCTTCGCGTGCTTATCTAACACGGGCCGGGATCAGGGTTGCCGGCTTCTGGCCGCAGACAGATGCGCAATTCCAGACGGCGTTGCAAAAGGCCATTCCGAGTGGCGCGCGCGGCAACATCGCTTATTCATCTGCAAAAGCCCCCGCCGCAGAAGCGGTGCTGCTGAGCAGACTGCAGGAGGTTCCCGAATGCGACACCGGCTTGGCGAAGAAAAAGTAAAAGTCAGGCTTCGGCAGGACTAAGCGCGGTGAGCGACAACGCGTGGACGCTGCCCGCCATTTCGTCCGCTAACACCGCATAGACGCGGCGCTGGCGTTCGACCCGCGACAAGCCGGCGAATTCCTCCGCCACGATGCGCACGGTAAAATGGGTTTCGCCCTGACTGCCATCGTCACGCGTCGCGCCCGAATGACCGACATGGTTCGCACTATCGTCATGAACGACAAGTGCGCTGGGCGCAAAGGCGGCGGTGAGCTTGTCGTGTATCCTGTCGGCAACGCGCATGATCGTGACACAGCGGTGCCGCAGCCTCAAAGTCAAGCAATAGCTTTGCTTGTTTTTTAACGCCCGCAACCCATAATTACACGATGACTCAAGGTCGCCCGCGCTTCAAAAGCGACATCCGCATCAAGAAGGACACGCCCAAGGTGGCGGCCAAGACTGATGTGCCCCCTTGCGCCGTCGCCAATTGCGCCAAGCCAGGCGACTGCCGTGTGCCGAAATCGCGCGAAAATCTCTCGAATTATCTGTTCCTCTGCACCGCCCATGCCCGCGCCCACAATGAATCCTGGGACTTCTTCAAAGGCATGGACAATGTCGATGTTGAGAAGTTCCGGGAAGAAGCCATGTTCGGCCATCGCCCCACCTGGCCGATGGGCAAGCGCACCGCCCGGGCCCGCACCGGCCAAGGCCCCGCACATTTTCATGACGGCCATGCGGTATTGGACGGCGAGGACGACAGCGGCCAACCGCGCCGTCCAGAGCGTCAATTGACCCGCCTTCAGATCATGTCCATGGACACGCTCCAGCTGCCGCATAACGCCACCTTGATCGAGATTAAGGCGCGGTATAAGGAACTTGTGAAACGGTTTCATCCCGACGCGAACGGCGGCGACCGGGGCGCCGAAGAGCGTCTGAAGCAGGTCATCAAGGCCTATGGCGTGTTGCGCGCCTCCGGTCTGATCTGACGGTCCCGCCCTCCATGCCGGATGGGCATCATCCGGAATAGAGACATGAGCACTCCCGACTCCAGCATTGATCCCGCAGCGAAGCCCGACACGATTGTCGATGCTGCCAAGGTCTTCGGCATCCAAACCAAGATGCAGGTGCCGGCATTCAAGAAAACCAGCGAACATGTGCCGGAGCGCGACGACGCCTATCGTTTCGATCGTGAAACCACTTTGGCCATCCTGGCGGGCTTTGCCTTCAATCGGCGCGTCATGATCCAGGGCTATCACGGCACCGGCAAATCCACCCACATCGAGCAGGTGGCGGCGCGTCTCAACTGGCCCTGCATCCGCATTAATCTCGACAGCCATATCAGCCGCATCGATCTGATCGGCAAGGATGCCATCGTCCTCAAGGACGGCCAACAGATCACCGAATTCCGCGAAGGCCTGTTGCCATGGGCACTGCAACGCCCCGTGGCGCTGGTGTTCGACGAGTATGACGCGGGGCGCCCGGACGTGATGTTCGTGATTCAGCGCGTGCTGGAAGTTCAGGGCAAGTTGACCCTGCTCGACCAGAACAAGGTGATCAAGCCGCATCCGGCGTTCCGCCTGTTCTCGACCACCAACACGATCGGGTTGGGCGACACCACCGGTCTTTATCACGGCACCCAGCAGATCAACCAAGGCCAGATGGATCGCTGGAGCATCGTCACCACGCTCAATTATCTCAGCCATGACGCGGAAGCGGAAATCGTGCTGGCGAAATCGCCCACTTACAACACCGCCGAAGGCAAGAAAACGATTGCCGCGATGGTGCGCGTCGCCGACATGACCCGCAACGCCTTCATCAATGGCGATCTTTCCACCGTGATGAGCCCGCGTACCGTGATGACCTGGGCGCAGAATGCGGAGATCTTCGGCGATGTCGGCTTCGCCTTCCGGCTGACCTTCCTCAACAAATGCGATGAACTGGAACGCGCCAGCGTGGCGGAGTTCTATCAGCGCGCCTTTGGCGAGGAATTGCCGGAGAGCGCCGCCAAAGTGCTGGTTGCGTGAGGAGCATCAGCCAGGAAAAGTGTGAAGCGTCCGCAGGACGCGAAACGGTTTTCCGTCCGGCTGTGCGACCAATATAATACCGGCATCCCTCGCGTGATGCGGGGGATCCAGGTGAACAAGGGAAGCCCCGTGGCCAAGCCTGAGAGCCCCTCCGAACCCTTTAAGCGTGCCGTGTCGGTGGCAGTGCGCTCGCTGGCGGGCGAGCCCGAACTAGAAGTCCATTTCTCGTCCGAGCCGCCTTCGCTCAAGGGCTTGAAGGCCCGCCTGCCCGCGCCCACTCGGCTATTGTCGCCGAACGAAGTCGCTTTCGTCCGGGGCACGGGCGATGCTTATGCGTTGCGCAAGGCCTATCACGACGAAAAAATTCACAACCGCTTTCGTCCCGCCGGCACCGATAGCGGCGCGATCTTCGAGGCAGCGGAATCCGCTCGGGTCGAAGCGATCGGCGCGTTGGCCATGGAAGGTGTGCGGCAAAACCTCGCCGCTCAGTTGGAGCAACGGCTGAACGCCAAGGGCATGGGGCGCGCCTCCAGCAAGGAAGAAGCCTCCCTCGCCGATGTGATGGGCCTGGTGATGCGCGAGCACCTGACCGGACAGGCGCCCCCAGCCTCGCTGAAGAAAGCGGTGGACCTGTGGCGTCCTTTTATCGAGGAACGCGCGGGCAAGGACCTCGCCAAACTGCCGGAGGTGATGCGCGATCAGCGGGCTTTCGCGCGCCTCACCCGCACCATCCTCAACGATCTCACCCAGAGCGACGACAACTCCGAATCCGGAGACGACGACGCCGAAGGCGAAAGCGCTCAGAACGAGAATGAAGGCAGTGAAGAACAAGACAGCCAGCAGCAGGGTGAGACCGGCGAGACCGAATTCACAGAAGATCGGGGCGAGGAAGGCGAGGATGCGGAATCCGAAGTCAGCGGCGAGCAGTCCGAAGATTTCGCCGAGACCGACCAACCCGAAGAAGGCATGCAGCCCAATCGCACTCAACCGCCCTTCTCCCAGCAGGAAGCGTGGGGCTACAAGATCTACACGCCGCAATTCGACGAAGAGATTTCTGCGCCCGATCTTTGCGACAATGAAGAGCTGACCCGCCTGCGCAGTTTTCTGGATCAGCAGCTTTCCCAAATGCAAGGCGTGGTGTCGCGCCTGGCCAACAAGCTGCAGCGTCTTCTGCTGGCACAGCAGAACCGGCATTGGGAATTCGATCTGGAAGAAGGCATGCTCGATACTTCGCGCCTGCCCCGCATCATTATCGATCCGATGTATCCCCTCTCGTTCAAGCGCGAGAAGGACACCAATTTCCGCGACACCGTGGTGACCCTGCTGTTGGACAATTCCGGCTCGATGCGGGGTCGCCCCATCATGGTGGCGGCCATGTGCGCCGACATCCTGGGTCGCACTTTGGAGCGCTGCGCCGTCAAGACAGAGATCCTGGGCTTCACCACCCGGGCCTGGAAAGGCGGCCAGGCCCGCGAGAAATGGACCCATGACGGCAAGCCCGCCAATCCGGGCCGGCTCAACGATCTGCGCCACATCGTCTACAAGGCCGCCGACGAGCCCTGGCGCCGGGCCAAGAAGAATCTAGGCCTTATGATGCGCGAGGGCCTGCTCAAGGAGAATATCGACGGCGAAGCGTTGATGTGGGCCCATAACCGGCTGATGGCCCGGCCCGAGCAGCGCAAGATCCTGATGGTGATCTCGGATGGCGCACCGGTGGACGATTCGACCCTGTCGGTGAACGCCGGGAACTATCTGGAGCGCCATCTGCGCCGGGTGATCGAGGATATCGAGAGCCGCTCCAACATCGAGTTGACGGCCATCGGCATCGGCCATGATGTAACCCGCTATTACAAGCGAGCGGTTACCATCGTGGACGCCGAGCAGCTGGGCGGGGCAATGACCACCCAGCTCATTTCGCTGTTCGAGGAGGATCGTGTGCGGGACGAACATGCCCGCCGCCGCGCTGCCCGCTAGTTATGGGCGCGCGAAATCCGTCTGCGAAAACAGATTGTTGCCGGGCAATTCTGACGTAAATTCTTAGGCGGCCTGCTTGGCGGTCTTCTTGGCGATGGCCCGCTTCAGGCGCAGCGCCTTGGCCGACAGGACATTGTCACGGGCCTTGAGCAGGTAGGCATCGAGGCCGCCGATCTTGTCCACCGAACGCAGGGTGTTCATGGCGATCTTGAGCTTGTAGCTGTTGCCCAGAGCGTCGCTGACCAGGTCGATGGTCTGCAGATTCGGACGATAGATCCGCTTGGTCTTGTTGTTGGCATGGCTGACATTGTTGCCAACCAAAGTGCCTTTACCGGTCAATTCGCAGCGGCGTGCCATGGCAGTCGTCTCTCTCAAAAACCCGGAATTCCGGCCCCGGAAGCCGGGTCTCATACGGAATGAGGCCCGATTGGTCAAGCAATTTGCCCCATCCGGGCAGGAAACATTATAACGGCCAGTGACTTAAATCAGGGCAGCCTGGAGAATCCATGAAAACACGTCATTTTTTCCTTGGCCTGGCGTCGCTTCTCACCCTTTCCGGGCCGGTTTGGGCCGCCGGCGGCGTCAGCACCGATTCGGCCGGTCCCGGCTCCAAATTCCAGATGGCGCTCACCATTTATGCCGGTGGCATCACGCTGGGGAAAATGGACATCGACGCCACGGTGCGGGGCAGCGACTACCATGCCGTCTCCAATCTGGAGACCTCGGGTGTGGTCAATGCTTTCTGGCAGGCCGAGATCCAGGCGACGTCATCCGGCAAGGTCGGCGCCAAGATGCTCACCCCCGGCCTCTACGATTCCTTCGACATCAACCGCACCGGCAAGAAGCAGGAAGTGTCGTTGACCTATGACAGCACCAACCCGCCGCGCCTCTATGCCGATCCAGCCTACTCCACCACTGGCTATGAGGTGAAACCGGAAGACCAGAAGGCGACGCTCGATCCGCTATCGGCGGTGATGTTCATCATCTCGGGCGCCGGCACGACCGGAACGCCCTGCACCGTCACCGCGCCGGTATTCGACGGCAGGCGCCGCTACAATATCGAAATGAGCAAAGTGAAGGACATCGAGATCAAGATGGACAATGGCCTCTATACCGGCCGCGCTACGCTTTGCCAGATCAAGTATAACCAGCTTGCGGGATTCAAGCCCCGGGTGCTGAAAGCCAATGAAAGCTTTCCCACCATCAATGCCTGGGTGGTGACCTATCCCAGCGCGACCCGGGGCAGCGACTATGTCGTGCCGCTGCGGGTCTGGGCCGACACGCCTTACGGGTTGGTGTCGGTGGTCGCCAATTCCCTGAAGATCGACGGTCAGAGTCCGAAAGCGAATTGACCTCATGAAAAAAATTGCAGCATGGACCTTGACGATCATGCTGCTGCAAACCGTGGCCGCAATGGCCGATCCTGCCGGCGACTATGCCGCGCTGATGACGGCAGCAAAGGAAGGCGATCCCGGCACCGATTACACCGCCATGCGCCAGGCCTACGCCATGACGAAGGACTATGACCCTTTCGGCGCCAAGACCAACATATTGATCCGTGAAGGCCAGACCGCCTATGTGGCCAAGGACTGCAAAACCGCCCTGGAGAAATTCAAGAGCGCTATCGCGCTGAATTTCACATTGTCAGATGCGCATGCGCTCAGCGCCGATTGCCTAGAACAGGCCGGCGACAAAACAGGAGAGCAACGCGAGGAAGCCATCGCCCAGGGCCTGTTCGATTCCATCATCAGCAGCGGTGATGGAGAGAGTCCTTCGACCGCTTTCCATATCGTCACCGTGAACGAGGAAAAAGCGATCCTGGCCGTCGCCGGTGTGAATGGGACCGCAAAAACGACTTTGACGACGGATCAAGGGCCGGTGGAAAAAATCGACATCACCGACCAGGCCACCGGAAAGAAGGGCTCTGTATTCTTCAATACCAGCGTGATCATGATTGCTAGCGCGATGCAGAAGGCAAAGCCTTCCGCCGCGAAGCCCTGACCTTTACGGCGTGTTGCGGCGGCGGCGGGCCCGTATCAAGCCCAGCACCGAGCGCGCCGCATCGGGAATGTTAGTCCCCGGACCGAAGATTGCGGCCACCCCTGCTGCGCGCAATGCCTCATAATCCTGCGCTGGAATGACCCCTCCCACCAGCACCAGAATATCGTCCCGGCCCTTGGCTCTCAGATCTTCCATCAATTGCGGCACCAAAGTGAGATGGCCCGCCGCCTGACTGGAAATACCGATCGCATCGACTTTGGCGGCGAGCGCATCGTCCACCACCTCTTTCGGATCGCGGAACAGAGCGCCGATTTCAACTTCAAAGCCGATATCGCCGAACGCCGTCGCCACCACCTTGGCGCCGCGGTCGTGACCATCCTGCCCCAGCTTGGCCACCAATAGCTTGGGGCGGCGGCCCACTTCCTTTTCGAACGACTTCACGTCCCGTGTGATTTCGTCCAGGGCCGGAAAATTCTCGCCATAGACGCCATGTATCGAACGGATCTCCGCTTCATGGCGGCCGAACACATCTTCCAGGGCTAAAGAAATTTCGCCCACCGTGGCGCGGGCACGGACAGCTTCCACGCAAAGCGCCAGCAGGTTGACGTTGCTGCGGGCCCCGTCTCTCAATCCATCGAGCGCTGCTTGGACTTTGATATTGTCGCGAGAAGCCTTCAGTGTCCGCAGCTTGGCGAGCTGCGCTTCGCGCACTCGGGCATTGTCGATGGCGCGGACGTCGATGGGGGGTTCGTTCTCGAGGCGGAATTTGTTGACCCCTACAATCACGTCATCGCCCCGGTCGATGCGCGCCTGGCGCCGCGCCGCTGCCGCTTCGATCTCCAATTTGGGCCAGCCCGCCTCGACCGCCGCGGTCATGCCGCCATCCGCTTCGACTCGCGCGATCACGTCGCGCGCGCCTTGCGCCAATGCATGGGTAAGTGCTTCGACATAATAGGAACCGCCCAGCGGATCGGCCACATGCGCGATCTGGCTTTCGTTCAGGAGAATGAGCTGGGTGTTGCGCGCCACCCGCGCCGATGCTTCGGTCGGCAACGCGATGGCTTCGTCGAAGGCATTGGTGTGCAGCGACTGGGTGCCGCCCAGCATCGCCGCCAGAGCTTCCAAAGTGGTGCGCACGATATTGTTGTGGGGATCCTGTTCGGTTAGCGAAACACCACTGGTCTGGCAATGGGTCCGCAGCATCATGCTTTCAGGATTTTTCGCGCCCAGCTTTTCCATGATCCCCGACCACAAAAGCCGTGCGGCCCGCAGCTTGGCAGCCTCCATGAAGAAATTCATGCCGATGCCGAAGAAGAAGCTCAGCCGTGGTGCGAACGCGTCGATGTCCAACCCGCGATCCATCGCGGCCCGGACATAGGCCATGCCGTCGGCGAGTGTGAAGCCCAACTCCTGCACCGCGGTCGCACCCGCTTCGTGCATGTGATAGCCGCTGATGGAAATGGAATTGAAGCGCGGCATCTTCTCCGCAGAGAAGGCGATGATGTCAGCCACGATGCGCATCGATGGCGCAGGCGGGTAGACATAGGTGTTGCGCACCATGAATTCCTTCAGGATGTCGTTCTGGATCGTGCCCGACAGCCGCTCCGGCGGTACGCCCTGCTCTTCTCCGGCAACGATGAAGCTTGCCAGCACCGGCAGCACGGCGCCGTTCATGGTCATGGAGACGCTCATGCGGTCGAGCGGAATGCCGTCGAACAGGATTTTCATGTCCTCGACGGAATCGATCGCCACACCGGCCTTGCCGACATCGCCCACCACACGGGGATGGTCGCTGTCGTAGCCGCGATGGGTGGGCAGATCGAAGGCGACCGACAGGCCCATCTGCCCGGCCTTCAAATTCTGGCGATAGAAGAGGTTGGATTCCTCCGCCGTCGAGAAGCCGGCATATTGCCGGATGGTCCAGGGCCGGCCAGCATACATGCTGGCGCGAGGGCCACGCGTGAACGGCGCCAGGCCGGGCCAGCTGTCCGTCTCGATCCCTTCCAGGTCGGCCTCGGTATAGAGCGGCTTGACCGGGATGCCTTCCGGGCTTTGCCAGACAAGGTCCTTGGGGCTGCGGGTCTTGAGCTCCCGCGCGACGGCTTCTTCCCATTCTTTGCGATAGTCGGCCTTGTGATGGTCGGTCATGCAGCCATGTTCCCCAAGCGGCGACGAAGCGCAAATCCTGGTGGTTTCGCTCCGCCTACGGAAGATCGAGTCCCGCAAATCAGCCCCGACTCCATGACTGGCCTTACCCACAAGATGTAGTGGTCTGCATTTATTGACAAACTTCTAAATGTATGAGAACAAACGCAGATATCGAACGGGTTGATGATTCGGGCCCGCTTCGTTCGCTGACTGTTCCGTTCCTTTACCGGGCATCCACAGAAGCGCAAATCAAGCCCTTGATCGGAAGGCGCTTTCCGCTTTCGGGCGGTGACACCATATTGCGAGCATGAGCAACCGACCCGCCGGCGACGCCGCCAAAGTCAGCGCGATCCTGGGCCCCACCAACACCGGCAAGACCTTCTTCGCCATCGAGCGGATGCTGGCGCACAAGTCGGGGATGATCGGCCTGCCGCTCCGCCTGCTGGCGCGTGAGGTCTATGACCGCATCGTTCGGTTGCGAGGCGCCAACGAAGTCGCCCTGATCACGGGCGAGGAGAAAATCCTGCCCAAGGCGGCGCGGTTCTACATCTGCACCGTCGAAGCCATGCCGTTGGAGATTCCCGTGGCCTGCCTGGTGGTCGATGAAATCCAGCTTTGCGCCGATCCGGAGCGCGGCCATGTCTTCACCGACCGGCTTCTGCATGCCCGCGGCATGGAAGAGACTTTGTTCCTGGGTGCCGAAAGCATGCGCGGCGTCATCCAGCGCTTCATTCCCAAGACCTGGTTCATCACCCGGCCCCGTTTTTCCGACCTGGCCTATATCGGCGCCAAGAAACTCACGCGACTGCCGCGCCGTTCCGCGATCGTGGGTTTCAGTGCTGAGGATGTCTATGGCATCGCCGAAATCGTACGGCGCCAGCGTGGCGGCGCAGCCGTGGTGCTGGGCGCGCTCTCACCGCGCACCCGCAACGCCCAGGTGGCGCTCTATCAGTCGGGCGATGTGGACTTCCTGGTCGCCACCGACGCCATCGGCATGGGCCTCAACATGGATGTCGATCACGTAGCCTTCGCCGGCCGCGAGAAATTCGATGGCCGTGGCTTTCGTCCATTGACGGCGGCCGAAACCGGTCAGATCGCCGGGCGCGCCGGCCGCTATATGAATGACGGCACTTTCGGCGTCACCGGCGAATGCGAACCGTTCGAAGAAGAAATCGTCAGCCGTGTCGAAAGCCACCGCTACGACCCAGTCAAGGTTTTGCAATGGCGCAACCCCGCACTCGATTTTCATTCGATCCAGGCTTTGCTCGAAAGTCTCGATGCTCCGCCGCCCGAACGCGGTCTGGGCCGCGCGCGCCCTTCTTCCGATGCGATCGCGCTGCATCACCTGGCGAACGAAACCGATATCCAGGCATTGGCGACATCGCCTGCCCGCGTCAGAAAATTATGGGGTGTCTGCCAGTTGCCGGATTTCCGCAAATTGTCGGCGGACGAACATGCCAAGATGGTGCGCACGCTGTTTCTGTATCTGATGAGTGACAGCGGCCATATCCCCGACGACTGGATGGCGCGTCAGATCGCGCGGCTGGATGTCGCCGAAGGCGATGTCGCAACTTTGTCGGGACGCCTGGCCCAGATCCGGACATTCACTTATGCCGCACATCGCCCGGGCTGGACCCGCGACAGCGGGCATTGGCAGGGCGAGACCCGCGCCGTCGAAGACCGGCTGTCGGACGCCCTGCATGAACAACTCACCTTGCGCTTCATCGACCGGCGAACCTCGGTGCTGATGAAGCACATGCGCGAAGACGATGCCTTCGACGTGAGGCTGGAGGAAGATGGCGGCGTCCTGATCAGCGGTGAGCTGATCGGGCGGCTGGACGGTTTTCATTTCACGCCCGATCCGCGCACATCGCAGGATGACAACGGCCCCCTGCATGCCCGCATGGTGCGAGCGGCGGCAATGCGCGGGTTGGAAAGCGAATTTCTGTCACGCGCTCGCGCGCTGGTGGATGCCCCCGACGGCGCGATCAACCTCAGCGAGCATGGCAAACTCTGGTGGGATGGGGCGATCGTCGGACATCTCGCAACAGGACCAACACCGCTGGCGCCGCAGATCTCATTGGTCGCCGACGAATTGCTCAAAGGCGCATCCCGGACCGCTGTGCAGTCACGCCTGGATGCCTGGCTGTCGGCGCGCTTGAACGCACGGCTCGAGCCGCTTCTGGCGCTTGCGCGGGCTGCGGAAGCGAGAGCAGGGAGTGCAACCGCCCTGCCCGCCCAGGCGCGCGGCCTGGCACATCAATTGGCGGAGAATTTTGGCGCCCTGGAGCGCGCGCCACTGGCGCTGCCCGAAAAGCTCGGTCCCATCTTGCGCGCATTGAAACCGTTCGGCGTCTGGGCGGGGCGGCGCACGATCTATCTACCCAAGCTGCTGCGCCCTGACGCGGCCGGATTGCTGGCGTTGCTCTGGGGCATCTGGACCAAGCAGACACAATTGCTGGGTCCGCCCGCGCCCGGCCTCACCTCTTTCGCACATGATGGCGAACCCGCCGGATTTCTCCGCGCCGCTGGCTTTGCCGTGATCGGCGGCCGCGCCATCCGTTTCGATATGCTGGAGCGGCTGGAAACCGAATTGGACCAGGCCACGATCAGCGGTGCCGACGCGGCCTCGCTATTACTCAGGCTGGTGTCACTTCTGGGGACAGGCAATGACGACGCCAAAACCGTGCTCGATGCTCTGGGCTGGCGTCTGGTCGAGGTGAAAGATGCATCCCCGGTATGGCGCAAGCGCAGGGACAGGCCGCGCAAGGCTATGCCCGTCAAAAGCCAGCCACCGAAAGATTCGCCCTTTGCGGGCCTTAAGGAACTGATGGCCAAGTGACGACCACCCGGATCGACAAATGGCTGTTCCATGCCCGCTTCTATCGCACCCGGGCCTTGGCGCAGGCTGCGGCCAATGCCGGCAAGGTCCGGTTAAATGGGGTCCGGGTCGAAAAACCCGCCCAGACGCTCAAGCCCGGTGATATCCTCACCCTGGGCAGGGGCAGCGATATTGTCGCGCTTCGGGTGGTGGCTTTGGCCGAACACCGGGCCCCTGCACCACAAGCACGGCTTCTGTACGAAATCGTCGCGGACTGACCGCTTGCCATCGCGGCCAGCGGGTTTTATGGACCTAACCGCTTTCTCGCCGTTCCGGAGCTTGCCCATGACCTATGTCGTCACCGAAGCCTGCATCAAGTGCAAGTTCATGGATTGCGTCGAAGTCTGCCCGGTGGACTGCTTCTACGAAGGCGAGAATATGCTGGTCATCAATCCGGACGAATGCATCGATTGTGGTGTCTGCGAGCCGGAATGCCCGCCCGAAGCGATCAAGGCCGATACAGAGGCCGGGCTTGAGAAGTGGCTCTCGGTCAACTCGGAATACTCCCGGACCTGGCCCAATATCAGCCAGAAGGGCGACGCCCCGGCCGATGCCAAGGACTGGGAAGGCAAGCCGGACAAGTTCGAGAAGTTCTTCAGCCCCAAGCCAGGCTCGGGTTCCTAAAGATCCATCACGCCATCCGCCTACAAAGTGCTGCCTATTTCCTGGGCTGGGCGCGCGGTTCCCTATTTGGGACAATGGATCAAGGACTTGCCGCCTCGGGTAACGAATTAGAAAGAATCTCGGCTTTTCAACGACTTGTGTCGATTTTCCTTCCATTTTTCTTCAAAGCGTGATAGTGTCTTGTCCAATCTAACCAGACATGACCAGCACATGCCGGCGTCCTCTCGGCGCGTTTCGGCCATATTGTCGTGAAATTATCATGCGTCTCGCAGCTCCCCAGCGAGGCCGCCCCAACGGAAGCAGAGATGACCGCACCCAAACCCCATGCGCCTGTCGCCAAGCCGGCCCCCGCCATTCCCGTCAAGAAGGTTCCCGCGAACTCCAACAGAAAGCACGAATTCAAGACCAACGACCATGTCGTCTATCCGACCCATGGCGTGGGCAAGGTTTCGGGCATTGAAGAAAAAGAAGTCGCCGGATCGAGGCTGGAACTGTTCATCATCGATTTCGAAAAAGACAAGATGACATTGCGCGTGCCGACCTTGAAGGCCAAGGCCGTGGGCATGCGCAAACTGTCCTCGCCCGAAGTGGTCGGCAATGCGCTGAACACGCTCAAGGGCCGAGCCCGCATCAAGCGCACCATGTGGTCGCGCCGCGCGCAGGAATATGAAGCGAAGATCGATTCCGGCGACCTGGTGTCTATTGCCGAAGTGGTGCGCGACCTGCACCGCGCCGGCGGCCAGCCGGAGCAGAGCTATTCCGAACGCCAGCTTTACGAAAAAGCCTTGGCCCGCATGGCGCGTGAAGTCGCTGCTGTCGAGCGCACCGATGAGCAGACCGCCGTCAAGCGTGTCGAAGGCATGCTGACCAAGAAAGCCGCTTAACGCAGGGCTATCCGCTTCGCGGCCCTGCAGACTCCAATAAAAAGCCCGGCAGCAATGCCGGGCTTTTTTCATTGCAGAACTTCGATCTGCCTGGGATTCGAGAGCGCCATTTCCCGCCGGCCGTTAAAGTCTTCGACGATGCCGCGCAAACGGACTTCATGCCCGACAAGCTCTTCGAGCGCAGGTTCCGCGTTCCGGAAAGCCTTGCGGTCCTCTGGGGCAATGACGGCGGAAAAACCTTTGTGATAATCGTCATTGAAATCCAGGAACGCACGACCGTCATGACTGGCGACACTGACCACGCGGCCCTGAACCAGTTGGAAGCTACCTGCCGGCGCCGAAAACGATCCGGCTTGCTTCACGGCAAATTCCGGCAGAGCCCACAGGCCGCGACGGGCCTCACGTGCCTCGATCTCGGCTTCATAGAAATCGGGAGAGCATTCCTGGCGGTCTGGCATGACGGATACACGCGCCAATCCATTCTTCAGAAGCTCGGTCTGCAGCCAAGCCGTCCCGAAAGCTTGAACCCGAACGTGGCCGTATCGGTCATTTCCAGGTGGCGTGGTGGTCAAGGTCAGGGTTTCCCGTATCGCCAACGCACGCAATGCCGCAATAGCCTGCGCGGCAACAGGAACCGCGGGATGATCCACGCCCGGCAGACGGATGCCTTCCAGCAGAACGATCTGATGATTATCCAGCATCAGGGCACCGTTCTTTTCCACCCGCACGACACGTGCATGCGCCATCACCACATCTCCCGCGCAATCGGGCAACGGCATGGCGAATCCCGCATTCGGCCAGAACAGTCCCGCCAGTGCCAAGAGCTGGAGCCGGCGCATCTTTACCCCAGCGCCTTGAGGGATACGCCCTTTGGCGGCGGCATCGAATCCGGCACGAAGAAATCCGGCGCCAAATCTTGGCTGGGATCGACGCGATAGTGATCGAAATCGGTGACGCCATTTTCGGCCAGGAATGAATCGTCGATCAGGAAATTGCTGCTGAAGCTTTTCGGCTTGCCGAAGATCGCGTAGGCCGCATCCGCCAGAATTTCCGGGTTCCGGCAAAAGCGGGCAGCGTCGGCGCTGCCCATTGCCAGCTTTATAGCGGCGGTGGCGATGGCGGTTCGGGGCCACAAAGCATTGAACGCGATCTTGCCGGAGAATTCCGCCGCCATGCCCAGCACGCACATGCTCATGGCGTATTTCGCCATCGAATAAGCAGTGTGCCCGGCAAACCATTTGGGCTGCATGTCGAGCGGCGGCGACAGCATCAGCACATGGGGATTTTCCGCCTTCAGGAGATGCGGAACGCAGAGTTTACTAACCAGGAAGGTCCCACGTGCATTGATCTGGGACATCAAGTCAAAACGCTTCATTTCAGTTTCCTGAGTCCCGGTCAGGGAGATGGCGCTGGCATTGTTGACACAGATATCGATGCCACCGAATTTCTCGGTGGTGGCTGTCACGGCGGCGGCTACCTGATCCTCGAAGCGGATATCGCAGACCAAGGACAATGCCTTGCCGCCGGCTTTTTCAATCTCTTTCGCAGCAGAGAAGATCGTGCCCGGCAATTTCGCGTTCGGCTCGGTTGTCTTGGCCGCGATCGCGATATTGGCGCCGTCCCGGGCGGCCCGCAGCGCGATGGCAAGACCGATGCCCCGGCTGGCGCCCGTCACGAATAGCGTTTTTCCCTGCAGCGACATGCGTTCTTGCCTGACATAGATGCGGGCCGGATCGTACATGAACTAATGGGCCCGCGCATTCGGGGCACAAAGAAAGGCTGACCCGGGGACGTCAACCCGCTAAAAGGCCCCGATGGAAAGCTTGCTCAACAAGACCATGCCCGCGGACGCGCTGGCGATCGCCCGGGCGGCAGAGCTGTTGCGCGACGGCAAGCTGGTCGCATTCCCGACCGAGACGGTCTACGGCCTGGGCGCGGACGCCCAAAACGGCAAAGCCGTGGCCGGCATCTTCGCCGCCAAGGGGCGCCCCCGCTTCAATCCCTTGATCGTGCATGTCGGCAACATGGCGGAAGCCGAGCGGCATGCGGTCTTTTCAGATATGGCGCGCGCGCTGGCCGAGAAATTCTGGCCGGGCGCCCTCACCCTGGTGTTGCCGCGCCGCGCCGGCTCGTCCTTGTCGGAACTGGTCAGCGCCGGATTGGATACGGTTGCCTTGCGGGTACCGGCCCATCCCGTTGCCGTCGCCTTGTTGCGAGAGGCCAAGCTTCCCATCGCCGCGCCCAGCGCCAATCCGTCCGGCCGGATCAGCGCCACAACCGCGGCGCATGTCGCCGCCGGACTGAAACAGGAGGTCGACCTGATCCTGGACGGCGGCGCCGCGCCGCTGGGGCTGGAATCCACCGTGATCGGATTTGATGCGGCCATCTGTGTGCTGCTGCGCCCCGGCGCCATCGCGCGCCAAGCGATAGAAGCCGTTACGGGACCACTGGCCATTGCGGAGGGGACCATCCGCTCTCCCGGGCAATTGGAAAGTCACTACGCACCACGTGCGGCGCTGCGCTTGAATGTGCAAGCAAAGGAGCCCGGCGAAATCCTGCTGGGTTTTGGACCATCGCCGGACGCCATGCTGAATCTCAGCCCAGCCGGCGATCTCAAGGAAGCCGCGTCCAACCTCTTCGCCATGCTACATGAGTTGGACAGGCAAACATCACGCATCGCGGTGGCGCCCATTCCGGAAATCGGGCTGGGAGAAGCCATCAACGATCGGTTGCGGCGCGCGGCAGCACCAAGGGCAGAACATGCATGAGATAGTCGATCGACTGAAACTCGCCGCCGGACCGGGCGGCTTCAGTGAAGATGCAGCCGAGATCGCGCCTTATCTGGAAGAGTGGCGCAGCCGTATGCACGGCCAATCCGCGCTCCTGCTCAAGCCCGCCACCACCGAGCAAGTCTCTGCTATCCTGGCGATCTGCCATGAGACTGGGACCGCTATCGTACCGCAAGGCGGCAATACGGGGTTGGTGGGCGGACAGATTCCACTGCATGGCGAAGTGCTGCTGAGCCTACGGCGCATGAATCGGATCCGCGCTCTCGATGCGCCCGGCATGACGCTCACCGTTGAAGCCGGGATAACGTTGAAACAGGCACAGGATGCCGCCGCCATCGAGCAGCTTCTGTTTCCACTCAGCCTCGGTTCGGAAGGCAGCTGCACCATCGGCGGCAATATTTCGACCAATGCCGGCGGCAATCATGTGCTGCGCTATGGCATGACGCGGGCTTTGGTATTGGGGCTGGAAGTGGTCCTGGCGGATGGTCGGATCCTGCCGATGCTGAAATCGCTGCACAAGGACAATACCGGCTACGACCTCAAGCAGCTTTTCATCGGCGCGGAAGGCACTTTGGGGATTGTCACCGCAGCCAGCCTGCGACTTTTCCCCCGTCCCGCTCAGGTGGTCACGGCCCTCACCGCGGTGCCCTCACCCGCGGCGGCACTGACCCTTCTCGGCCACATGCAGACCGAGACAGGCGGATTGTTGTCATCCTTTGAACTAGTGTCCCGCCCGACCCTGGAAATGGTGCTGCGGCATATCCCGGGCACGCGCGATCCCCTTGCCTCGCCTTCGCCCTGGTATGTGTTGATGGAAGTGTCGGGCGGGGCAGGCGCCAGCCTGGAGGCGCTGACCCAATCGGCATTGGAAGACGCGACGGACCTGGTGACCGACGCGGTGATTGCCCAGAACCAGGCTCAGGCGCGCAGCTTCTGGCACATGCGGGAGACCATCTCGGAAGCGGAAAAGCGCGAAGGCATTTCCATCAAGCATGATATTTCCGTGCCGGTCGCTTCCATCCCCGCTTTTATCGAGGAAGCCAACGCTGTCGTGGTGAAGAAATTTCCCGGCGCCCGGCCGATCTGCTTCGGGCATATGGGCGACGGAAATCTGCATTTCAATTTCAGCGCCCCGGTCGGGCAAGATGCCGTCTTCGCCGCACAATGGGACGAGATGCAACTCACCGTGCATGATATCGTCAAACGCTATTCCGGTTCGATCAGTGCCGAGCACGGCATCGGAGCGATGAAACGCGATCTGTTGCCGCGTTACAAATCAAGCGAGGAACTGGATGCGATGCGGGCGCTGAAACACGCTTTCGATCCGAAGAATATCCTCAACCCGGGAAAGACCGTGCCGCCCGTGAGAAAACTCTAGGCCGCTTCCGGTAATGCGGACTTCGCCGCCAAAGATCCGGCTTGGGGTTTCTTGTTGGACATCGCGCTGATCGAGGCCGTGACGAAAGTCGCGGCATAGGGAAGACTCTGCACGCCCAACATCACCATCCACAGGCTGACGGCCGGATCTTCGAAACCACGGTCGAACCCCATCGAGATCATCGCCGCCAGCAGACCCGCCAATAACACCGTTTCCTGCCACACCACCCGCAGCACTTGGCTAAACTGCGCAGGGTTCTCACATTTGGGTGTGCGCATGAAAGGCTTGCCCGCCGTCAGCAGCCCCGACCACATCGCTTTGCCCACCGTGTGGGTCAGTGCAAGCCCCGCGACGGAGGCCATTACCGCGCCTTTCAGGCCGGATCGCACTTTGGGGGGATAGAGCAGCAGGGTCTTGAACAGCTTGGTGGCGAACAATGCCATCGCGGCGGCCGACAAAGCCGGCATCGGCACATCGATATAACCCGGGATCGCCCACATTAGCGCCGTCCACACCAGTGCGGTGCAGGTCACGATCATTCCCAGCCCGTCGGAAATCCAGGGCAGCCAGCCGGACAGGAACTGATAACGTTGCTCCCAGGACAGGCCGGAGCCGCCCAGAAATATCTCCCGCGCGTGGCGCTTCATGATCTGCATCGCGCCATAGACCCAGCGATAGCGCTGGGACATAAAGGCCTCCAGCGTGTCCGGTTCCAGGCCCGCGCCCATCTTCTGAGGGATATACGCGGCTTCGTAACCCGCCTCGAACAGCTTCAGTCCCAGCTCGGTGTCTTCGGTGATGCACCATTCGCTCCAGCCGCCCACCTCTTCCAATGCATTCTTGGTGACGATGGTCATGGTGCCATGCTGGATGATGGCGTTGTGTTCGTTGCGTTCCACCATACCGATATGGAAGAAGCCGCGATATTCCTCATAGGCCATGGCCTTGAAGGTGTTCT
>JBEPVO010000005.1:0-44214 GCA_041690975.1 Alphaproteobacteria bacterium
AAGAGACAGGGCCAACGCAGCCTGCTGATCGGTCAGCGCGGCGATGTGCGGCGTGGCGGTGATTTTCGGATGCTGCCAGATCGGATTTTCCGGTGGCATGGGTTCGGCCTGGAACACATCCAGCACCGCACCCGCCAGATGCCCGCAATCCAGGGCCGCGATCAAATCGGCTTCGACCAGATGCCCGCCCCGCGCCACATTGATCACCCAGGCGCCTTTGGGAAGCTGGGCAAACAATTTTGCATCCATGATGCCGCGCGTCGCGTCGGTCAGCGGCAAGACGCAAACCAGATAATCGCATTGCGCCAGGAATTGCGGCAACTCCGCTTCACCGGCAAAGCTTTTCACGCCGGGAAGGCTCTTGCGCGTGCGGCTCCAGCCCGAAAGCTGGAAATCGAACGGCAACAGGCTGGCGGCGATGGTGCCGCCGATATCGCCCAGGCCCAGCATCCCGATCCGGGTGTCGCGCGAGGCCCGCGCCAGCATGCGCTGCCGCCACGTACTTTCGTGCTGTGCCGCATCGAAGAAACGCTGGCCGCGATGAGCGATCAGCACATGCATCACCACATATTGCGCCATCTCATGCATCAAAGTGGGATCGACGAAGCGCACCAGCGGCACATCGCGCGGCAGATCCGGATCGCGCAGGAAACCGTCCACCCCCGCGCCCAGCGAGAAGATCGCTTTCAGATTGGGAAGCGTCTTCATAAAGCCTGGCGGCGGCCGGAAGCCGGAGAAATAATGAATGTCTTCCGGATTGTACGCATCCTGATCGGCAATCACCGCGTCGAAACCATAAGACGCAAAGCGGTCCTTGCCGATGGCGGCCCAGCCCGGCGGCAGCATACCTTTAAAGAGAACCTTCGGGTTTGCCAGCTTGCGCTCTTGTTCTTGGGTCGCCGCCCCACGCGGCGGGCCGGACGTTAAGCGATGGCGGTGCATCTTGCCAACCCCGGCCCGCCAACCCCGAATTATTTGTTCGCGGATGCGGAAAGAACCGGCTCTAGACTTTGCGCACGACGCAAGTGAAGGTCGGCGCATGTCCGACGCGAATCCCGCATCTCCTCCCGGCCGAGAAAATCGCGTCGCGCTTCTCTGCGCGGCCGTGCTGGTGCTGGAAGGCTTCGATCTGGGCGCGATGGCCTTCACGCTTCCGGCCATCGCAGAGTCCTGGCATCTCAAACCTGTCGCTTTCACCGCCGCGCTGACGGCGGGCAGCATCGGCCTCTTCCTGGGTTCGCTGTTGTGCGGCTGGCTGGGCGACCGGCTGGGCCGCAAGCCTGTGCTGATGGGCTGTGTCACCTTGTTCGGTGTGATGTCGCTGGCGACCGCCTTCGTCCCTGACACGCAATGGCTGACGATTGCGCGCTTCGTCACTGGGCTTGGCATCGGCGGCGGTATTCCCGCCTCCATCGCATTGCTGTCGGATTTCGCGCCCAAACGGCGGCAGGGCGCGTTGGTGATGGCGATGACCTGCGGCGTGCAAATAGGCAATGTGCTGGTCGGCATCGTCGCGGCCCGGTTGCTGGCGCCGTTCGGCTGGCCCGCCGTCTTTGTGGTGGGCGGCATCATTCCCCTGATCCTGCTGCCGCTGCTGGCCGCGATGCTTCCGGAATCGCCGTCCTTCCTGGCGGCCCGTGCGATGCCACAGACAAAAGCCGCCCCGGGAAAGAATTTCATTGCACAATTGTTTGCACCCGATTTCGCGCGGCTCACGCTTTTGCTTTGGCTGATCAACTTTCTCAGCCTTCTCACCATCTATTTCATCAATTCCTGGCTGCCTTCGATGTTGCGGGCCATGGGCCTGCCCACTTCGACCGCGATCATGGCCGCCACCATGTTCCAGGTCGGCGGCATTGCGGGCGCGCTGGGCAGCGGCCCGCTGGTCACCCGGTACGGCACAGAGAAAGTCGTCTCCGCCATGCTGGCGATGGGCGCCTGCTGGCTGGTCCTGTTGGGCGCGACCACAGTCACCACCACAATCCTGATCGTCTTCATCTTCGGCGCCGGCATCGGCATTTCGGCGGGGCAGTTGGGCATCAATGCCCTGCCCGGTGCGATCTATCCGCCCCGCATTCGCAACACCGGCGCGGGCTGGTCGCTGGGCATCGGGCGGCTGGGCAATATCGGCGGACCACTGCTGGGCGGCCAGCTTCTGTCCCTGGGCTGGGCGCCCAAGAGCATGCTGCTGGCGATTTCGATCCCAGCCTTTCTGTTGTCCGCGATGCTGTTGGTGCTGGCGAAGGCACGCGCTAACGCCGCGCGCGCCTGACTTTGTCGCCTTAGTTGGCCATCACGTCAGGTGGAAGATCCGTTCCGCGTTGGTCTGGTAGAATTTCTTCTTGTCCGCGTCGCTGATCTGCATGTCGTCCGTCACCTTCACTTCGGCGGCGTTGTACTGGTACGGATAATCCATCGCATACATCACCCGGTCTGCACCCAGCACCTGCTGGCAGAACTGAATCACCGGTGCCCAGGCCATGCCGCTGGAAGTGATGGGAATATTCTGCTGGATATATTCGCTGACCTTGCGCTGCAGCTTGGGCATGTGCGGAAAGCGGTTGTTGATGGCGTAATTATGCTGGAACAGATCGAAGCGGCACAGCCAGAAGGGAAGCCCTTCGCCGCCATGACCGGCAATGACCTGCAATTTCGGGAAGCGATCGAACACCCCGCTCATGATCATGCGCAGCAGATGCGTGCTGGTTTCCA
This sequence comes from Alphaproteobacteria bacterium, assembly GCA_041690975.1. Classification (GTDB taxonomy): domain Bacteria; phylum Pseudomonadota; class Alphaproteobacteria; order Micropepsales; family Micropepsaceae; genus Rhizomicrobium. The sequence continues at coordinate 2,713 of JBEPVO010000005.1, forward strand.
CCGCAAAACCGTAGAACGCGCCTTCCAACCCCTTTTCTATCAGAGGACCAATCATGCGGCGCGGCGCGGTGGCCGGATGCAGATAGATCGGCACATCCAGCGATTCCGCCATTCCAAGGATGTCCCAGAATTTGGGATCGTCCAGATATTCGCCATGGGTGTTGGAATTGATGATCGCGCCTTTCAATCCCAGTTTGGTCACGCCGCGCTCCAGTTCCTTGGCGGCGGCGGCGGGATTCTGCGGCGCGATGGCGGCAAGGCCCGAGAAACGCGTGGGATGCTTGTGGCAGGCTGCTGCCAATTGGTCGTTGAACGATGTTGCCAGCGCCGTGCCGGTCGCCGCGTCGAAGATCTGCACCCCAGGACTGGTCAGCGACACGATCTGTCGCGCGATGCCGGTGGCGTCCATATCGCGGATGCGGCCTTCGTCAAGATTATGGAAACGCTCGGCCAGCGCTTGCATCCGGTCAGCCTGGCCCAGGAAATATCCCCATTGCGAAAGGAAGCCCGGATCGTCGGTGCCTTTCTCGTCCAGCAGCTTGCGATACAAGCGCAGCATCTCGGCGGGGGCATAGGCCTCTTCCGTCGCGATGCGCAGATAGCCGGTGTTCTTCTGAATCGATGGCGTTTCCGCCATTGCAGCGCTCATGTCATCCCACCCTGTGTTGGCGCGTTTTAAGGCCCGCGCATTTGCAGCGGAACACTATCACGGCGGGCAGGTTCGTCTACCGCCGCCGGCTCTATACGCCGTTACGCACCACGCCCCGCTTGACGCGTGCGGCAACAGCTCAAGACTTGGTGCGGCCCGGGATCGGCACCGGGCCGGACTCTTTCACCTGTTTCCAGATGCGCTTGCCCACCTTGTCGGCCTCGGCGACGATCGCCGCTTCGTCCATGGTCAACACCTTGCGGTCGCGCATCAGGAAGCGGCCATCCACCATCACGGATTCAATGTCGGACGGCTGGCCGTTATGGATCCAGGCCGAGATGATGCGGCCCGCCGGCACCAGATGGGCGCGCAGCGTGTCCAGCACGATGAGGTCCGCCTGCCTGCCCACGCTCAACGTGCCGGTCAGCTTTTCCAAGCCCAACGCATGCGCCCCGCCCGCAGTGGCGTCCTGCAGCGCATCTTCCGGCTGTGGCAGCAAGCCCGGGAACGCGTCGTCACGGCGAATCCGTTCCGTCAGCATCGCCACGCGCATCACTTCGAACATGTCGTTGGTGTTGTTGTCGGTGCCGTAAGCGATCGGGCATCCTGCCGCGCGCAATGCGGGAATCGGGGGAATGACGCCGCGATTGGCCGCCATCGCCGCCTGGTGCGAGATGGTGGTGCGGGTGCGCCCCAGCAGCGCGATGTCGGCGTCATCGACATACCGGCAATGGGCCGCGAACAGACGCGGACCTAAAAAGCCCGCCTTATCCAGGAAGAAGGGCGGGCTCATGCCGTAATGCTTTTTCATGAACGCGACTTCGGCGCGGCTCTGCGACAGATGGATGGAATAGCGCAAATCGTATTTCTCCGCGAAATCATGCACCGCCCTCAGCAATTCCGGCGACGATGTCTCCGCCAAAGCAGCGGTGGGAAACACATTGATGCGGCCATCATTCTTGCCGTGCCATGCCGAGTACAGATCGCTGATGCGCTTCATGCCTTCGTCGCGCCGCGCCGCCGAGAACACCGGTGTCGGCGCGCTCGCAGCCCCTTCCGGCGAAAGCGGGCCGGGAACATTTGCACTGTCGGCAATGGATTCCGCGAATACCATCCTGAGGCCGGAGTTTGCCAAGGCGCCCGCATAAGGGCCGATCTCGCTGGCATATTCCACCAGAGTGGTGGTGCCGGACCTGATTGCTTCCAGCGCGCCGACCGTGGCCATCAAGCCTTTCTCGTCGCCCTGCATCAGGCTTTCGGGGCGCACTTTCAGCTTGGCGGAATTGGGAAAACCGAAATCCTCATTGAAGCCGCGCGCCACCGTATCGCGCAGATGGGCGTGGCAATTGACCAGGCCCGGCAGGATCGCCTTGCCGCGCCCGTCGTAAATTTCGGCGTTGGGATATTGCCGCATCACGGCATCGGTCGGCCCGATAGCGGCGATCTTGCCCGCCACCACGGCCAGCGCCGCGTCTTCCTGCACGGCATCGGCGTTGGCGATGGTCGTATGCGCGAAAATCACGGGCCGTCCCGATGCGGGCTGCGCCTGGGCGCCGTTCTGTGCCAGCATCATCGCCGCCGCACCCACGCCGGCACCCGCCAGCAGATCGCGGCGGCTGACGGCCATGGATTCGGAAGATTGGATCGGTTTCGACATGTCGCGCGCCCCGTCATGCATGGAAATAAGCCCGGATGATGCGGCAATGACCGGGCAAGTCAATCAGACGGCACCCTGCATTGTTGCACCCCGCGCCGCGTCCTATAGTAAGCGCCAACGATCATGCGGCGATGCACGCCGCACACATTGGGGGCAGCGATGCTGAAATTTGCGCCACTGACTATCGGTCTTCTATTTTCGGGCACGGCACTGGCTGCACCTGCCTCTCTGGTGACCATTCATCAGTTCGATGATCTCGCTCTGTCGCCTGACGGCGCGAAGACCGCCACAGTGGAAAGCGACGATCCCGGCAATCTGGCCGATGAGCCGCATGGCACAGTGACGGTGCGCGATGCGGCCGGAAAGATCGTGGCCCATTACGATCCTTGCACCGTCTGCCGCTATTCCGGCCTCACCTGGTCACCCAAAGGCGATGCACTGGTGTTCCTCGCCGCCGACAAGAAAGCCTCCAAGACCACGCTCTATCGCGTTGCGTCCGGCGATCCGCAATCGCTGACCGTGATTTCCGGCGTCGCCAACACACCGCGCTTTTCCGCAGACGGCAAGCGCATCGCCTTGCTGGCGACCATCGGCGCGCGCAAGCTGACCGGCGCGACCGAAGCCGCCGCCGCGCAAGTGGGCGAAATCGGCGCCAGCGAAGACGAACAGCGCATCGCCGTGCTGCCGGCAACGGGCGGCGCGCTGAAGCCCGTCTCGCCCGCCGACACCTACATCTATGAATTTTCCTGGACGCCGGACGGCAAAGGCTTTGCCGCCACCGCCGCCAAGGGCAATGGCGACAATAATTGGTGGATCGCCACTTTGAATTACATTGACGCCGCCAGCGGCAGTGCGCGGGTGATCGCCGCGCCCAAGATGCAGATGAACATGCCGCGCGTGTCGCCTGACGGCAAAAGCGTCGCCTTCATCGGCGGGCTGATGAGCGACTGGGGCTCGGTGGGTGGCGATGTCTATACCGTGGCGCTGGGGGGCGGCACGCCAGTCGATGTCACGCCCGGTTACAAAGGCACCTTCGAGGGGCTGGACTGGCGCGGCAGCACGCTGGCCGCCACCGCTCTGATCGGCGACAAGGCCGCCGCCGTGAGTATTGATCCGGCGGCGAAAGCCGTGCGCGTCAACTGGTCGGCGCCAGTCAATATCGGCAGCCAGACCTTCAACGGCCCGATTTCGTTTAGCGCCGACGGCGCCATCGCCGCCACGGTGATGCAGGATTTCACCCATGCCGAAGAGATCGCGCGGGGCCGCCTGCCTGCGCTGGCGCCCGTAACGCGCGAGAACGTCAAGCTGCCCGCCAGCGTCGCGGTCGAAAGCGTGCGCTGGAAAAATGACGGCTTCGACGTCCAGGGCTGGCTGGTCAAGCCGGTCAATGTCACGCCCGGCAAGCATCCCATGATCACCATCGTGCATGGCGGCCCGTCATCGGCATCACGGCCGCGCTATATCGCGGGCGGCGGCCAGCACGGCACCGGGTTCGATTTCGTGGGGCCGTTTATCGCCAAAGGCTATTTCGTCTTCTATCCCAATCCGCGCGGCTCCTACGGCCAGGGCGATGCCTTCACCCGCGCCAACATCCGCGATTTCGGGCGCGGCGATCTGCGCGACATTCTGGCGGGAATTGACGCTGTCGAGAAAACTGCCCCGGTCGACGATGCGCGGCTGGGACTTTACGGCCATTCCTATGGCGGCTGGATGAGCATGTGGGCCAACACTCAGACCAAGCGCTTCAAGGCCATCGTGGCGGGCGCGGGCATCGCCAACTGGACCAGCTATTACGGCCAGAACGGCATCGACAAATGGATGATCCCCTTCTTCGGGGCCTCGGTCTATGACGATCCGGTGGTCTATCGCGACGCTTCTCCGATCGAATTCATCAAGCAGGCCAAGACGCCCACTCTCGCCTATGTCGGCGAACGCGATGTCGAATGTCCGGCGCCGCAATCGGTGGAGTATTGGCACGCCCTGAAAACCATCGGCACACCGGTCAAGCTGGTGATCTATGCCGGCGAAGGCCATCACTTCCGCAAGCTCTCCGACCTCGAAGACTTGCGCACGCGAGTGGTGGACTGGTTCGGGCTTTATCTCAGGGAGAAACAGTCTTAAGCCACTTTGCCAAGAGACGCATTTCCCCGTTAGATGCCGCCAACAGTAACCGCGGCCCCGGGAAGGACGAACAATGACCAGGACGTTCACCTACATCGCGATTGCGTTCCTTGTCGTCATCGTGTTGGCGGGGGCCTATGCGCCGTATGTGAACCTCGAAGTCGCGCCCTATATAAGCCACCACACCATTATCGATCCCGCCGCGCCCAAACTTCAAAAAGGCCGCATGGTCGATGACTATTTCTCGGTCGAGGATCTGGGCCAGGGCACTTTTGCCATCGGCGAGCCCCGCTATTACCAGCAGAATTACGCTTATCTGATATTGGGCGAGACGCGGGCGCTGCTGTTCGATGCCGGTTCGGGCACGCGCGACATCAGCCCGGTGATCAAGTCACTCACCAATCTTCCCGTCACGGTGATGGTCTCGCATCTGCATTTCGATCATCTGGGCGGCATCGCGCCTTTCGACCATGTCGCCATGATCGACCTGCCCCAGACCCGCGCCGACATGCAGGGCGAGATGTTCATGCCCAGGCGCTATGAATTTTCCGGCATCGCCGACAAGCGGGTGCGGCCGTCTTTCCGTATCGCCGAATGGCTGACACCCGGTGCCACGATCGATCTGGGCGGTCGGATGCTGACCTTGCTGAACACACCCGGCCACACGCCGACCTCGGCATCGCTGTATGATCCGGCGACCAAGCGGCTTTATACCGGCGACTATATCTATCCCACCACGCTCTATGCCTTTTCGCCCGGCGCCAGCATGTCGGCCTATCACGAGACCGCGCAGCGTCTACTCGCCACCCTGCCCGGTGACACGATCCTGTGGACTGCCCATTGCTGCCGCAAGGATGGCGGCATCCTGGCCCCATGGTTGCGAATGAAGGATCTGCGCGACCTGGACGATCAGCTAATGCGCGTAAAGGCGGGAGGTGTGCCGCATACGGGCTTTTATCCCCGTGTGTATCCGGTCAACGACCAGATGACCCTCGCCACGGGTTTTCCCTGGAACAATCGGTAGCCGCTGCGGAATGCTATAACCTGACCATGATGAGAAATTTTTCCGCTCTGCTTCTGATGTTTCTGGTCTGGGGACTGACGCCCACCCGCGCCGCCGACGATGCTCTTGGCGCGGCGGCCAATCACGCCTTTCTGGCTACGAACGCCCACAAGCCCGGCGTGATCGTGCGACCCAGCGGGCTGCAATATCGCATCCTGCGCAACGGCTTCGGCGCCCATCCCACCGCCGCCGATACCGTACAGATCAGTTACAGCGCGCATCTGATCAATTCCAAGCTGGTGGACACTGCCACCGCCGATCTGCCGGCCGTGATGATCGTCAGCAATGTGTTGCGCGGGTTGAACGAAGCGCTTCAATTGATGCAGACCGGCGATCATTGGGAGCTGGTTCTTCCGTCGGACCTCGCCTTTGGCGGCAAAGGCACACCCGATGGCAATGTGCCGCCCAACCAGACTCTGGTGTTCGACATCACGTTGATGTCCGTCACCCCGGCGCAGGTGACGCAAGGACAAGTCAGCAGCGGTGTGTCTTTCTATGGCCGCGACCGCGGCATCGGTCATGAAGCGGGCGCCATGTTCACGATACCGCAATGATAATACAGCCAACGCGCTGACGACTTTCGGGGGAAAGACATGTCCATCAATCGCCGTTCGATCATTGCCGGTGGCATGGCGGCTCTGACGCTTGCCAGTACGCGTAACGCGTTCTCCACGCCCGTCTTGTCGGCGCGCAATTTCGGCCTGCGTCCTGCCGATGCGCCCCGCCGCAATGCCTGGATGGAAATCGACGCCGCCGCCTTCGAGCACAACATCGCCGAAGTGCGGGGCATCCTGGGCGATGGCGGCGCCCAGCTTTGCGCCATCATGAAAGCCGATGCCTATGGCAATGGCCTGGACCTGCTGATGCCGTCGGTGCTGAAAGCGAAAATCGCCGCCATCGGCTTCACCAGCAATGAGGAAGCGCGCGTCGCCCGCGAAATGGGCTTCAAGGGCCGTCTGATCCGCGTGCGCACCGGCACGTTGGACGAGATCGAAGATGCTTTTGCCTATCGTGTCGAAGAACTGGTGGGAAACCCGGTGGCAGCGCAACGCATCGCACAATCCTGGCGGCGCAAGAAAGCCACGCAGACATTACCCATCCATCTGTGTCTCAACGCCGACGGCATGAGCCGCAACGGCGTCGAGCTGAAGACCGATTACGGCAAGAAAGACGCCACGGCAATCCTTCAGGCCACGCCGCTCCGTATCGTGGGGCTGATGACGCATTATCCCACAGAGGACAAGGACGACATTCTGCGCCAGCTCGCCCGCTTCGAGCAGGATACCGGCTGGCTCAAGGCCAACGGCCTGCCGCCCGGTCCCCTGGTGCGCCACACCGCCAACACCTTCGCCACCTTGCATCATCCGCAAACCCGGCTGGACATGGTGCGGGTGGGCGGCGCGCTGTATGGCGACACCAGTGCGGATTTCCTGGCGCGTTTTCGGCCCACCATCACCTTGAAGTCGCGGGTAGCAGCGGTGAACCATTTTCCGGCGGACGAAACCGTGGCCTATGACCGAACCTATCGGCTGGCCCGCGAATCCTGGCTCGCCAATATTCCCATCGGCTATTCCGACGGCTATCGCCGCAGCCTGTCACATGCCAACCAGCCGGACTTTGCCAATGAAGGAAAAAACGACACCCAGGTGCTGATCGGCGGGCGCCGCTATCCCATCGTGGGCCGGGTCACCATGAACACCTTGATGGTGGATGTGACCGGCGATCAGGAGCGCATCAGCCTGAATGACGAAGTCGTGCTGTTCGGTCGCCAAGGCAGCGAATTTATCAGTCAGGCGGAGTTCGAGAAGAATTCCGCCGCCTATGCCCCCGACCTGTTGGCGGTGCTTGGCAATTCCCTGCCGAAGATGTTGAAGAAAGCCTGAGCGATTTCTCTTTTGCCGTGAGGAATGCCGCATCGATGACAACACGCCGCCGGATTGAATCGGTCGATGTGGTGCGCGGCCTCATCATCACGCTAATGGCGCTGGATCATGTGCGCGATTTCTTCGGCGATCTGGCCGCCGATCCCACGGCGCTGGCCACCACCACGCCTGGGCTCTTTTTCACACGCTGGATCACCCATTTCTGCGCCCCGGCTTTCTTTCTTCTCACCGGAACCGGTGCGTTTCTGGCGTTGGGCAAGATGTCGAAAGCGGAATTGGCGCGCTATCTGATCAGCCGCGGCATCTGGCTGATTTTTCTGGAACTGGTGGTGATGCGCTTCGCCTTGCAGTTCAACATCGACTACCAGGTCACCATCATCACCGTGCTGTGGGCGCTGGGCTGGGCGATGATCGCACTGGCGGGCCTGATCTGGCTGCCGATTTGGGCCATCGCCGGTTTCGGCATCGTCATGGTCGCGGGGCACAATCTGCTGGACGGCATTTCCGCTGCCAGTTTCGGCGCCTGGGCACCGCTCTGGTCGATCCTGCATGCACCCGGCATCATCCTGAACAATGGCCGCTCGGTGGTGGTGATTTCCTATGTGCTGATTCCCTGGATCGGGGTGACGGCGCTAGGCTTCTGCCTGGGCCGCTTGTTTCAGGGCGATGCCGGACGGCGCAAGACGCTGCTGCTATGGCTGGGCGTCGGGTTGTGCGCGGCGTTCCTGGTTCTGCGGCTGGCCAATGTCTATGGCGATCCAGTGGCCTGGTCCCAGCAGAAATCGCCGCTCTGGACGCTGATCTCGTTTCTGAACGTGACCAAATACCCGCCGTCTCTTCTGTTCCTGCTGATGACGTTGGGTCCGGTGCTGCTGCTGCTGCGCGCCTTCGAACACCGCATCCCGCAAATCTTCCAACCGGCGCTGATCATCGGCAAAATTCCGCTATTCTTCTTCGTCCTGCACTTCTTTTTGATCCATCTGCTGGCGGTTCTCGCCAGTTGGCTGCGCTATGGCGAGATCGGCGAGATGTTTCGTTCGCCGGATCTGGGTCATTTCCCCTTCAGCCAGCCGCCCGCATGGGGCGAAAGCCTGCCGGTGATTTATGCGATCTGGCTGGCGGTGATTCTTCTGATGTATCCGTTGTGCCGCCGTTATGCGCAGGTGAAGCAACGCAACAAGGCCTGGTGGCTCAGCTATTTGTGACAGCCCCAAAGCGGCAGCAATGCGCGCAACCTTGCGTCGCGCAAATAAAGCCCGCCCCAGGCCAGCAGCGCCAGATAGAATCCGAACAGGATGTGGCTGAAGAGCGGGTCGCCCACCCGCCAATGGATCGCCATGGTGGCACCAAACAAGCCGGTGAACAGGATCGCACCCAGAATGGCGGTGCGCGGCCAGACATACAGCAGCAGGATGATGGTCTCCATCACCGCAAGCTCCCGGGCAACATGCGCGGGCAGACCCAACGGAATCCCGGTCTGCTCCACCACGGGCAGGTCGAGATACTTGATCGTCACATCAAAGATCATAAACAGGATCACGATGCCGCTCATCGCACGGCCGGTCCACAACATCGCTTTGGAATTTCCCATAACGTCCTCCTTGCCGCCGGATCGGTCCGGCATCGGTCTAAGGACGCGGTGCCCAGCGCTTGGCCGACAGGCGGAGGAATTATTTTACTTCGGCATCCAGCATGTGGCGGTCAAGATGTCGGCGGATATGCGCTGCTTCCGCCGGAGTATTGGCCAATGCAATGGCGCGGTTGAAATCCGTGCGCGCTTCGGAGGTACGGCCAAGCTGCAGCAGGAAAGCCCCGCGCGCACCATAGAAATGGAAATAGCTGGACAGCGCGGCTTCCAGCGGCGCGATCATCGCCAGCGCTGCTTCAGGGCCGCTCACCTTTGCCGTCGCCACGGAACGATTGAGCGTCACCACCGGTGACGGCTGTATCCGTTCCAGCGCCGCATATAAGGCATCGATCCCGCTCCAGTTGGTATCCGACGCCAATGCCGCGCGGGCATGGGTGGCGGCAATGGCGGCCTGGATCTGGTAGGATCCTGGCCGGTTGTGCCGCATCGCCTTGTCCATCAGCGCAAGGCCTTCGCCGATCAACGCGCTGTCCCAGCGGGCGCGATCCTGATCTTCCAGCAGAATGACTTCGCCTTCGGCATCGAAGCGGGCATGGGCGCGGGCATGTTGCAGGATCATCAGCGCGGCCAGCCCCATCACTTCCGGCTCGGTCTGGAACAGGCGCAGCAGCAACCGCGACAGGCGGATCGCTTCGTCGCACAGCGCGGCGCGGGCTTCACTGTCGCCGGCGGAATAGCCTTCATTGAACACCAGATAGACCATCGCCATCACGGCGGCGAGGCGCTGGCCGCGCTCCACCGGGCCCGGCGCTTCGAACGGCACATCAGCGCGGGCGACGCGCTGCTTGGCGCGGGTGATGCGCTGTTCCATCGCCACATCGCTCACCAGGAAGGCGCGGGCGATCTGCTTGACGGTGAGACCGGACACGATGCGCAGCGCCAGCGCAATCTGCTGCGTCACCGGAAGATCGGGATGGCAGCAGATGAACAGCAGCCGCAGCACATCGTCGCGATAATGCGATCCATCCAGCCGCTCGACCATCGGCGTCTCAACATCGTCCAGGTCAGAAATCGCATCGTCATCGGGCAACGCCACGTTGCGCGATTGCTTGCGCACGCCATCCAGCGCCGCATTGCGCCCCACCATGATCAGCCAGGCGGTGGGATCGCGGGGGGGACCGTTCTGCGGCCAGTTCTTCAGCGCCCGCAATGCCGCTTCCTGGAATGCCTCTTCCGCGCGGTCGAGATCGCGGAAATATCGCAGCAGCGCGCCCACGGCCTGGGGCCGTGCCGCCGCCAGCGCGGCATTGATCCAGGCCAGATCGTTCATGTTTTCTGAGCGCCTGGGCGCTCATCGGGGGTGAACACGGCGATGGGCCGGATCTCGAAAGCGCCGCCCGGATTGACGGCGGCAATTTCCCGCGCTGCATCCAGCGCGGCATCCAGATTTTCCACGTCCAGGATATAGAAGCCCAGCAGCTGTTCCTTGGTCTCGGCGAAGGGACCGTCGATCACCAGGGGCGGTTCCTGGGTCTTGTGCAGGGTGGTCGCTGCGGTGGTGGGCATCAGCCGGAGCGACGCCCCCAGCTTGCCCTGTTGCGTCAGCCGCCCGCGGACCGCACTGATCTTGTCCATCAAGTCAGTCTCTTCTTCCTTGCTCCAGGACCAGACCAGGTTTTCGTCGTGGTAGCACAGCACCGCATACAGCATGGCGTTTTCCCTTATTGGTCCAAGGACGGGCCGAGGGACCCGGTTCCGACACCAGTCTAAATTCTTTTTGGCATGAAAATCTTTTCCGGCTTTTTTTGAGGGAAGCTGTCGGCCCATCATGGTTCCCGACGTCCTTGGGTCAGAACGCCGACTACCAACCCACCGGAGACTGCCATGACACAGGAACGCAACGAACTGGTCCTCGACTGCCTGCTGGACGCCCCCCGCGAAAAGCTGTTCCGCTGCTGGACCGATCCGGAATTGCTGAAGCAATGGTTCGCGCCCAAGCCCTATACCGTGCCGGTGGCCAAGGTCGATCTGCGGGTCGGCGGATCGAACATGATCGTGATGAAGAGCCCGGAAGGCCAGGAAATCCCCTGCCCCGGCACTTATCTGGAGATCGTGCCGAACGAAAAGCTGGTCTTCACGGATGCCTATACCGGTGACTGGCAGCCCAGCGGCAAACCCTTCATGACCGTGGTCCTCACATTTGAGGACGAAGGCGGCAAGACCCGCTACATCGCCCGCTCCCGCCACTGGAACAAGGAAGACTATGACACCCATGAGAAGATGGGCTTTCATCAGGGCTGGGGCATCTGCGCCAATCAGCTCGAGGCGCTGGCCCGGAGCATCTGACGCCACATCGATCGAAGATTGAACCAAAGGGAGCTTTCCAATGACCCCCACCATTACCGCCTTTGCAGAGGCTCCCGATCGCGGCAGGGGGATGGCGCGCGACATGCCCGTTCGCTGGGCATTTGAAGAAGTGGGCCAATCCACCGACGTTCGTCTTGTTACGTTCGCCGAGATGAAAAAACCCGCGCATCTGGCGCTGCATCCGTTCGGGCAGATTCCGACCTATGAAGAAGGCGATCTCGCCTTGTTCGAGTCGGGGGCGATAGTGCTCCTTATCGCGGATCGCCATGCAGGCCTGCTGCCGGACGATGCGAATGGGCGGGCGCGCGCGATCACATGGATGTTCGCCGCGCTCAGCACGATGGAGCCGGTAATCCTCGAGCGCGAAATGCCCAAATATACAGAGCACGACAAGCCCTGGTACCAGGAACGCCAGACCCTGCTCGCCGATCGCGTCCGCGGGCGTCTGCGGCCGTTGTCCGCACGGCTAGGCGACGCCGACTGGCTGGACGGCAAATTCAGCGCCGGCGATCTTCTGATGGTGCAGGTGCTGCGCCGGCTGCACGGATCGGGTTTACTGGAGGAATTTCCGAACCTCGCTGCCTACGTCGCAAGGGGCGAGGCGCGACCCGCTTACAAACGTGCCTTCGCCGCGCAATTGGCGGTTTTTACGGGCAGATCACCGGCCAACTAGGGTAGCGCCTTCGTGCGCGTGAAGGGGTTATAGCCCTGGCCTGCGATGGCAGCCCAAGAAATCGCCGCCAGATGCGCGATATGAAAATATTGGCGCGGCTGGGTAGGATCGGTCTCCAGCATGAAGCCGGTGGGAAGCTCGCGGGTGTTGGCGGCATAATAGGAACCATCGGCGGCACGCATGCCATCAATCGCGGCCATGAAATGGTCAGCCTCGGCCTTGCGTCCTGACAGGTTCAGATACAGCGCCACCTGGGCGGTGCCTTCGGTCCACATTCCTTCCTTGGCTTCGCTGTAGGCAAAGCCGTCGCCGTCCCGCAGCCTGCTTTGCGCAGTGGCGAGCGCGGCATCATGGTCGGCGGCGGCGCCTTGCAAGGCCAACAACGGCCATATCTGGGCGTCGAGCGCCAGATAGGGATTGCGGGTCTTGCCGTCCTCTATGGTGCCGACAGCGAAACACTGGCACGCAGCCGACCACATCGCGCGCACAAATTTTTGCGCGACGCGCGCGGGTGCCATCCATTTCTTGTCACCCGTGGCGCGCGCCAGGCCGGAAAAAGCTGCCGCCAGATCGGTGTTGTGCTCGGTCGATTTCCATTTCTCGATCACCGGGGTGGGTTCATGGGCGAATGCGCCACCGGTAAAACCACCAGGGCCGCCGCGGCTTCGGGACTGCATGGTCCAACCGGCAATGCGCACCGCACCGTCCCGATAGCGATGATCACCGCTGGCCTGGTCCAGCGCCAGGAGGGCCAGGATCGCCCAGGCCATGTTCCCGCTGTCGCTGCCGACCTGATAGCGATCCTCGACCCACATGTTTTGCTTGTCGTCCCACCATCCCGCGAGCTTCACGGGTTCGGGCCCGACTGCGCCAGCCAGATAGCCGTTACGCAGGCGTCCATCATGCCAATAGCGGTCATGATCGAGTGCGATGAGGATTGCGTCCCCGATCCGCGACGCCTTCTTGGACTCGCCGCAAGCGACCAGCGCAATCGCCGCAACAGCATTGTCATAGAGGAAAGCCGCGCCCAGCAGCGGACCTGATTTAACCGTGGGGTAGCTGGGCAGAAAGACGGGGCCTGCCGGCTGCGCAACCATCGTTTTGGAAAGAACCACGCAGGCGGACGGCAATTCGGCGGCATAGGCATGGGAAGCCCATAGCCCCAGGCACGTGCCAATCAGAGCGGCAAATCTGCTCTTCACCTTGCCTCGCCTTATCCGGTGAGGCCAAACCTGATCCGGCCGCGCGTTGGCGTCAAACCTTATCCAGCGCCTGGGCCAGGTCGCTGATCAGGTCTTCCACATTCTCAATGCCCACCGAATTGCGGATCAGGGCATCGGTAAGGCCGATCTTTTCGCGCAGTTCACGGGCCTCGCCTGTTAACCCGGACGCGCGTCATGCCGCCAGGGGCTCGACACCGCCCGATGGAATCACAAGCAGCGGCAAGCGTATTTTATTGATCGTTCCGGTTCCTTCGGTGCTGGAGGTGGTGATGGTACCGCCAAGCTGGCGAACGAAAATGGCGACATAATCCGAACCGCGTTTTTCCGGAATTTTTGCCACGGCTTTATCCGTCATGCCGACACCGTCATCGACCACCGTCAATTCTATTTCGTCACCAATCCGTGCCGCGCCCAGCACGACATGCCCTTTCCCGCCGGGAAAGGCATGCTTGATCGCGTTCGTCGCCAGCTCGTTGACCAGAAGACCAAGGGGTACCGCGCGGTCAGGATCAATTACCAACGGTTCGGCCTTGACCATAATTTCAATACCGGACTGGTTTCCCAGCAGACTTGCCGACATGGCTTTGGCGATTTCGGCCAGATAGGCGTCTATCGCCACGGTCTCGCCGCGACTCGAATGCGACAGAAGATCGTAAAGCTTGGCGATTGCCCCGATGCGAGCCTGCATGGCCTTGAGGCCGGGAACGCTGGCGGCAATAGACCATTTAATTTCATAAGCGATCAATCCGACAACGATCTGCAGATTATTCTTAATGCGGTGAGAAATCTCGTTGGTCAGCATCTGAGCGTCCCGCTCGCGCTGCTTACGGTCGGTAATATCCTCGAATACAAGGAGCATCCGATGGGCGTGATTGCCGAGCTGCGAAATCTTTCGCGCGTTGAGGTTGAAAACACGGCGGCCCAGCCCCGGAAAATCATCCTCGATCTCGAAATTCTCGATCGGCTTGTTTTCCGGAAGTACTTTGTCCATCAAATGGCGAAGCGCCGGGACATCCCATTGGTGTTGGCCCAGTTCGGAAACGCGCCGGCCAAAGGTCTCCGCCTGGGTACTTCCGAATATGGTCAGGAACGCCTTGCTGGCAGTCACAATCGTCAAGTCGTTTTCCAGAACGACCAGGGGATCGCGGATCGTGTCCACAATGCTTTGCGTGAGTTGCCAGTTGCGCTTGCTCTCTTTGCGGGCGGCGCGCTCCTCGCTGACATCCTCGATGGCAAGCAAAATGGAGCCGTCATTGTCGCCCGGACTGAATATCTTACGGGCGTTGACCAGCATCGTGCGCTGACCAATGGTCGGGAAATCATGCTCGACCTCGAACCCTTCGACCGAGGCACGATGGGGGATCACGCTCTCAAGCAGCGTGCGCAGTGCCGGGATATCCCATTGCCGGTTTCCGAGATCGTAAATAAGACAGCCCTCGGTCTCTTTGGCATTCGTGCGAAACGTCTGATAGAAGGCGCGATTGGCGGAAGTGATGTTGAGATTCCGGTCGAGAACGATGAGCGCGCTGGGCACGGTCTCGACAATGTCACTCGCCGCAATATCAGAAACTGCCATTTTCCCTCGTCAATCTCGCAGCGTCGAATCCGCGATTCCAAAAACTATGCTGCGAGCAGGCTTTCAAACGATCCTTGAAGCTGATCTTCGGTATAGGGCTTCGACAGGAAGTGTGAGCCTTCGGCAAATAGAGCCAGTAGTTTTTCCGTTACACGATTTCCTGTCGTGTAGAGGATGCGCAGATCCGGGCGCAGCTTGATGGCATGGCGGGCAAGATCGCACCCGCCAAGGACATCTGCCTTGAGATAAATATCGGTAAAAAGCGCGTCGATATGGTGAGGGGAACATAAGTGCGTGAGCGCTTCGTTCACATCGCAGGCGGACAATATCTGATGACCCCAGTCTTGAATCATCATCTCCGCGGTTTCGCGGATAAACATATCGTCCTCGACAACCAGGATCACGGCCATGCGAACTCTGTCCTGCCACAACAATCAATGTCGCGGGTGAGGCCCCGCATATTGGCTGGTAGAGCGCTTTTGACGCTATGAGGCCACACGATGCAACGCGCGCTGGCGGTTAAGGTTCCAATGTTTTTGGTATTCTTTGCGCCAGGCGCAGAGACCTCGGCTTTATCGCATTACACCAATGGCTTAGCGAAACAGGCTTAGCGGCAGCGCTTGGTGTTTGGCGCCGCGCGTTTGAACAATAGGCCCGGTTATTCGACACAGGCCTGGCCGGCCTCTCACACCTTATCCAGCGCCTGCGCCAGGTCGCTGATCAGGTCTTCGACATTCTCGATGCCCACCGAAATGCGGATCAAGGCGTCGGTAAGGCCGATCTCTTCGCGCAGTTCGCGAGCGACGCCGGAATGGGTCATGGCGGCGGGATGCGAGATCAGGGTTTCGGTGCCCCCCAGGCTCACCGCCAGCTTCATGATCTGCAGATTGTCCAGCAGGCGGAAGGCTTCCGCCTCGCCGCCCTTTACGTCGAAGGAAAAAGTCGAGCCCGGCGCGGTGCATTGGCGGTCGAACACCGGCTTGCGCGGATCGTCGGCTTTGAGATTGCCCAGATAATGCAGCCGCGTCACCTTGGGGTGGCTGGCGAGATAGTCTGCCACGATGCGGGCATTTTCATTGGCCCGTTTCATGCGGATGTCGAGCGTCTCCAAGGAGCGCATCAGCATCCAGCAGGAATTGGGATCCAGCTGGGTGCCCAGCGCGCCGCGCCAGCGCTTGATCATGGTCACCAGTTCGGTCTTCCCGCTGATCGAGCCGCCCACCAGATCGCTGTGACCGCCGACATATTTGGTCAGCGACAGCAGCGAGATATCGGCACCCTGTTTCAAGGGCTTCTGGAAGACCGGGCCCAGCATGGTGTTGTCCACCACCACGGGCGGCCGATAGCCCTGCGACTTTTCCAGCTCGCCCGCAATGGCAGCGCAGGCGGCCAGATCGACAATGCCATTGGTGGGATTGGCGGGCGTCTCCACCATGATCATCGCAACGCGGCCTTTGGTGGCGGCCGCTTTGGCGGCGGCGCGCATCTGCCCGACATCGACGCCATTGGTGAAGCCGAAAGCGGTGACGCCAAACGCGCCCATCTGGTTCTTCAATAGCGTCTCGGTGCCGCCATAAAGCGGGCGGCTGTGCAACACCGTGTCGCCCGGACGCAGCAGCGCAAAACACGTCGTGGCGATGGCGGCCATGCCGCTGGCGAAGACGGCGGAGCGTTCCGCCTCGTCCCAGATCGCCAGCCGGTCTTCCAGGATTTCCATGTTGGGATGGTTGAAGCGCGAATAGACCAGGCCCGCATTCTCGCCGGGGCGCAGCTGGCGGCGGCCGGATGTGAGGTCGAAGAATTCCTTGCCCTGCTGCGCGGTCTCAAAGACGTAGGTCGAGGTCTGGAAGATCGGCGGCTTCAATGCCCCCTGCGACCAGGCGGGGGTATAGCCATAGCCCATCATCAAGGTTTCGGGATGCAAGGTGCGGTTGGAGATGCGGTCCTTGTGGTAATTGTCGTTGGCCATGGCGATGCTTTCCCGCGTGTTTCCCGGCGGCAAGGCTAGGCCCGTTCGCGCGGGATTAAATGGCGTATTGCAGTGGATAAGTGCCAGATATTGGCAGTATGCTGCACGATATGACCGCCAAAGAGCATATTGTGCTGGATCGCCTGGACCGCCAGATCCTGTCCCTTTTGCAGGATAATGGTCGGATGACCAACCTGGAGCTGTCCGAAAAGATCGGCCTGTCGCCCACGCCCTGCCTGCGCCGGGTCAAACGATTGGAGGAAGAAGGCGTCATTCGCGGATATGCCGCCATCGTGGACCAGAAGGCCTATGGCCTGCCGCTCAGCGTCTTCGTTTCCATCCGCCTCAGCCAGCAGAATGAAGAACAGATCAAGGAGTTCGAGAAAGCCGTGCAAGGCTGGAGCGAAGTCACTGAATGCCACCTGATGACCGGCGCACGCGATTATCTGCTGCACGTCTATGCCGACGGCATCGAAGGCTATGAGCAGTTCCTGAAACAGAAAATGACACGGCTGAAATGCATCCAGTCGGTGGAAACGAATTTCGCCATGAGCACGATCAAGAAGCGGATCGGCCTGCCGCCGCTTTAGCTTCGCGACGTCGCGGAGGTTTCATAGCTCTTTGGTGAAGCTGAAAGCGAAGATCTTGAAGCCTTGCCGGAAATAGAACTGGTGGGCCCGCGATCTCTGCACACCCGATTCCAGGTCGAATGCCGAACAACCATTTTCTATCGCACGTCGCTCGCACCAGGCCAGCATCGCGGCGCCATATCCTCGGCTTCGCTCGCTCTCGTCCGTGACCAGATCGTCCAGATAGAAACGAAGGCCATGAAATGTTGTGTGATGGCACCGGTAGACCGCCAATGCTTTCACCACACTATCGACATGCAGCACCCCCATTTTGGCGCCTTCGCGGAACATGGTCTGGAGATAAGTCAGATAATCGTCCGGCAGTTGCGGCCGCAGAGAGCGATGCAGGTCACGCGACCGCGACAACCACAGGCTGGCAGTTTCCGAGTCATCGGAAACTGAAACAATCTCATATGCCTTGCGCGGTCCAGTTTGCACGTCTGCCATGTCAGCATTCCAGATCTGAGATTCAGCCCGCTGATACTCTAGAGGCGCACCCCGCAAAGGCCAGACATGATCGCGATCGCGATCACCAGGCTCGCGGTCAGCGCGGCGACCCAGAAGCGGTTTGCAATTATCGCGCTGACGCCATGGGCGATCATGACCACCCGCAGCCCCGACGCCAGATGACCCAGAATGAAAAACACGCCCAGCGCATAATGTGGCAACAGCCGGATGTTCCAGGCGTCGTGAAGCAGGCCGGTCGGCGCGCCCGATGCCCAGGCCCAGTCAGTTTCTATGTGATGCACGGCGCGCGCCGAAAAAAATACCGAATTCATATGAGTGAGAATGAAGGCCGACAGATAGGCACCGGAGCCGATCTGAAAGATGCGATAGGCATCAACCCGCAGCGAACTCCAGCGCCAGGCCAGTCGCACGCCGCTGGCGACCTGAAACAGCAACAGCGTCACCAGTACCGGCTCTATGAGCGGCGCGCGATAGACTTTTCGGCCCGCCGCCATGATCGCCTTGTGAGCCTCTGGCCCTTCAAGCCCGAAGAGATGATTGGTGAGATGGAACAGTACAAAACAGGTGATGATCGCGGCGGCCGCACCATGCGCCACCCGCCAACCCGCGATCGGCCGTGTGAGCGTTTGCGCAACGGGTCCATCGGGCGCCAGCCAGACATAAAGCCCCGCCATCAGCCACAGCACGATCCAAATCACGATGTCCGGAATTTGAATTCCCACCAGCCCCGGCGCGACGCCAACGAAGACGAACAGCGGCGGAGCAGCGATGCTGGCATAGGCCAGGCGGCGCGCCCGCAGGTCGGACCGCATGGGATTTGATATGCGGGTCAGCCGGAATACGAGTGCAAACCCAAATAGCGACATTGCGAAGGCGCCGAGAAGTAGCGCGGATGCTAGCGAATCGCTGCCCGATGCAAGGGCGGCGTGAAATCCCTTGAGGAAAAACGGATAGGCCATCGCCGCCAAAGCGGGCAGCAACCCTATCCATTTCCGGTGGCCGGCATCTTCCAGTAGGTTCATCCGCATTCCGTTTCTATCCCGTGTTATTTGTCCGGTGTCGATAACGGCATGTCGCCTGTATTCAGCACGAAGATCGCCAGCATCTTGGCAGGCTCGGTCTTGCTGACATTCTCGCTCAGCCTGTGATGCGCGCCGGGATTCTCGGTGAAATATTCGCCCGCGTGATAGACCTTCACCGGTCCGTCATCCACCTGGCTGCGCACCGCGCCTTGCAGCACATAGGCGGTGACGAAAGCTGATCCGGCATGATGATGCGGCGGATTGCTGACGCCAGGCGGATAATCCACCACCACGGCCAGAATGTTTTTGCCCGGAATATTGGGAATCGGATTGTTGAAAGCCAAGTTGGGTTTGTCTGCCGCAAAGGCAGATCCGCACACCAGGACAAATCCGCAAAGCAGCCCAAACCGTTTGATCATCGCACTCTCCAAAATGAACAGGAACCGGCCAAAATGAACAAGAACCGGGACCGCCCTTGTTCCGCGATCCCTACAATGCAACCATATGGCTCAGGCAACAGGGCCATTTTCCTTCAATCCGACTAGGCCATGACAAAAGCCCCGAAACCGGTACTTGTTCGGATCGACCGGCGCTCCGCCAGCCCCATTCATCAGCAGCTTTATGACCGCATCCGGTCGGCCATTGTCGAAGGACGACTGGCGTCCGGCGAACGATTGCCGTCGACACGCAATCTGGCCATCCAGCTTGGCGTGGCACGCGGCACAGTCGATGCCGCCTATGCGCGATTGGCGGGCGAAGGTTATATCATCGGGCGAGGCCAGTCAGGCACCATCGTATCGCCTGCCTTGCGTGCAAGCACCAATCCGGCGCGCATGATACCGCCACCGCTTTCTCCCGAATCCGGAATAGCCCCGCTGCTGCCACTGCGGATGGGATTGCCGGCACTAGATCTATTCCCCCGCACCTTATGGGCGCGGCTGGTGGCCCGCGAGGCACGCAAGCTCTCGAACAACAGCCTGGCCTATCCCGATCCCATGGGATTGCCTGCCCTGCGCGAGACCATTGCAAGCTATCTGGCGGTATCGCGCGGCATTGCCTGCAAGCCCGCACAGATCGCGATCACCAACGGCTATCAGGCGGCCCTCAATCTCGCCGCCGAATTGCTGCTGAAGCCCCGCGATACCGTATGGTTCGAAGATCCCGGATACCACTTCGCGCGCCAGGCGTTGGAGGCGCTGGCCCTGCGCCTCGCGCCGATCCCGGTCGATAGTGAAGGATTGTGTGTCGACCATGCGCGGCGTCATTTTTCCCGCGCGCGACTGGCGGTGGTGACCCCGGCGCATCAATCGCCCCTGGGCGTTTCGCTGTCGCTGCCACGCCGACAAACCTTGCTGGCATGGGCCGCAGAACAAAAATCCTGGGTACTGGAAGACGATTACGACTGCGAATTCCATTATAGCGGCTACAAGCCGCCGGCACTGAAGAGCATCCAGGGCGGGGATCGTGTCCTGTACGCAGGCAGCTTCAGCAAGACGCTGTTTCCCAGCCTTCGCCTTGGCTATCTGGTTCTGCCGCCCGCTTTGCTCGAAGCCGCAAGCCAGCTCTGCCGCCGACTGCATCGCGGCGAAGCCAGCTTCGAGCAGGCCATTGTCGCCGCCTTCATGACGGAGGGCCATTTTGCTCGCCATCTGCGACGGATGCGCACCCACTATAAAGCGCGGCGCCAGGCCTTGGCGGATGCGCTCGTTCGGCAGTTCGGTGGCGATGTACAATTTTCGCTTTCACCCGGCGGACTGCACATCCTTGCCCGCTTTCCCAATCATCCAAGCGATGTCGCATTGGCCGAACGCGCTTTGCGGCACGGCCTCCAGCCGACGCCATTATCCACCCAATCGATCAAGCATGATGTCGGACAAGGACTGCTGATGAGCTTCACGAATATTCCGGAGAAATCCGCTCCCGGTATCGTAGCGAGGTTGCAAAAGGCAATCGGCTGAAGCGACGCCGCTATAAGCCTTCCGCCAGCGCCCTTAGCGCCGCGGCGCCATCGCCCTGAAAGGACGAGCCGTGCATCACGGCCAAGGTTTTTGGCTGCAAGGATGCCAGCCGCTGCAGCACCGGCCGCGTATTCGGCGCCATCGACATGGCATGGAACATTCCTTCTGCCGCCAGCGCCGGGCCCACCACATCGCCTTGCGTCACGGCCGGCCCGTTGCCGGTATGAGCAAAGAGATCGCCGCACAGCAGCGTGCCGCCGGCTTCTTCGTAAAACACTCCGGCTTCCCAGCCATGCGGGACATGCGGGGTGGCGAGAAACCGCATGCGCTTGCCGCCGATATCCAACACTTCGTCATCGGCGAGCGGGCGCGGCGCCCGGTCGGCCATGTCGTTCAACGAAACGTTGCAGGCAAGCTCGCCATGCACGATTTGTGCGTGCGGCGATGCGGCCAACCAAGCATTCATCGAACCACATTCATCGGATTCGACATGGCCGAAGGAAATCCAACGGATGCGATCCAGGTCGATAACTTTCTTCGCGGCTTCCGACACCAGGGGAAACATCATCCGGGGTCCGCAATGAAACAGCATCGGCTCGTCGGCAAGGATCAGGAACTGATTGAAGCCGAATCCGTCCGGGGTGATGCCGGGCACCAGGGTCG
The DNA here is from genome assembly GCA_041690975.1 of Alphaproteobacteria bacterium. GTDB lineage: Bacteria > Pseudomonadota > Alphaproteobacteria > Micropepsales > Micropepsaceae > Rhizomicrobium. The sequence continues at coordinate 24,222 of JBEPVO010000005.1, forward strand.
AGAAGCGGAAAATGCCTGGCGCGATTTCGTGTGTGAAAGTCTGCATGAAATTCCCCCGAAATATGCGGTTTGATGAAATGGGCAGCCAGTCGCCACCGAATGGCCGCAATGTCGCCCAACTCAGCGTAAATCCTTCACCATCGGAAAGCGAATATCTTTCGGTATCAACTGGTTAATTGGGATCGCGGGGCGCCAGAAGACGTTGAGATAAAGAGACGTTGGATATTTAGTGGAGGTCACGCATGGCGCAGGAGCGCATCGAACTCAGTTCCTCAGAACAGTTGGAAGCCTTGTGCAACGCGCGCGACTTCTACAGCGGTCTGGCGGAAGCGCTTCATAACAAAGTCGTGACAGCCGCCAAGCCGTCAGAGCGGGACGAGCGTCACGAAAGCAAAGCCCGCCGCTTCGCTGCCGCCTATGACCGCAGCGTCAAGATTCAGCGCGCCGCGATCGAGCACGCTCGCCACTAGCGGAATTTAGAATCGCCGCGTGATGGAGACGCGCAGTTCGCGCGGCTCGGCCGGATGGGTATGGACATCGTCCACCCCGCCCGCCGGTTCGCCCGGCAGGCGCGAGGTATAAAAATAATTGATGTCGCTGGCCTTGGTGTCCCTCATGGCTTGAACCAGATCATGCCATGATCCGCCGAATCTTGAGGCAGTTGCGGTATGGTCTATTTGGTTCTCAAATCGCTCCTTTCGGGCGCGATCATCATGGCAGTCTCCGAAATTGCAAAACGCAGCCCCGCTTTCGGCGCGCTGATAGCGTCATTGCCGCTTGTCTCCATATTGGCAATCATCTGGCTTTGGCGGGACACCGGAGACATTCCCCGTATCGCCAATCATGCCGAAGCCACGTTCTGGTATGTCATTCCTTCGCTGCCGATGTTCTTGGCTTTTCCGTACTTGCTCAGGCACGGTCTATCGTTTTGGCTGGCTTTGGCGGCGGCGTGCGCACTTACGGTCGCTTTGTATTTTCTGACCGTGATAATTGCAGCGCGATTTGGGGTCCACCTTTAGCAGAACAGAACGGAAGCCCGACTTCCCAATTATTGCTCGATGCGAGCTCCAAAATCCGCAACACCGCTTTCCCATTTGGATCGCGGAGCGGAAAAAACCGCCTGGCCATCACGAAATGCTGATTTTCCGGCACAACAAGCCAAGAGTCATGGCTGCAACGGCAAGAAGCATCCACATCTGCATGTGTGAAAGGCGGGCTAGCCCCGCGCCCGTTTCGCCGCAGGCTTTCCGCCCTTGGCCTTCAGGCTTTTCTTCAGCGCCGCCATCAGGTCAATGACATTGTCCTCTTCCACCGGCTCGGCGGTGACCAGCTTCTCGCCCTTCTGCTTGCGGCGGATCAGGTCGCGCAGGGCATTCTCGTAACGGTCCTCGAACTTGTCGGGCTCGAAATCGCCTTCCCGCTGTTCGATGATCTTGCGGGCGATCTCGATCATCTGCTTGTCGGGACGGGCGGCGGGAATGTCGGCGAAGGCCTGCTTTGACGGGATCACTTCATCACCCATTCGCAAGGTATAAACGATGATACCCTTGTCGCGCGGCTCAAGCGCCACCATCCGTTCACGGGTGTGCATCACCACCCGGCCCAGCGCGATGCGCCCGGCTTCCGACAGCGCTTCGCGGATCACGGTATAAGCTTCGACGCTGCTGTCCTCGTTGGGCAACAGGTAATAGGGATCGTTCCAATAGAGCCGGTCGATTTCCTTTTCATCGACAAAGCGCTCGATCTCGATGGTGTGAGTGGTCTCCAGCTTCACGGCATCCAGTTCGTCGTTGCTGAGCACGACATATTTGTTCTTGGAGATCTCATAACCCTTGACCAAGTCCGCACGCTCGACCGGCCCGGTATCGGGATCGGTGGGGATCATGCGGATGCGGTTGTTGGTTTCAGGATTGAGCAGATGAAACGAAATGTCGCTGGCCCGGCTGGTCGCCCCATACAGCGCCACCGGACAGGAGACCAGCGACAGGCGCAACTGGCCCTGCCAGAGGGGGCGGGCCGACAAATGCGGGTTGTTGGTATTGGCGGGCTTGTGGTGGCCGGCCGGCTTTTTTGCCGCCTTGGCTTTGCGCCGGGCGGGCTTGGCTTTTTTCTTGACGGCCATGGGCATTTTCTCCGGGAACCGGAACGGAAACGCGGGCACGGAACTATGTTTCCCAGGAAGGAGAGGCAGCCATGGCCACCAAACGGAAGACTGCAAAGAAAGCCCTGGCGAAATACCAGTCGATGCGGAATTTCGCCGTCTCCGCCGAACCCAGCGGCAAGTCCGCCAGCGCCGGGCCGTCCCATCGCTTGCGTTATGTGATCCAGAAGCATGCGGCGACCCGGCTGCATTATGATTTCCGGCTGGAGCTGAACGGCACCTTTCGTTCCTGGGCGGTGACGCGCGGTCCCTCGCTGGACCCGGCTGACAAGCGCCTGGCCGTGGAAGTGGAAGACCACCCCCTCGATTATGGCGATTTCGAAGGCACCATTCCCAAGGGCCAGTATGGCGGTGGCACCGTAATGCTGTGGGATCGCGGCTATTGGGCCCCGGACGGCGACGCCGACAAGATGCTGGCCAAGGGCGACCTGAAATTCGTGCTGGAAGGCGACAAGCTGCATGGCGGCTGGGTGCTGGTGCGCATGAAGAACGACAAATACAAAAACAAGCGCAGCAACTGGCTGCTGATCAAGCACCACGACCAATACGCGCGCGACGGCAAGGGCGATGCAATCCTGGAAAAGGATACTTCCGTCGCGTCGGGCCGGGCGATGAAAGCGATCGAGACCGGCAGCGGCAAGAAACCAAAGCCTTTCATGCGGGCCAAGACCTTCAAGGCCGATGCGGTGTGGAATTCCAAAAGTCGCAAGGCTGAAAAGAATGAAGATGCCCCACAACCGGTGAAGCCGAAAGCCGCGACCTCGCTACCGAAATTCGTCACGCCCCAACTTTGCCGCCTGGTGGAACAACCGCCGTCCGGCGCGGGCTGGGTACATGAAGTGAAATTCGATGGCTATCGATTGCAATTGCGGGTCGAAGACGGCAAGGCAAGCCTTCTCACCCGCAAGGGGTTGGACTGGACCAAACGGTTCGCCGCCACGGCAAAAGCCGCTACCGACCTGCCCGACTGCATCATCGATGGCGAAGTCTGCGCGTTGGATCACAACGGCGCGCCGGATTTCGCGGCGTTGCAGGCGGCGCTGTCGGATGGCAAGACCGAACCGCTAATTTTCTTCGCCTTCGACCTTCTGTTCGCAAACGGCAAAGACCTGCGCCGCTTGCCATTGTCGGAGCGCAAAACCCGGCTGCAGAAACTTTTGGCGAAACACGATACCCATATCCGCTATGTCGAGCATTTCACCAGCGGCGGCGACGCGGTGTTGCTGTCGGCCTGCCGGATGAGCCTGGAAGGCATCGTCTCCAAGAAACTGGACGCACCCTACAAATCCGGGCGCGGCGATAGCTGGACCAAGGCCAAATGTCGCGTGGGACATGAAGTGGTGATCGGCGGCTGGTCAACGACCGCTGGAAAATTCCGCTCCCTGCTGGTGGGCGTGCATCGCGGCGATCACCTGATCTATGTCGGGCGGGTGGGCACGGGTTATTCCGCCGGCAAAGTAAAGCTGCTGCTGCCCCAGCTGAAGGCGATGACGGCCAAGACCTCGCCCTTCACCGGCAAGAATGCACCGAAGCAGGAACGCGGCGTCACCTGGCTGAAGCCGGAATTGGTGGCGGAAATCGAGTTCGCGGGCTGGACCGGCGACGGCATGGTGCGGCAGGCTGTCTTCAAGGGATTGCGCGCCGACAAAGATGCGCAGGACGTGGAGGCCGAGACGCCGAAGAAGAACAAAAAACTGGTGACGCCCAAGCCAGGCAAGCGTGTGTCCGGGAAAGCTGCATCCGCAAAGGATGCGGTGGTGATGAGCATTCCCATCTCCCATCCGGATAAAGCGCTATGGCCGGATGCGGGCGATAGCGAGCCCGTCACCAAGCTGGAACTGGCGCACTATTACGAAGCGGTCGGCGACTGGATGTTACCGCACATCAAGGGCCGCCCCTGCTCCATCGTGCGTGCGCCCGACGGCATCGAAGGCGAGCAGCGGTTTTTCCAGCGCCATGCCATGGCCGGGCAATCGACGCTGTTCAGCGACGTGAAAGTCTCCGGCGATCGCAAATCTTATCTGCAGATCGACCGGGTCGAAGCGCTGGCCGCCGTCGCGCAGGCCGGCGGATTGGAACTGCATCCCTGGAACAATGCCCCCGGCCATCCCGACCGACCCGGGCGCTTTGTCTTCGATCTCGATCCCGCACCCGATCTGAATTTTGATGATGTGGTGGCAGCGGCAAAGGAATTGAAAACGCGGCTGGCCGCGTTGGGCCTAATTTCATTCGCCAAGACCACTGGCGGCAAGGGCCTGCATGTGGTGACGCCCTTCGATGCGGGGACATCCATCGGCTGGCCGGAAGCCAAAGCCATCGCACGGGAAATCTGCGTCCGCATGGCGGCGGACAGCCCGGACAAATACCTGGTCAATATGTCCAAGGAAAAGCGCAAAGGAAAAATCTTCCTCGACTATCTGCGCAACGACCGCATGGCGACGGCGGTGGCACCACTCAGTCCCCGCGCACGTCCCGGCGCCATGGTGTCGATGCCGCTGGAATGGAGCGTAGTGAAGAAAGGCCTGGACCCGGCGCGTTTCACAATCCGCACTGCGCCCGCGCTGATCAAGAAAAGCGCAGCATGGAAAGATTACGCCAAGTCGGAAAAACCGCTGCTGCCGGTGCTGAAGAAACTAGCGCGGAAAAAACCCTGACGGGCTATTTCTTGTCCAGGGTGGTCAGCGGCGCTTCATTCGTATCCACCACGAAGATCGCCAGCAACTTGGCGGGCTCGGTCTTGCTGGCATTCTCACTGACCTGGTGATGGGCCCCGGGATTTTCGGTGAAATATTCGCCGACATGATAGACCTTGACCGGCCCATCATCGACCTGGCTGCGCACTGCACCTTCCAGCACATAGCCAGTGATGAAGGCTGATTTCGCGTGATGATGCGAAGGCGTGCCGCCGCCCGGCGGATAATTCACCACCAGCGCCGTGATGCTTTTGCCCGGAATGTTGGGAATGGGCAGATTGAAGCCGTTGGTGGAATTGCTGTTCGACGGCTGCGCCAGCGCGGCGCCGGAAACGAACATAAGTGCGCAAATCGATGCTGCGATCCTGACCATGCGATCCCCCTTTTGGTTGGGGCGACTATCGCACGGCTTTGGGCGCTCGCCCATCGGCGTGGATAGGTCAGGCAGCTTTGCGGGCCCGGCTGAAATTCAGCAACAGGCGGCGCAGTCCCGTTTCGGCGATTTTGGTCGCTGCCCGTTCCGCCGGCAGCCATAGAACCTGCCGTGACCCCTTTTCGGGCCATGAGTCACGCTGCCCAGTGACGAATAGGGGGAAAACTTCCACCGCGCAGGGCAGCGCGCTGCCGCTCTTTTCCTTCAGATAGTGATAACGGCCCACCGGCTCCGAAGCGACCTCGCCGAAAACGCCCGCTTCTTCCAGCGCTTCGTTGGCGGCCGATTGGGCCAGGGTCATTGCGTCCTGCGGCCAGCCCTTGGGCAGGATCCAACGCCGCGTGCGCAGCGAGGTGACCAATAGGATTTGAAGAACCGGCGCGGTGCGCCAACACAAAGCTGCGACTTGGATCAGGCTGCCACGGTGACCGGGCGCCGCGTCCGTCATCGCATTCCTGCGGCATTGGCGATCAGATAGAAGCCCGCGCCCAACAAGCCGGCGGCCGGCATCGTCACCAGCCAGGCGATGACAATGTCCTTGGCGACGTTCCAGCGCACCGCCGAAACCCGCCGCGCCGCGCCGACGCCGACAATTGCGCCCGTGATGGTATGGGTGGTCGAAACCGGAATGCCGAGCCATGTCGCAGCAAACAACGTCATCGATCCGGCGGTCTCCGCGCAGACGCCCTGCATGGGCGTGAGATGGGTGATTCGCGAACCCATTGTACGCACGATCCGCCAGCCGCCGAACAAGGTTCCCAGCGCCATCGCCGCCTGGCAGGCCAGAACCACCCAGAACGGCACTACGAAATGATCGCCCGACAGGCCGTGCGCGAACAGCAACGCCGCGATGATGCCCATGGTCTTCTGCGCGTCGTTGCCGCCATGGCCCAGCGAATAGGCCGAGGCCGAAATGAACTGCACCTTGCGGAAGATATTGTCCGCCTTGAACGGCGTGACTTTCAGAAAAGCCCAGGACACCAGCAGCACCAGCAGCAGCGCCAGCACGAAGCCCGAAGCTGGCGACAGCACGATGGCCGCCACCGTCTTGCCCAGACCGGACCAGACCACGGCGTTGAGGCCACCGGCGCAGACGCCGGCCCCGACCAGTCCGCCGATCAGGGCATGACTGGACGATGATGGAATTCCCGCCAGCCAGGTGACGATGTTCCAGATGATGGCGCCCATCAGGGCGGCGAACACCACCTGGTCGGTGATGATGCCCGATGCGACGATGCCGGTGCCGATGGTGGCGGCCACATGCAGGCCGAACACCATGAAGGCGATGAAATTGAAGAAGGCCGCCCAGGCCACCGCATAGCGCGGCGACAGCACGCGGGTCGAAACGATGGTGGCGATGGAATTGGCCGCGTCGTGCAGCCCGTTGAGAAAATCGAAGATCAGCGCGACGCCGATCAGAAAGATGATCAGGAGGCTCACGCCTAGACCTGCTCGATGACGATGCCGCTGATGCGGTTGGCGACATCCTCGAAACGGTCCACCACCTTTTCCAGATGGTCATAGATCTCATTGCCGATGATGAAGGCCATGGCGTTGCCGTCGCGATGCTTGAGGAACAGGGCCTTGATCCCGGCATCGTTGAGCTCGTCCGCCTGCTCTTCCAGCTTGGTGATCTCTTCGGCGATGGCGTTGATGCGGCCGGATTTCTGGCGCATGTCGCCCAATAGGCTCACCGCTTCCACCGTCAGCACGGCGCAGCGCAGGATGATGTCGGCCATCTCGCGCATATGCGGCTCGAAGCTGGAGACTTCGAACAATGTGATCGCCTTGGCGGTCTTCTGCATCTGGTCGATGGAATCGTCCAACAGCCCGATCAGGTCCTTGATGTCGCCCCGGTCGAAGGGGGTGATGAAGGAGCGCCGCACCGTTATCAGCACTTCGCGCGCGATGGTGTCGGCTTCGTTCTCATGGGCGACGATGCGGCGGCAGGCTTCGGGAACCACCGCGCCGCCTTCCAGCAAGTCACGCAGGGCGGTTGCGCCGGACACCAGGGTAGCCGCATGGCGGTCGAACAGGACGAAGAATTTCTCCTCGCGGGGCATCAAAGCCTGGAAAAATCGCTGCATGTGTCCTCGGTCGTCCAAAGTGGGCGGCTGTACCGGGGGACTACAGCATGAGTCGGCGCTTTGCCAGCCCGGCCGGCGGCTTCATCCGTGATCGAAGGCCGCAATGATCGGGCATGGCCCTGTGGACGATGCGCAGTCCCGGGCCAGCCGCTTCAGCGCGTTCCGGGCGGTCTCCAGCTCGGCGATCTTGGCGTCCAGGGCCGCGATCCGCTCCCGGGCCAAGGCGCGGGCGCGGTCCCGGTCCTCGGTCGCATCCAGCGCCAGCAATTCCGCCACCTGTTCCAAGGTGAATCCCGCCGCCTGGGCGGAACGAATAAAGCGGAGCCGCCGCAAATCCGCGTCGTCATAGCGGCGGATGCCGTCGCGTTGGCCTGTTTCCCGGCTGGGCGTCCGCAAAAGACCGCGGCGCTGGTAATAGCGGATGGTTTCCACCCCCACCCCGCCGGCCCGCGCCAGATTGCCGATTGTGTGCCCAGCCATCGTTTGACTCCGTACCATGGTACGGGAGCTATATGGAGCGGGTCGCGCCTTGTGACAAGCCAATCTCGACAAAAGCCAACTTCGACAAAAGCCCACTTCGACCAAAGGAAGAACCCGATGTCAGCCGCCCGCCAAGCCACCCTTTACCGCATGGTGATGGACAAGCATCTGTGCCCCTTCGGCCTGAAGGCCAAGTCGCTGCTGGAGCGCGAAGGCTACACGGTCGACGACCATTGGTTGCACACCCGGGCGGAAACAGACGCCTTCAAGGCCGAGCGCGATGTGAAGACCACGCCGCAGATCTTCATCGATGGCACACGGATCGGCGGCTATGACGATCTTCGCCGCTTCCTGGGAAAATCGGTGCCCGATCCCAAGGCTCTCACCTACAAGCCGGTGATCGCGGTGTTCGCGGTGACAGCTTTGATGGCGCTGGCCGCCAGTCAGGCCGCGTTCGACAATCCCTTCACGATCCGCGCGGCGGAATGGTTCATCGCTTTCAGCATGTGCGTGCTGGCGATTTTAAAGCTGCGCGACATCGAGAAATTCTCCAGCATGTTTTTAGGTTATGACCTGCTGGCGAAGCGCTGGGTGCCATACGCTTACCTCTACCCCTTCGCCGAAGCTCTGGCCGGCATCCTGATGATCACCCATGTGCTGAAATTCGTTTCGATTCCCCTGGCGCTTTTCATCGGCACCATCGGGGCGGTGTCGGTGTTCAAGGCGGTCTATATCGACAAGCGCGAATTGAAATGCGCCTGTGTCGGCGGCGACACCAATGTGCCGCTGGGTTTCGTCTCGTTGACCGAGAATGTGATGATGGTGGCGATGGCTACCTGGATGCTGACGAACTGATGCTGACGACTTGACGCCTGCGATCTAGTTCAGCGATAGCCGGCGGCCACCGTCTGGAGATGCTGGGTCAGGGCTTTCACGTCACCCTTGTTCTGCGCCAGGAAGGCGCCGAACTGGTCGCGCTGCGACAACGCCAGCCAGATTCCCAAAACACTGAGGTCGATCAATTCCGGTTTGCCCGAATCCGTGCGCACACGGAAATCCACTTCCAGCGGCCGCTGTCCGCTGCGGTCATTGGGATCGACCGTCACGGTGGTGACGATGAAATCGTCCGGCGCGCGCTGGCTCGATCCGGTGACCTTCAAGGTCTGGCCGGCATATTTGCCCAGATAGGAGCGATAGACTGCAATGGAATAAGTCTGGAACGCGGCGGCGAATTCATCCTGATCGGCCTGGGACGCGGTGCGCACATACTGGCCCAGCGTAAAAGCCGCGATGCGCTTGGTATCGGTCAGGCCGAGCAGCAGCTGTTGGAATTGATCGGCCCGCTGCGCTTCGCTCATCTGCCGGTCGTTGAGAATGACCAGACCTTTCTGGATATTCTCCGCGATGAAAGCTTCGGCTGGGGTCGCGGCCGATGCGGGCAAAGCGCCCGCCGCCGTCAGGGCCAGCGACATCGCCAATACCGTTCTGCGTCGCATCAAATAGTTTTCCATGCTGCATCACCTTGTCGTGCTGAGGTCGGATAAGATGTGCCTATAGGGGTGTCGAACGTCTTAAATAAGGCAGCGCATGACGAGGCGTTCATGTTAAGCTTTGGCCAGGGAAGAAACGGCAATTGGGAGGGACTTATAAAATGGCGACGCGTGGATTTTATGCAATTCTGGCGGCACTAACGGCGCTTGGCGCGACTTCGGCCGCAGCCGAGATGGTGGGAAAATACACACTCGTCTCTGCTCTGCCGCGCCCCGGCGCGACGCAAATCCTCGACAATAATCGCGGCACGGCGTGGGACGTAATTTATCCGCCCGGCATGTCGACCGGCATGCATCGCCATCCGGTTGATTTCGTGGGCGTCGAACTGATCGAGACCATGCTGAAAGTCACCACGCCGGACGGACAGGAACACGTCAATCCCATCCATCGCGGCCAGATCTACATGCTGCCCAAGGGCCTCACCCATATCGAGGAAAATGTCATCGGCAAGCCGCAGCGCAATTCCATCTTGATCGAACTCAAGGATGCGGGGCCGCATGACTATGCCAATTCCGGCAAGGACGCGTCGGGCTTTACCGCCGATGGCGCCAAGAAAGTCACCGACAATAATCGCGTCACGCTGTGGGACTGGATGACGGGCCCGACTAAGACCTTCTACCAGACCCATGACATGTATCTGGTGCCGATGGATGCTGGCACATTGACAGTGGCAGGCGACGAGCCGTCCCGCGCGCTGCCGGTGGCGAACGGTCAAATCATCTTCCTGGCCGGCGGCCACACCCGCACGCTTCAGGCCACAGGCGTTCGCGTCGCCGTGGTGGAACTGAAATAGATCGCGTTCAGAAGCGCTGCGCGGCGGCAAAACCCGCCGCCGTCGCAGCGGCGGTGAGCAACGCACCCCAGCCCATGTCGATCAGCGCCAGCGGCACTGTCCAAGCCTTGATGGTGGCAAGGTTGGTGAGGTCGTAAGTCATATAGGCGAGAAAGCCGAACAGCGCGCCATATAGAATGGCGGTGCCCAACGAATCCTTATGCAGCCCCATCGCCAGCGGAAACACCATCACCCCCGCCGCATAGATCAGATAGAAAAGGACCGCGGCGCTCCAGCGCGGCGTATCGAGCAGAATGTCGCCCAGCACGGGGCGGAACATCGCTCGGGCGAAATAGCTCAGCCACGCGGCATCGCCCACGATCAGAACCAGCAGCACGACCACAAAGCGAATAGCGATGCCCGTCATGGCGGCCTCCTAGTAAAGCGTTCCGGTCAGGCTCTGGATGATGCGGGCGGGAAGGCCCATCAGGCGCATCGGCGCGTCGGCGCTGATCAGACACAGGCATTCGGCGTCCCCGGTCACGCCCGGTGTGTGGGTGACATCCTCATCGGTGCAAGCGAAATCCCCCTGGTCATAGCGGCCACTGCTGTCGAGGAAGGCGCCTGTAATCACATGGGTGAATTCGCGCCCCACATGGGTGTGTTCCGCCAGCACCGTGTTGCGGTTGGCATAGACCAGATACGTGCGCGCCAATCCCTGGCCCGGCATCACGACAGGCGCGAACCAGATGTTGGGCGTGACCCAGCGGCGGCGACCGATCTTGCGGCCCTTCAAGGACGCGGGCAGATCGAATCGCTTGAGAAAATCCGGCGTCGCAGAACGGTCCGACGCGGGTTCAACCGCATTCAGCTGCGCCATCATGCGTTCCAGCGCCCCTTCGGACAGCGCTTGCGGCGCGGTCTCTTCCAGCAATGCGCCGCCCGCGCCTTCCCACAGCGAGACTTCGCTGCGGCAGACCGCACAAGTTCCGATATGACAAGCGATCACCAGCATGGCGCCCGCATGCAGCGCGCCACCAGCATATTGGGCCAGGATTTCGGGAGATGGATGATGCTGGATCATTGACGCTCCTCCACCAAAGCGCGAAGCCGCATCATCGCCAGACGCACTCGCGACTTTACAGTGCCGAGCGGGATCTTGAGATCTTCGGCGATCTGGCTGTGCGGCCGGTCTTCAAAGAAGGACAAGCGAATGACTTGCGCCTGGTCAGCGGGAAGTGATGTCAGCGCCTGGTGAATGCGCCCATCACGCTCGGCCGTCAGAAGATGATCGCTGGGCGTGGGCTCGTCGGCACCGTCATAAAATTCGGCCAGCTTACCGGGATCGCGTTCGCGGCGCTTGAGGTCTATGCGCAGATTGCGCGCCACCGTGAAAATCCAAGTCGAAGCGCCGGCGCGCTCGGGATCGAAACGGTCGGCCTTGCGCCAGACGACCAGCATCGTCTCCTGCATCAGATCCTCGGCCACGCCTTGCGTGACGCCCAGCCGCAGGAAAAATCCCTTCAGGCGCGGACCGAAATGCGCAAACAAGGCCGCGAATTGCTGCCGGTCGCGCTGCTGCGCGATAGCGACAATGCATTGCGACCAGTCAGTCACGGAACGGGCACCTTCCCAAACGGCGATCAACCGCCCGGCGAGTTCCGGCCGCGGACCGGCGCCAACCTGCCACGCCGCGCTTTTCGAAGCATCATGAAACTCGAAAACCTGCATGGTGATTTTACGTTTGCTGCGCATGGGCGGATCAATCCGCCCTGGCCCGCGGCGGCCAGGGAACAAACAGGCTGGTGCGGCGGACATAATCGGCATAGCCGGGGCGGCGATTTTTAATAGTGTCTTCCATCAGCCCGGCGCCAGAATAATGGATCAGCAGCGCGCTCATCGCGATGGGGCCCAGGATGGTCCACCACGGCCCGCCCGCCGCGATGCCCAGCACGAAGAAACCCCACCACATCAGAAAATCGCCGAAAAAATTGGGGTGGCGCGACCAGGCCCAGATGCCCGTATCCAGCACTTTGCCATGGCTGTCGGGATCGGCGCGAAAACGCGTGAGTTGCGCGTCGGCGATGGCTTCAATGAGAATGCCCGATACGATCATCGCGATACCGATCTCGTCTACCCCATTCAAGGCGCGCGAATCCGAAAGCGCCGCTTGCAGCGGCCAGGAAATCACCCAGAGCAGCAATGCCTGCAGCCAGAAGATCCAAATCAGGCTGGTGAGGGGGAAATTGGGGCCGTTGCGGCGGCGGATTTCGGCATAACGGTAATCCTCATGTCCGAGCCGGCGCCAGCGCGTCAGAATGTGGAGACCCAGCCGCAATCCCCAGACCGTGACCAGCGCCAACGCGATCCAGCCGCGCATGCCGAGTTGTGGCGGCACGAGTACATATGACCAAGCCAGTATGGCGAAGGCAGGCGCCCACAAGATGTCGATGATGCTGACATCATGCAGCCGGACGCTGAGCGGCCACAGCGCGGTCATCATGCCGAATGCCAGCAGGGCGGTAAGGACGGGATGGGTCATCCGCGGCTCACGCTGGTGCCCGGTGGCGCCGGCTTGTTGAAGTGGCGGATGCCTTTGAGGAACAGCTTGACCGCCTGGTAATGGATCAGGCCGATCACCTTGAAAGGATAGAGCGGATTGCGCGCCAGCACCGACAGCAGCGACGACGCCGTCATCGCCTGGGGCCGCCCGCCGACGGCGGTGCGCAGCATCAGGCCTTCGTCATTTTCCAGGTCGATGGTGATGGCGACCCTGTCCTGCGTCGCGCCAAAGCGGAAAACATAACGGCCTTCCACAGGCATGAAGGGCGAGACGTGAAATACTTTGCGGGAATGCAGCGTGTCGCTGGGTTCGATGGCGCGATGATCGTCATGGAAACAGAGATAGGAATGACGCTCGCCGAACGTGTTGTTCACTTCCGCCAGCACCACGCGCAATTTCTCCGTGCGGTCATAGCAAAGCCAGAAGCTGACGGGATTGAAGCCATAGCCCAGCACGCGCGGCAGGGTCATCAGCCGGATTTCACCATCGGCTTCGGATAGCCGCCAGTCCGTCAAAAGCTGATGGATATAATCCGCCGGCGGCGTGCCAGGACGGCCATAATCGGAGGCCCGCACGCTGAAGGGCGCGGCGCGATTGATGGCGAAGAGACCATGGCGCGATGATTGCGCCAGCATCTCGAGGGGAAACAGGCAATAAAGTGCTTGATAGCTGAAGCGGTTTTTCCGCGGCCTCAGCCTTTCGTGGAAAATACGTGCATCCAGAAGCTGGATCATCGCCCTCCGATCGCGACGGGGATGTCGCTGCCCGGCCGCACCGGACGATACCCGATCCAACCCGCTTTGATTTTTTCCGCGGCCCGGCCGCTGTCCGTCCAGGGGGCGGGCGCGCCCAGCGCCTCGGCCACCCGCATGGCGCTGACCAAGCCGTCTTCGTGAAAGCCATGCCCCAGATGGGCGCCGCAGAACCAGGTGTTGCGGCGGCCCTGCATCTGCTTGAGCTGGGCCTGTGCCGCCAATGCCCCGAAATCGAACACCGGATGATCGAACACATGGCGGTCGAAGACGTGTTCGTCCGCAATTTCGCGATTGGGATTGAGGGTGACGAACAAAGGGTAACGCCGATCGATCCCCTGCAGGCTGTTCATCCAGTAGGTGACGGAAATCTCCGGCTCATCGCCTTCGCCATCGGCATGATAGACCCAGCTCGCCCAACAGGGCCGGTTCTTCGGCATCACGCTGGTGTCGCGGTGCAGGACGGCGAGATTCTTCTGGTAACGGATAGCACCCAGTGCCTTGAATTCTTCTGCGCTGGGATCGGTCAGCGCCGCTAGCGCTTCGTCGGCGTGACAGGCGAACACCACTTCATCGAAGCGTTCAGTGTGGCCCTTACCATCGCGCACCTCCACCCCGTCGGTATGGCGCGTCACCCGCGCCGCGCCCGAGCCCAGGCGGATGCGATCCGCGAAAGGCGCGCAGAGCCGTTCCACATAGGTTTGCGAGCCGCCTTCCAGGGTCCGCCATTGCGGCTGGCCGGAGAGCGACAAGAGGCTGTGATTGGCGAAGAAACGCACAAAGGTGCGCGCCGGAAATTCCAGCATCTGGCAAGGCGGGCAGCTCCAGATCGCGCCCGCCATCGGCAACAAATAATTGCGCTTGAACCAGTCGCCCAGCTTCATATGCGCAAGCAGCGCGCCCAGGGTCATGTCGGGCGATTGCTCCACTGTCGCCTCGACCTGCGCGTTGAAGCGCAGGACATCGAACACCAGCTTAAGAAATTTGGGGCGCAACAGGTTGCCGCGCTGACCGAACACGGCATTGAGGCCTTTGGCGCCCCATTCCAGCCGGCCATTATCGACCGTGAGGCCGAAGCTCATGTCGCTGTCCTTGACCGTCACGCCGAGGCGATGAAACAGCGCCGTCAGATTCGGATAATTCTTTTCGTTGAAGACAATGAAGCCGGTATCGACCGGAATGATCTGATTGCCATGCTGCACCGTAACAGTGCGGCTATGACCGCCTGGCCGGTCCGCTTTTTCATAGACGGTGATGTCATGTTGTTCATGCAGGAGATAGGCGGCCGAGAGGCCGGATATTCCCGTTCCAATCACTGCAATCTTTGCCATGACCCTTGTACGCAACCCTTTCACCGCCGGATCATTGCCAATCCGACCCCAGGCGAAGAACGACATGCATAAAGGCTGGAAGACAGGATTTGCGGCGCTGATGGGCGCCCTGCTGGCAGCCTGTTCGCCGGTTTCGGTGCTTAATCTGGCGGTATCCCGAAGCGGCTATCATGTGGTCCGCGACCTGGCCTATGGCGCGGACCCGCGTCAGAAGCTGGACCTATACGTCCCCGATGTGGCGACGGCGCAGATGCCGGTGATGCTGTTCTTTTATGGCGGTTCCTGGGAGACCGGGTCCAAGGATACCTATCTGGCGCTGGGCCAGGCCTTTGCCAGCAAAGGCATCATGGTTGCTGTCGCGGATTACCGGCTGTTTCCGCAAATTCGCTATCCCGCCTTCCTGGACGACAGCGCCGATGCCTTCGCCTATGTCCGCGACCATGTCGCGGATTATGGCGGCGATCCCCATCGCCTCTTCCTGGCTGGACATTCGGCCGGCGCCTATAACGCGGTGATGCTGGCGGCGGACAAAAGCTATCTGCAAAAAGCCGGCGCCGATATCAGCCAGGTCTGCGGCGTGATCGGCATCGCGGGCCCCTATAATTTCCTACCGCTGACCGACGATCATCTGATCACGATGTTCGGCGGGGCGCGGCGGCCTGAGACCCAGCCCATAACCTATATCGACGGCAAACGGCCGCCCATGCTGCTGGCCGCAGGCACAGCGGACACTACCGTGTCACCACGCAACAGTTCCGACATGGCGCAGAAGCTGAAATCCTTTAGCAGCCCGGTGCGGCTGGTGAGCTATCCGGGGATCGGTCATATCGGAATCATTCTGTCGCTGGCGCCGGGCTTTCGCGGGCGCACCAGCTTGCGCGACGACATCATCCAGTTCGTGCAAAGCGCCGATTGCAAAACCGCACAGCGCTAATTGTTCACCGGCATGTGCCGCGACATCGTCGCGCGCGCCTTGCGCGTGAGGTCGTTCAAATCGGGACTGGCGAAATAGGACGAATACAGCAGGCCGATGACCAGACCCGTCACAAGCCCCAGAATGAACTTTGCCATTCCTCACCCGCCGGACAACGCAACGCCCGCAGTCTGGCGAACAATCCCGGCCCCGTCACATTAAGTTTCCGTACGCCGGGGCCCGCTTATTTGGCCGGGGGCATCTCCACCGGCAGGCCGCGCTTGGACCAGTCCTGGAATGAACCATCATAGAGCTGGGCGTCTATGCCCAGGGTGCGGGCCGCGAAAATCACCGCCGTG
This sequence comes from Alphaproteobacteria bacterium, assembly GCA_041690975.1. GTDB lineage: Bacteria > Pseudomonadota > Alphaproteobacteria > Micropepsales > Micropepsaceae > Rhizomicrobium. The sequence continues at coordinate 40,317 of JBEPVO010000005.1, forward strand.
GCCTGGATGCCGATATGGCAATAAGCGATCACATGGTCGCCGGACTTGACCCCGGCGGCGGTGAACATGGCCCGCAATTCCTCCGGCGATTTCAACTTGCCGTCGGGACCGCTGACAGTGGTGAAGGGGATATTGTGGGCGCCTGGAACATGACCGGGAACCGCGCCTTCGATGCCGGGCTTCTCGCCATTGTAGAATTCCGGCGCGCGCGCATCGACGATTGTGTAGCCAGGTGCCTTCAGATGTGATTGCACATAATCAGCGGTCACGATGCGCGATTGCATCTTGAGCGGCGACAAGACCACGGCGGTGGCCGGCGCGGCGTCGGCGCTGACGGCATGCCCGTCGGATTCCCAACCCTTGAGGCCGCCATCCAGCAGCGAAGCGCGCTTGCCGAAACCGGCGGCATCCAAAGTGAGGATGATACGCGTCGCCCGCGCGATGCCTTCATTTTCGCTATAGACGATGACACGCGAGCGGTCGGAAATTCCCAGCGCCTGCATTTCGGCGCGCAGATCTTCCGGCGGCGGCAATTCCGTGATCAGGCCTTCAGGGCTTTTGACCGTCAGGCCGTTCGGCCCGACCAGTTGCGCGCCGGGAATATGCTTGGCCTTATAGCCGTCCGGCGACCCGACATGCAGAATGACCAGGTCCTTGTCGGTGGTGTGCTGTGTCAGCCAGGCGGATGTCACCAGCAATGCATCGCGCGGCCCGGCGGCCCAGGCGCCCGTGCTGCCGACGGTTGCGGTGGCAATGGCAGCAGCGAACAAAAGCGATTTCAACATGAACATCTCCCGGCCGGTTTTGCTTATCGTTGGATCATGATTAGCACCGGCACGGGAACCGCGACAGGTGCCTGTCGGCGTGCACCATCGCCCGCGGATTTCCCCGGATCTGCGGCGCGGAAACTCCGATAGGACCGCGCAATTCACGATTAATGGTAAAAAACCGCATCGCCCGGTCATTTAACCGCGCAACGGTCGCGTCCCAAGCTACTGAATCTTAAGCCGGATTTGCCAATATGGTTGCCTTGAACACCTCAAATTCCTATCATCGCGCCAGGGCAATCGAGACTTTCCACCAATGAAACCGCTGATTCTGATCGAGTTCAACGAACTCTGTCCGTCACTTCTTGCGCGATGGATGGGCGAGGGCAAGCTCCCGAACTTCGCCAAATTTCATGCCCAATCGGAAGTCTTCACCACGCAGGCGGATGAGGGCGAAGGGCCGAATCTCGAACCCTGGATTCAATGGTATTCGCTGCACACCGGGCTGCCATTTTCCCAGCACAATGTTTTTCATCTGACCGACGGCCCGCGCGCATCGCATCCGGACGTCTGGAGCATCCTGTCGGCGCAAGGTTTTTCGGTATGGAATTGCTCCAGCATGAATGCGCGGCGTATTTCCGCCAAGGGCGCACGCTACATTCCCGATCCCTGGTGCGACAATGAACTGCCCTATCCGGTGGATATGCGGCCTTACACCAAGATGGTGTCGCATCAGGTGAAGGAATATTCCAACCGCGATGCCGGCCTGTCGCTTGGCGACCTGACGCAGTTTCTGTGGTTCATGACCAGGCACGGGCTTTCCCTGAGGACGGTTCGGTCCATCGTCGGGCAATTGGTCAGCGGAAAAATCCGCGGCGGATCTTGGAAGCGAGCGGTGCTGCTCGACATGCTGCAATTCGATGTTTTCCGGCACTATTTCAAGCGGGAAAAGCCCGCCTTCTCCACCTTCTTCGTCAACAGCACAGCGCATCTCCAGCATTCCTTCTGGCGGCACATGGCGCCGGAGGCTTTCTCGGTAAGGCCCGGGGAGACCGAAATCGCCGCCTACAGGGATGCGATCCTGTACGGCTATCAGAAGATGGATGCGTTGCTGGGCAAGTTCGTACGCCTGGCGGGAGACGACGCCACGTTGATCTTCGCGACCGCGCTTAGCCAGCAGCCCTATCTCAAATATGAAGCGGTGGGCGGCCACAGATTCTATCGTCCGCGCGATGTGAACAAGCTTTTGCGGCAGCTGCATATCGCGCCACAAAAACTCGAGCCCGTCATGACCCATCAATTCGTTGCGCGCTTCCAGAACCCCGCAGAGATGGAAGACGCAAAGCGACGGCTGGGCGCCGTTACCCATGACGGCCAGCCCGTGTTCGGCTTTGACGATGCCGATGCCACCAGCATTTATTTCGGCTGCCAGCTCCGCACCCAGCTGTCACAGGATGCGATGCTCGATCTGGGCACCAACGCGCCGCCGATCAAATTCTTCGAGCCCTTCTACCAGATCGAAGGCATGAAGAGTGGGCGACACCATCCCGATGGTTGTCTCTGGATACGCCGGGGCACCCATCACGTCGCGGACAAAAAAGTATCCATCCTCGACGTGCTGCCCACCGTGCTGGCCCATTTCGGCGTTCCGGCAGCGACCTATTCCGGCCGCTCGCTGATCGGTGAACCGGCGAAAATGTCCGCCGCCGCCGAATAGCGTTTGCGGTCACGAGACATTGCGCTTGGGCATCAGTTGCCCGGCGCGTGCTCGAACCGCACATCGCCGCCCAGCCAGCATCCCAGCACCGTGCCTGCCGCGCCGGTCTCGAACCGGACCCGGATTTCCGAAGGCCGGCCCATCGCCCTGCCCTGACGCACCCGGATAGCCTCGTCGGCATCGACCTGCCCGCTCTCCAGCAAACCAAAAGCCAGGGCCGCGGCAGCAATGCCGGTCGCGGCATCTTCGGGATAACCCGAGGATTTGGGAAATTGCCGTGCATCGAATACGCGGCGTTCGGCATCCGAAACCGCGAAGGGGTAAAGGCCGGTCGAACCGATCGCTTCGCAAACCCGTTCGATCCTTGCGCAATCGGGCCGCAGACCATCCAGGAGCGCCGCGCTTTTCAACGGGATCAAGGTCTTCACCCGGCTGGTGCTGGCGTTGCGGATCGGCTGGGGCGCCAGCGCTATCTCGTCGATGCCCAGCACGGAAAGAATGTCCGCGATGGACCGGTTCGCATCCGGCAAGACTTCAAGCTTGCCCTTGGGCTGGCTGATCTCGACGCCCGCCTGTGTGACACGCGCCTGAACGATTCCACTCAAGGTCGCGATCCGGACCTGATCGCGCGGCAAGCGGCCAAGCTGCTGCAACAGCCAGATCGCGCCGACCGTGGCGTGGCCGCACATTTCCATTTCGTGATTGGGCACGAAGAAGCGGAAGGTAAAATCGCTGGAATGATCCGGCGGTGGCAGGACGAAAACGCTTTCATGGCCATGCGCCTTGGCGATCGCCCGCATCTCGCTGTCGGAAAGCCCCGCCGCGTCCACAACGACCGGTGCAGGATTGCCGCCACCGGGACCAGCCGCGAAAACGCTGACCAGTTCGATACCGGCCGTCACTTGCCCGGCGCGTTCGAGGTTTCGACCGGGAGTTTGCGCTTGGACCAATCCTCGAAGGAGCCGTCATACAATTGCGGCTCGATACCCACGCTGCGCGCGGCAAAGACCACGGCGCTGGACTGGCCGCCGACCTGGCAATAGGCCACGACATGATCGCCGGGCTTGACCCCAGCCGCCGCGAACAGCGCCTTGAGTTCGGCGGGCGATTTCAGCTTGCCGTCCGGCGTATAGACATTGGTGTAAGGAAGGCTGCGGGCGCCGGGGATATGACCGTCGCCGGTCATCTTGGCGACCAACCCGCCATAAAAGACCGCATCGCGCGCATCGATCAGATCATAGCCGGGTGCTTTGGCATGGGACTGCACAAAGTCGGCATCCACCACCTTGGCCTGCATCTTCAGCGGCGCAAGATGACCTTGGCCGGTCACGGCGTCCGTGCTGGTGGCATGACCGGTCTTCTTCCATTCCGCCAGCCCGCCATCGAGCAAGGAGGAATGATCGCCGAAGCCCGC